>JAHELW010000030.1 GCA_024643985.1 Myxococcales bacterium | reverse complement strand
GAAATCAAGAGCACGGACACGTCTCGCCGCGCGGCGAGCGCATCGAACAGGCCGAGGCGCTCCTGCGGCCCGATCTGGTCGAGCGTGCGATCGAGGATGAGGACGGCCGGCTTTCCTGCGAGCCCGCGGGCAATCGTGAGCTGCAAAGACTGTGTCCGCGAAAGCGGCGAGCCGTCGGCCAAGAGGTCGGTGCGTAGCCCCTCCGGCCTGTCCTTCACCCAGTCTGCGAGACCGACTCGGCTGAGCACGTCCCAAGACTCCTCGGCCGTCAGCGCTGGGTTGGCGGCCTGGAGATTGTCCGCGATGCAGCCGGGCAGGATTTCGGTTTCCCGCACGACGGTGACGCGATTTCGAAGCTCGCGAAGCGCCAGATCCCGGGAGTCGTGACCGTCGATTTCGATGGTGCCGGCGCGAGGCGGCACGAGGCCGAAGATGACGTCGACGAGCTCGGTCGTGACCTGCTCCGGTGCGCCGCTGACGGCGGTCCATCGTCCGGGCTGGAGCCGAAGCGAGATGGCGTCGATCGACGCTTGCTCGGGCAGGTCGAGCTCCACGTCCACCAGCGTCAGCTCACCGCGGGCGCCCTCATCTCGCGGGGGACTCTCCCCGCCCGGGCGTTCGAGGGGAAGGTCGAAGATTTCCCCGAGCTTGTCGACGGCCGCGACGAGGTCGTAGAAGATCTCGACCTTGCCACCAAGCTTCGCGATGGACGCCACGACCGCGGTCACGATGAGCTCGGCGGCCACGAGCTGTCCAATCGAGAGCTGCCGCTCGATCACGAGGAGGCCGCCGACCGCGAGGAGCGCAACGCTGGCGACCACCTCGATCGTCAACGCCCCGATGAACTGCCGGAAGACGACTCGGAAGTGCCTGTCGCGGGTGACCAAGTAGTCCTTCGCGAGCGATTCCGCCCTCGACCGAGCAAACTGCTCACCGCCCGACAGCTTGAACCACAGAGGATGCCGCGCCATCTCCTCGAGCCATCCGGCGACTGCGTATTTCGCCTTGGACTCGGCGACGCTCGTACCCGTGCCACCCCGTCCGAGCGGGACGAGCACGATGACCGCGCCGACGATCAAGACGATGTCGAACGCGAGAAGCGCCGGATGGTAAAAAGCCAGAACGACGAGGCCGACGAGCGCGATGAGTAGCGCATCGATCCCGCCTAGGAGCAGCGCCGCGACACTCTTCTGCGTGGTGAAGACATCGAAGAAGCGGTTGAGGAGCTCGGGGCCGTTCGCAGCCTGAAGCGCGGGTGCGCTCACGCGAGGGAGCCGACCGCTGATCTCCGCCACGATGCGGACGAAGAGACGGCGCTGGAGCATCTCCGCGATCCGCACCTGGAGCGCCCGAAGAACCGCAGACCCGATCAGCGCAATGGCGAGGAGCACCGTCAGCACGACCAGTGGCTGAATCAGGGAACCGAACGCAACCGTGTTGACCAGCGACTGCACGGCGATCGGAACGGCGAGCGACAGGAGACCGAGCGCCACGCCGTAGACCACGATGACGCCGATGTCCTCGCGGTCGAGCTCGAGCAGCTGGCGGGTCCGCCGAAGGGGACTCGGGCGCGCGGTCGGGGCGCTGACACGCTCTTGATTCATGATATATGAAGCATGATATCATTTTCATGCTTGTCAATGCATGAATCTTGTTTTATGTAAAAGAGGACGCGGGTTATCGAGATGGCGATTGATCCCAATACACCACCCTGGACTTTCCTAAGCAATCACGGGCACATACTACTCTGCGTGGCCCGCGACCCAAACATCCGCGTGCGGGAAATCGCCCAGGCCGTCGGAATCACGGAGAGAGCGGTCCAGCGGATTCTCGGGGAGCTGGAAGAGGTGGGCGTGATCGCCCGGCGGCGGGAGGGGCGACGCACCCGCTACGAGGTCGACGGGGATCTGCCCCTCCGGCATCCGATCGAGGCGGATCACTCGGTCGGGGAGCTCCTTCGCCTAGCCGACTCCAAGCGATAGCGGGGCTCAGCCGAGCTCGAGGCTGATGCCGATGATGCGTATTGGGGGCCGTCGCGGGCAGATGACGCGCCGGCTCGTTTGCGCTAGAAAGCGGGCCTTCTGGGAGGCGCTGTGACGAACGGAAAACTGAGCAAAAACGATACCCCTGTGGTCGCAATCCTCACCGGCAGTCCGAGCGACCTGCCGGTCGTTCTCAAGGGCCGGGAGGTTCTCGACGGCCTCGACATTCCGAACGACGTTCGGGTGTTGTCCGCTCACCGAACGCCCCGCGAAACCGCGGAATACATCGCTGCTGCGGAAAAAGAGGGGGTCGAGGTCTTCATCGCGTGCGCCGGCATGGCGGCTCACCTCGCCGGTGCGGTGGCGGCACACACGATGCGCCCCGTCATCGGCGTTCCGATCGCCTCGGGTGCGCTGCAGGGCTTCGATGCCCTGCTCGCCACCGTCCAGATGCCGCCCGGCGTGCCAGTCGCGACCGTAGGCGTCGATGGCGCGAAGAATGCCGCGTTTCTGGCGGCCCGAATCGTGGCTCTCACCCACCCCGAGGTTCACGAACGGCTGGTGCGCCACCTCGAGGAGAGCAAGAAGCGATACGACTCCCCGGACCCTTCGGTCCCGGGCCAAGCCGCAACTTGACGGTTTTGGGGCGCATCCTTATGCGATCCTAATCCTCGGCTCATGTCGCTCGGTCGCATCCTCATCTTCTTCGGCGTCATCTTCGGCCTGACCGTCGGCACCCACTACTACCTTTGGGCTCGCCTGATTCGGGACCCGATGTGGCCGTCTCCATGGCGGCAAATCGCCACCATCACGTTGATTCTCCTCGCCCTGTCGATCCCTGCATCGATGCTGGCGTGGCGAACGCTCCCGAGAAACGTGGCGGTGCCCGTGTCCTGGGTTGGCTACATCTGGATGGGGTCGATGTTCGTGCTGCTCGTGCTCCTGTGGGGTGGCGAGATCGCGCGTTGGGGCTGGGTCAAGTACGCGAGCATGACGTCGGTGAACGGAGGGCGGCGTGAGTTTCTCGCACAGCTCCTCGCTGGCGGGGCCGGCGTCATGGGTTTGGCGCTCTCGGGTTGGGGGGTTTGGTCTGCGATTCGCCCGGTCGAGGTGAAGCGCGTCCCGGTTCGCTTGAAGAAGCTCCCCGAGTCGATGAGGGGGCTTCGGCTCGTGCAGCTCACGGACATGCACATCGGCCTCACCATCGGAAAGGAGTTCGTCGACGACGTGGTCCGGAAAGTCAATGCGCTCGAGCCCGACGTCGTCGCGATCACCGGAGACCTGATCGACGGAACGGTCGCCGACCTCGGTGATGCCATCGCGCCCCTCGGCGAGATCCAAGCCAAGCTTGGAACCTACTTCGTGACGGGAAACCACGAGTACTACTCCGGTGCCGACTCCTGGCTTGGATTTCTGCGAAGCCTCGGCATTCGTGCGCTTCGCAACGAGCGCGTCGAGCTCGAAAAGAACGGCGAGGTCGTCCATCTCGCGGGGGTGGACGACTGGACCGCGCACCAGTTCGGCGGCGACCATGGGGCCGACGTCGCACGCGCGATGCAGGGTCGGGACACCTCGAAGCCCGTCGTTTTGCTGGCTCACCAGCCGGTGCAGTTCGACGAAGCGCGCGAGCACGGCGTGGATCTTCAGATTTCGGGCCATACCCACGGCGGCCAGATATTTCCGTTCGGCGTGCTGACGCGACTCGTGCAGCCGTTCCTTTCCGGCCTGCACCGGCGCGGAGACTCGCAGATCTACGTCAGCTCGGGCACCGGCTACTGGGGCCCACCGATGCGTATTGCGGCGCCCTCCGAGATCACGCTGATCGAGCTCGACCACGAGGCGGCAGCCTGAGGCTCATCGGCAGCGCGCCTCGAGGTCTTCGGCGATCGCGCGCACCCACGGGTCACGCTGACCCTCATCGGTGCGCAGCAGGTTTTCGAGCTGGATGACCGCAGAGGAGCGTTCCGACGGAGTGCCTGCGCGAAGCGCGAGCTCGAGCCCGACGAGGGCGGCTTCTCGGGTTCGTCCCCCGTAGAGAGCCCGGCCGTACGCTGCCCGCGCTCCGGCTACGTCGCACGAAGACAAGCTCGCCATCGCCAGGTAGAGCTCGATGCTCGTGAATCCCGGAAAACGCTCCGACGCGGCTCTCAGGCGCTTGGACGCTCCGCGCGCGTACTCTGCGTCCCTTGCGGTGGCGGACCCGCGAATGCCCGCTCGACGTCCGTCGCGGGCCAATGGGCGGAGGAGCACGAGACCCTGGTGCCATGCCCGGATCGCTTCCGTGTTGAGGCGACCGCTCGCCCGCATCGCCTCGGCCCAGATCTCCGACTCCTCGATCTCCGGCTCGAGCAGTCGCCCCACGCGATAGCCGGGGGCAAGCACGCGGAACGGGGCGAGGCCCGGCGCGACGCCGCGGTGAACGAACACGGAGTGCCCGTCCTCGACGAAGACCAGCCCCCAATCCTCTTGCCCGGTGAGGTATTCGGTTGCGGCGACGTGATCCGAGCGGGTGTGGTCGATGACCACGGTGTTGACGCCGTACTCGGAGAGCTGTTCGCCAAAGCGTTCTTCGTCCGAAAAGCTCTGGGCGACGCTCCGAATCATTTCCGGTCCGTAGAAAGGAACTCGCCCGTCCACCAAGAATCGCGCGCTCGGCGCGGCAAACATCAGCGCCCAACTGTCAGCGAGGCTCGCGACGATCCGCGGGTCGTCGACGCGATCTTCGATGATTTCAGCCGACGCCCATGGATATTCGATTTTCGGCTCGCCAAAACCGAAACCCGGATTTGGAAGGAGCTGAGGGGTCCAAAGCAGCGCCGTGACGCCCGTTGCGACGACGAGAGCGCCGGCGAAGCGCGGGCGCTGCACGATGTGCGAGCCCCGCGCCAGTCCTGCGCCGATGAAGGGTGCACAAAAGAGGAGCTGGTGTGCAACGAAACGCATGGAGCGAAACGCCATGAGGCTGACCAGCACGCAAAAGACCCCGTAGGCCAAACCGAAGCGTGAGCTTCGCGCGACGGGCCGCAATGCGATCAAGACGAAGATCGCGGCAACGATCGGCGCAACCAAGAGGCGCAGAGGGTCCTTCGGCGACCAGGCGGCCCACTCGACGACGAGCTCCCGGTACTCCGGCCGCAGCACGTGGGAAATCGCGTCGGTCGCGATGGCGAAGCCGAAGGGCGTACAGGCCGTGGCGGCGATTTGAAGGCCGAGCAGTCCGACCATCCACGGGAAGGACGGAGTGCGGACCGCCGCCGCCGCGAAGATGAGTGTGATCGCCACTCCAAAGAGGTGCGAGCCATGCATGTTCACCCAGACGACCTGAAGCAGAGCGAGCGAAGCGAGGAGAATCGCCCTGCGGCGCGGGGAGGAGTCCTCACGGAAAAGAGCGCTGATGCCGAGCAGCAGGACCGCCGGAAACACGAGCGCTACGATCTGGGGACGGACGGTGAAGCGAAACCTGGCGACCGGAAGCACCATGAGAAGCACGCTCAGGGCGAGCGGACCCGCGGATGCGGCTCCACGCCCGAGCCGAACGGCGAGCGAGACCAGCAAATAGCCGAGCAAGGCGAGCGCGAAACACTTGAGGAGAATCAGGGCGTTTGCGCCGAGGCCGTCGTAGACCAGCCACGTGATCCAATCGTAGGCCCATTCGTAGTTGTTCCAGGGCTGTGGCTCCGGCTTCCAAAAGGAAAAGAGGTCGACCCGCGGCACGCGGCCGAGCGTCGCGATCTGCCGGCCCTGCGCCAAGTGCCCGTATGCGTCGGCGTTGAACAGCGGAAAGAGGCCAGCGAGGAAAAACGCCAGCGCAGACAGCCCCGCGCTCCATGAAGACGTCGGCCTCGGCACCGCCAAAGTGTCGGACGAAGCTCGACGAGCCGTCAAACTACGCGCAGCGCTAGAGCACCGAGCGCAAGGCAGGCTCGAGCGTCGGGTGCTTCCATTCGAATCCCGTGGCTTGCAGCACGGCGGGAACGACGCGGGCACCGCCGATCAGCATCTCGTCTGCCATCTCGGCGCCCGCTCCTAGACGAAGCGCAAACTTGGGCACGGGCAACACCGTCGGCCTGTTGAGCACGTTCCCGAGCGTCTTGGTGAACGAAGCGTTGGTGACGGGTGCCGGGGCGACCAAGTTGACCGGCCCTGCGAGCTCCTCGTTTTCGACGGCGAAAACGAGAGCGGAGACGACGTCGTCCAGCGTGATCCAGCTCATGTATTGGCTGCCGTCCCCGATACGGCCGCCGAGACCGAGCAGGAACGGCATCTTCATCTTGGCAAGCGCGCCGCCCTCGTCGGACAACACCACACCGATGCGTGCGTTGACGACGCGAATCCCCGCGTCTCTGGCCGCGCCGGTCGCGGCCTCCCACTGCTGACAAACCGAAGCGAGAAAACCTCCGCCCGGCGGACTGCTCTCGTGCAGGACTTCGTCCCCGCGTGCGCCGTAGTACCCAATCGCAGACGCGGACACGAGAACCTCGGGTTTTGGAGAAAGCTCCGCGAGCGCGCCCGCGAGCAGCTCCGTACCGCGGACGCGGCTGCCCCGGATTCTCGCCTTCTTCGCTTCGGTCCAGCGGCCGGACGCGACGTTCTCGCCCGCAAGGTGCACCGCGCCACGAATTCCGGCGAGGCCCTCCCGGTCGATGGTGCCGGCATCGGGATCCCATCGCACCTCGTCTTTGCCGCGCGGCGCGCGTCTCACCAAACGAAGCACCTCGAAGCCCCGGGCCCGAAGCCTCGCCACGAGCTCCGTGCCGACTAGGCCCGAAGCACCCGTCACCGCGACTTTTTCGCCTTCTGCCATCGGCCCCTAACTTGAGGCAGGCTGCCGGCCGCGCAAGCCGCGACCCGCACTTGGCCCAAAGGCCCAAGTGTCGCTATGGTCCACCACCTTGCGAATTCTATTCATCGCCCCTCAAGCGTTCACGAGCGCGCGAGAAGCCCGAGACGTCAAGACGTTGGCGAAGGTGCTTCGGCGCGCCGATCACACGGTCGATCTCGTATCGCCCCTCTACGGCCACATCGATACCGCCAAGCGCGCCCTCGCCCGCCGCCTGACCAAGCTCGAGTTCGAGCTCGGCGGAAGGCCGTGGGCATGCGAGCTCTATACCGGAAGGAGCCCCGACGGAGTCGACCTCACTTTCATCGGCAACGAGGAGGTGCTGCTCTCCGCGAGCTCGCTCACGGGCGAAGGCGGTCAGCTCGACGCATCGCGCGTGGGTGTGTTCGCTTCCGCGGTCGTCGAGCTCGCCCGGCAGAACGTCGACCAGTACGACGTCGTCCACGCGCACGGCGCGTCGGGCGCGGCGGTGCTCGCGGGGCTTCGGTCCGCGTTTCCCGACCTGCCGGCCGTGCTGACGGTCTACGACGCTTTGGAACAAGGCCGGTTCGACGCTTCCGACGCAGATTGGCTCGCGGTCGGAGACGAGGCGCGCGACGGCAGCACGCTGAGCACTCTCAAGGCGGGTCTTCTGGCGGCCGACCGAATCACCACGCTGTCCCCCAACTATGCGCATCGGTTGCAGCGGTCCGACTCCGACGTCCCGCTTGCAGAGACGTTCCGCGAGGTCGCCCCGAAGACGAGCGGAGTGCGGCATGGAATCGACCCTGCCGTCTGGAACCCGGCAACCGACGGGCACCTCGCGGCACGCTTCGATCCGTTCGACATGGACGGAAAGGACAAGTGCAAGGCAGAGCTTCAGCACGAGCTCACGCTGCCGGTGCGGAGCGACGTCCCCCTTTTCGCGGCCATCGGGCGAGTCGGTGACGAGGGTATGGATCTGCTCGCCAAAGTGGGGCCGGACTTCTTGCGCAACGAGGTTCAGCTCGTGGTTCAGCTGGACGGACACGGCGAGCTCGTCGCGATTTACGAAGAGCTGTGGGACCAGTGGACCGACCGCATCCAAATCAGGACGGGAGACGACGAAGCGTTTCGACACGTGCTCGTCAGCGCAAGTGATTTCGTCGTCGTGCCGGGACGCGAAGCCCCCACGGACAACATTCAAATGCGCGCGCAGCGCTATGGAGCGCTGCCGATCGTCTACCGGGAAGGCGGCTTGGCCGACGAAGTCGTCGACTGCGAGGCTTCGCTGAAGTCCGGCTCGGGCCTTCTCTATGACGAGCCCACCGCCGGGTCACTTCTGTCTGCGCTCCAGCGGGCGGCCGCGGCATTCGCCAACACCAAGGCGTTTCGAGAAGTGCAGAGCCGCATCATGCGAATCGACCATTCGTGGGAGCGGACCATTCGGCTCTACGAGCGCACCTACCGAGACGCCATCGCGTCGCGCGCCCGCTAGCCGTCGCGGTCGGTTCGGAGGGGGCGTTCCGGAAGCTTGGCGTCGCTAGGCCGGAGGTACTGAGGTTCGAGCGACTCGAGATCCGAGGGCCCTTCGACGCTCCGGACCCGGAGCACCTCTGCGAGGAGGGCATCGGGCTCGGCATCCGCGCGGCGAGCGCTTTCGTCGAGCGGCGCTCGGAGAACACGCGCGACGAGCTCCGCGTGAGGGCCGACCCCGTCTCCCCGAACGGCGATCGCCCGGTCTCCGACGATCTCGCGGATTCGCTGAAACACATCGTGCGGAGCGCCGAAACACGGTGCGACGAGCTCGTCCACCCGGTCTCCGTCGACGGCGAACGCAGCGGCGAACACGTCACCTCGATACGCATGCATGACCGGTACGCGCACGCTGCCTGGCGGTGTGGAGATCGAACGGGCAAGAACGCGAAGGGAGCTCACACCGACGATCGGAATACCGAGTCCGAGCGCGAGACCTTTGGCCGTCGCGAGCCCGACGCGGACGCTCGTGAATCGACCAGGGCCAACGCCGACGCCGACGAGTGAAAGCTCGTCGCGCGTAGCGCCGGCTTTCGCCAGCACCGAGTCGATGCGGCCGAGGAGGTCTTCACCGTGGCCGGCGGTCGAGCGCCAGGACACCGCGGCCGTCGACCCGTTGCCTCGGGCTACCACCGCCATACCGTGTTCCGTCGCAGTCTCGATGCAGAGAGTCGTCATGGCTCGCTTGACGCATGCCTACCCGCAGACTAGCGTCCGCGCCAGCAAAGCCGCCCACGCGCCGCCTGCTGGTAGTGCCCCACGAATGAGCCAAAAACGAGACAAATCTGCTTCGAGAGGGGCGAGCAAAAAGAAGACGGGCAACGGCTGGAGATCAAACCTCGCGACCATCGGCGGTGCACTGCTCCTTGCTCTGTTCATCCGGGTCACGTTGTTCGAGGCATTCGCGATCGATGGTCCCTCCATGGAGCCCTCGCTCCTCGACGGCGATCGCGTCGTGGTTGCGAAGTACCCGTTCGGGCTCTTCTTGCCGTTCACGCACGAAGCCGTCGTGAATTGGGGAAGCCCCGAGCCGGGCGACATCATCATTCTCCACAGTCCGGCCGACAACGAGGACATCGTCAAGCGCGTCATGGGCGTCGGGGGCGACGAAATCCTGATTCGCGATGGAAAGATCTGGCGCAACGGAAAGGCGCTCGAGACCGTCGAAGTCGGGCCATGCGGAAAGGACGAGCAGGAAATGATCGAGCCGAGCTGCAGGGTCTACCAGGAGGTGCTGGACGGGACGCCCCACCGGATCAGCCAGTCGAGGCACAACTTCGAGCCTGACCGTCTGCCGATCAAGATTCCCCCTGGGCACGTCTACGTGATGGGCGACCACCGGGATCGCTCGAACGACAGTCGAAATCCGCTCATCGGAGCGGTTCCGAGCTCCCGGATCAAAGGCAAAGCACTCGTCATTTACATGTCGTGGCGAAACGCCCGAGGGTCCCTTTGGGACCGCATTCGCTGGTCGCGCATCGGGCATTCCGTCGAATAAGACGGTTGCTTTGTAGCCCCAGGGCCGGCCCCGTTGCCGCCGAACGCGTCCGGACGAACACTACGCAGCAGAATGGCCGACGTGAAAGGCGAAATCGTGGCGCGCTGCCGCGACGAGATCGGAGCGATCCAAAAGGAGGCTCCCGAAGCCGTCGCACTCGTTTATCCGAGCCCCTATCACGTCGGCATGTCGTCGCTCGGGTATCAAACCATCTATCGGGTGGTGAACGCGGCGCCTGGGCGGGCCGCGCATCGGGCTTTCCTACCCGACGATGTCGAAGCTTGGCGCGCATCGAAAGCGCCGCTCATCACCTACGAGGGGCTCCGACCCGTCTCGGACTATTCGATCCTCGCTTTTTCTGTCGCGTACGAAGCAGAGCTCGCGGGACTGATTCAGTGCTTGGAGCTGTCGGGCCTCCATCCGCTTGCAGAGGAACGCGGCCCCGAGCACCCGCTCGTTCTGGCAGGCGGCCCACTCACGTTCAGCAACCCACTTCCTCTCGCGCCGTTCGTCGACGCGGTTCTGATGGGCGAGGCGGACGAGTCGATCCACTCCGTGCTCGGCACGATTTTCGACGCGGATACGAGGGACAGCGCGCTCCGTGCACTGGCCAGCCATCCCCACGTCTTCGTGCCGGCAATCGACGGCGACGCCCTGCCACCAATCGATAAAACCGACGACGCATCGCTTCCCGCCTATTCGCAGATCGTCACGCCGCACACCGAGCTCAGAAACATGTTTCTCATCGAGCCCGAACGCGGTTGTCATCGCGGCTGCACGTACTGCGTCATGCGACGCTCGACCAACGATGGAATGCGGCTCGTCGAAAAGGATGAAGTGCTCTCGCTGGTTCCCGAGCATGCCTCTCGCGTCGGTCTCGTCGGAGCCGCAACGACAGACCATCCGCAGATCACGGACATCGTGAACGCCTTGGCAGATTCGGGGCGAGAGGTCGGTTTGTCGTCGCTCCGTGCGGACCGGCTCGACGACGATCTCGTTGCGGCGCTCCGCCGAGGCGGTCATCGCATCCTCACGACGGCGAGCGACGGTGCGAGCCAGAGAATGAGGGACGTGATTCAGCGTCGCACGAGCGAGGCACAGCTGAGAAACGCAGCGCGCCTGGCTCGGCGCCACGGCATGAAACGGGTCAAGCTGTACGTGATGGTCGGGCTGCCTGGCGAGACGGAAGACGACATCGAAGAGCTGATCGAATTCAGCAAAGAGCTGTCCGGCCTCGTGCCCCTTTCGCTGGGCGTCGCGCCGTTCGTGGCCAAACGCAACACACCGCTGGACGGCGCGCCGTTCGCAGGCATGCCGCTCGTGGAGGCCCGGCTCAAGCAGCTCCGACGTGGAGTCCGCGGCCGGGTGGACGTGCGCGCGACGAGCGCGAGGTGGGCGTGGGTCGAGTACGTGCTCGCCCAGGGCGGACGCGCGGAGGGCCTCGCCGTGTTGGACGCCGTCCGTGCGGGCGGCCGCTTCGCAGACTGGAAGCGTGCCTTCGACGCGCTCCCGGAGAATCGCCCACGGCGCCTTCTGGTGCGGCCCGGCGACCGCCTGGGGCGCGCCGGTCAGCCGATGAAAGCGGTCGCTGCGGAGACCGCCCAGTCGAGGTAGCGGCTCGGCGTGATGCCCATCTTCATCACGTAGTAGCCGGCGACCACGAGCGCGATGATGACGTAGCCCGACTGCATGGGCACCGCGATCGGCGCGTCCTCTTCCGGCTCGCGCATGAAGAGGTACACGATCACCTTGAGATAGTAATAGGCCCCCACGGCGCTTGCGAGAACCCCGAGCACGGCGAGCCAGATCATGGGGCCTCCTGCCTGCACGGCCGCGCTGAACACGTAGTACTTGCCGAAAAAGCCTGCGGTCGGAGGCATGCCGAGCAGCGAAAGCACGCCGACGACGAAGGGGAACGCGGCCCAAGGGTGACGGCGCCCTGCGCCGGCGAGGTCCGCGTAGCTGACGGCCTCTTTGCCCTTGCTCCCCATCAAGATGAGCGACCCGAAAGCAAGAACGTTGGAGACGGTGTAGGCCGCCATGTAATAGAGCACCGAGCTCACCGCGAACGATCCGACTTCGTGAGCGGCCGCAAGCCCGACGAGGATGTATCCGGCGTGCGCGATAGACGAGTATGCGAGCATTCGCTTGACGCTGCTTTGCGCGAGCGCCGCGACGTTGCCGTACACCATCGTGATGATCGAGAGGAGAATGATGACCGGCGTCCAGCCGGTGTAGAGCCCCATGGTCGAGGGGTCGCCGAACGCGCCGACGAATACGCGGACCATCACGGCTACCGCGGCCGATTTGACTGCGACGGACATGAACGTGGTCACAGGGGTTGCCGCGCCTTCGTAGGCGTCGGGCACCCACATGTGAAACGGCACGGCGCCGACCTTGAACGCGAGGCCCACGACCAACATGACGAGCGCAAAGGTGGTCAAGATGGCGTCCGCCTTGCCGGCCGCGATCGAGCCCTGAATGCTGACGAGGTCAGTATGACCCGTCGCCCCGTAGAGCAACGCGCTCCCGAACAGCAGGATCGCCGCCGCGAACGATCCGAGCAGGAAGTACTTCACGGCGCCCTCGACGGCGCGCGCGCTGGTTCGGCGATACGCGACGAGCGCATAAGCACCGAGGGACATAGTCTCGAGCCCTAGAAAGATGCTCAAGAGATCGACGGCGCGCGCCAGGACCATGGCGCCAAACGCCGTGAAGATGACTAGCACGTAGAACTCACCGCGCTCGAAGCCGTGCTCGCGGAGATAACCGCCGGCGAGAAGCACCGACAAACCGGCTCCGACACAAATGACGATGTCGAAGAAGAGGCCGAGGCGGTCGACGGCGAGGTACCGCGTGACGAGCTCGGGAGCGGATAGATCCTCCCCGACCAACAGCGTCCCCGCGACGATTGCCGCAACGAACAGGGCTGCCGAAGTCACGACCGCCAGCTCCGCTTGCTCGCTGGTAAACGCGTCGATGGCCATGATCGCCAGGCCTGCTGCGACGAGAAGAAGGAGGGGCGCGATTCCGATCAGCTCGCTCATGGCGTGTCCCCCTCCAGACCGGACCCCGCCACGGCGAGTGAGTCCGACGACCCCCCGAGCTCGAAAGCGAGCTGCTCGAACTCCACCAGCCGGGGCTCCGACGTTCCGGCGCCCGCCTCGTATCGAACGGTGAAGTCGGCCAGGAACGCGTCGACGGTCGGATTCATCTTGTCGAGAAAAAACTTCGGATAGAGCCCGATCCAGAACACCATCACGACGAGCGGCATCACGGCAATCGTTTCTCGGAGGTTCATGTCGGTCAGCGACTCGTTTTCGCTGATCGTCACCTTGCCCCAAAACATGCGGAGGACGGCGTGCAGCATGTAGACCGCCGCAAAGATCACGCCCGTCGTGGCAAGGAGCGTCATGAGCAGCCACGAATCTCCGAACCCGATCGCCGTACGGGAGAAAAATGCGCCGGCAAGCGCCATGAACTCGCCGATGAAGCCGTTCGTTCCCGGAAGGCCGATTGAGCTCATCGTGATGATGACGAAGAACAGCGTATACCAGGGCATCACTTTCGCGAGGCCGCCGAAGTCATCGAGCATCCGGGTGTGCCTGCGGTCGTAGATGACGCCGACGAGAAGGAAGAGCGCCCCGGTCGAGATGCCGTGGTTGATCATTTGAAGCACGGCGCCCGAGATGCCGGTTCGATTCATCGCGAAGAGGCCGAGCAGGATGAATCCCATGTGGCTCACGGAGCTGTACGCGATGAGCTTCTTCAAATCGCGCTGCACCCAAGCCGTGTAGGCTCCGTAGATGATGCCCACCACGCCGAGAGCCGCGAGGGCCGGGCCGAGGGCCTGACTTGCGACCGGGAACAGCGGCATCGCGAAGCGTATGAAGCCATAGATCCCCAGCTTCAGAAGGACCGCGGCGAGAATCACCGAGCCGCCGGTTGGCGCCTGCACGTGCGCGTCGGGCAACCAGGTGTGGAATGGAAACATCGGCACCTTGATCGCGAATGCGAGCGCAAACGCCGAGAAGCATAGGTACTGAGGGAGCGCTGGCAGCACGAGGCTCGAAAGCCTCTGCAGGTCGAACGTGTACTCACCTGCGAGCTGCTCGTAGCTCGACACGACGTAGAGGATGGCGACCAGCATCAACAGGCTTCCAACCATCGTGTAGATGAAGAACTTCACGGCGGCGTAGACGCGGTCCTTGCCGCCCCAGATGCCGATGATGAGGTACATCGGCACGAGCATGAGCTCCCAAAACACGTAGAAGAGGAACAGGTCGAGCGCGAGGAACGCCCCCAACATGCCGAGCTCGAGCAGAAGGAAAGAAAAGGCGTACGCTTTGATTCGGGTCTTGATCGGTCCCCACGACGCGTAGAGCGCAATGGGAGACAAGGCGGTGGTGAGAATCACTAGCCACAGCGAAAGACCGTCGACGCCTAGCTTGTACGAGATGCCAAACGACTCGATCCAAGCGACGTGCTCGACGAACTTGTAGTTGGGAGTCGCGTAGTCGGCGAAGATCAGCCGCAGGCTCAGGATCAGCTCGAGCAGCATCGCCCCGATGGAAAACCGGCGGATCGCCGCGTCCCAAGACCGTGGAATCGCTAACACGATGATCGCGCTGAGCGCCGGCACGAGGAGAAGCGCGGTGAGAATGTGCGTATTCATCGCACCACCTCGTCAACCATGCCGTAGGAGGCGTGCCCCGGTGCCCGGCTTTCGAAGGGCAGCGCCAGCTCCTTTTTGGCCTCCCGCTCGTTTCCGAACGCATTCCGCACCTCGACGGTCGCTTCGACCAGCGGTCGTGCGAAAACCCGCGCCGCACCGATACGGCCTTTTCGGCCCATCGGAAGCCGCCACTCCCGGCTCTTCGAGCCAGGCGCCGCGGCGGTCGGCTTTCGGAACAACAGGTTGTTGCCTTCGCGGCGCACCTCGAAGCCGCGGTCCTCCGGCGAGAGCATCGCCGACGGAATCACCGACTCGACGGGCACCGGAATCCACTCCTCGGACACTTCGACTCGCCGTTCGAGGCCGGACTCGCTGTTCACGACGAACATCGCAACGCCGACGATGTCGTCTTCGCCGTATTCGAACGACGTCTGCGGGACGTTGCTCCATCCGGTTTCGAACTCTCCGTCCGAGTTGGCATCCCAACGATACTCGTACCCGAGCCCCGCCGGAGCGCTGAGCTTTGCGCGGCTTCCCTCGAGCTCGGCCTCGATCCGCGCGTGAGGCGTCCAGTACCACGCCATGACGCCAGCGAAGCCGACGACCATGACCGCGCCGTACATCTGGACGACACCGTTCTGCATGCGTGCGAAGAGCTGCCCCCCTTCACGCAGGTTGAGGCTCGGAAGCTTGGTCATGAGCGCATCGACGAAGGTCATGTCGGCATGGCCGGCGACGGCCGCGGTCCGCTTGAGCGGGTTGACGATGACCGCCGCGTAGAGCTCGTCGACCCTCCACTTGTCGAAGGCAAGCTGGTAGAGCCGGGCCGGTAGCGACTTGACGAGCGCGTCTTCGTTCTTGTTTCGATAGAGAATCCAGGCGCCACCGATGCCGACCGCCATCGCCCCGAATGCGAGGCCGGACGCGAGGTTGACGATGTGAAGCTCCTCCGGAACCGGCCGCCCTGCAACCGACGTGTGCATCCACTGGCTCCACCAGCTCGGAAGGTGGGCGCCGGTGATCGGCATCACGTGCGGCAAGCCGAGAAAGCCGACCACGAGGGCGCCAACGCCGAGCACGACGAGCGGAATGGTCATCGACCGCGGCGACTCGTGGGGGTGCGCGTCGTAGGGGTGGTCGATCGACCGATCGGCGCTGCGATAGTCACCCGTGAAAGTGAGGAAGTAGAGCCGGAACATGTAGAACGCCGTCATCACCGCAGCGAGGGTCAAACCGATGAGCACGAACCATCCGACCGAGTGCATGAGCCAGTCGTCCTGGCGGTAGATCTGTGCGGCGGCGCCGAGCAGGATCTCGTCTTTCGAAAAGAACCCGCTCGTCAGCGGGAAACCCGCGATGGCGAGGCAGCTTGCCAGAAAGGTCCAGCGGGTAGTTGGCAGGGCTCTTTTGAGACCGCCGAGCTTGAAGATATCTGCATCGCCGTGGGCGTGGACAGCGTGCATCACGGAGCCGGCGCCGAGAAAGAGGCAGGCTTTGAAAAACGCGTGGGTGAAGACGTGGAAGAATCCGGCCGCAAAAAAGCCGACTCCGACCGCAGCGAACATGAAGCCGAGCTGGCTGACCGTGGAGTAGGCGAGGATCTTCTTCATCTCGCGCTGGACCACCGCAATCGACGCGGCGAGAAGCGCGGTGAGCGTTCCGGTGACCGCGATGATCGACATCGCGACGTCGGAGGTGATGAAGAGCGGCGAGAGGCGGCAGCAGAGATACACGCCCGCGGTCACCATCGTGGCGGCATGAATGAGCGCGGAGACCGGCGTCGGGCCCGCCATCGCATCCGGCAGCCACACATAGAGGGGTATCTGCGCGCTCTTGCCGGTGCATCCCAGAAACAGGAACACACATGCGACGGTGGCGAGGCTCGGCGCGACGCCACCAATCAACAGCGGGAAGTCCCCGCGGAACTCGCCAGCAACCGCGCCCTGGTTGATGTCGACGAACTCGAACGAGCCGACCACGGTGACGAGGATGAACATTCCGATCAGCACGCCGAAGTCGCCGATGCGGTTGACCACGAACGCCTTTCGCCCCGCAGCCGCATAGTCGAGATTCTCGTACCAGAAGCCGATGAGCAGATAGGAACAGAGACCGACGCCCTCCCAGCCGATGAACATGACCGGCACGCTGCTCCCGAGAACGAGGATCAGCATGGAGGCCATGAAGAGGTTCAGGTAGCTCATGAACCTCGGATAGCCGTCGTCCTCGCCCATGTAGCCGACGCTATAGAGGTGGATCAGGCCGCCGACGCCCGTGACGACCAGCGTCATCACGCCGCTCAGCGAGTCCATCATGAACCGGACGTTGATCGGCACTTCGGCCCCGCTCGGAATCTTCACCGAGAACCACTCGTAAAAGTGGTAGACGAGCGCGGGATGCGCGGCGCCGTGGTCCATGCCGTAGAGCTCGGCGAACGAGACCACGGCGAGCACGAACGAGACAGCGACCGATCCAACTCCGACCAGGGTCACCGCGCCCTTCGGCAGGTACCGGCCCACCAGACCGTTGAAGATCGCTCCCGCAAGCGGGAACAAAATGATCAGAAGCAGCAAGATCTGCTGAGAGCTTTCGTGATGCATGGGTTCAGTACTTCAGCAGGGTCGCATCGTCGGTATCGAGGGTCTTCTTGATGCGGTAGTAGGCGATGAGAATCGAGAGCCCGATGACGAGCTCGGCCGCGGCCACTGCGATGACGAAGAAAGCAAACAGCTGCCCGTCGTGGTTGCCGGGATACGCACGATTGAAGGCAAGTAGAAGCACGTTGACCGAGTTGAGCATGAGCTCGATCGACATGAGCTGAATCAGCATGTTGCGGCGGACGAGAAAACCCGTTGCGCCGATGCCGAACAGGACGGAGGCCAGGGCCAGATAGGTGCCGATCCCCACGGTGAGCTACTCCGTCCGGCTCCGTGCAACCGCGATCGCACCGACGATGGCGACGAGGAGGGTGATTGAGATCACCTCGAAAGGCACAGCGGCCCCCTGGTAGATCGCCCTGCCGAGACCCTCGACGGTTCCAAAGCCGTCGGGCACCGCCACCCAAGGCGCGTCGAAGGACGCGACGGACGTCGAGAGCGCCAACACGACCGCGACGACCAGCGCAATGCTCAGGGTGCGAGGCGCAAGGCGTCCTTCAATCGGTCCTACCTCCGCGGCCGGACCGATGAGCATGATGACGAATACGAACAGCACGACGATCGCACCTGCGTAGACCAAGAGCTGGAGCGCCGCCATCAGGTGCGCGTTCAGGGTGAGAAACATCCCGGACAGGGAGATGATGTGAATGAGGAGCCCGATCGCCGCGCGCAGTGGGCGGCGCGCCGCAACGGTAATCAATCCACCCGCGATGGCGAAGATCGCCGTCACGACGAACATCGTGGCTCCGGGGATGGTCACGCAGCCCCCTCTATCATGCTTCGAACGCTGTCGTCGTGACGAACGCCATCGGGCACGCCCTTTTTCGCGGCCTCGATGAACTCTTCCTCGAACTTCTGGACCAAGCCGAGCAGGGGCATCGCGGTCCCATCGGCAAAGGCGCAAATCGTGTTGCCCATCATGTTGTTGCCGATGTTGACCAGGAGGTCGACGTCCTCGGGCTTGCCCCGGCCCCGAACCAGATTGTCGAGCACGTCGACGAGCCAGCCCGTCCCCTCCCTGCATGGAGTGCACTGCCCGCAAGACTCGTGCTTGTAGAAACGCATCAAATTGCGGCAGGCCTCGACCATGTTGACGGTGTCGTCCATCACGATGGCGCAGCAGGTGCCGAGCATCGTGCCGAGCGCACGGTACGTGTCGACGCCCATCGGAACGTCGATTTCGCTCATGCCGTGCCATTTGTGGAGCGGATGGTCCGCGTTCGGTGCGTCGACCTTGCGCCGAGGATCGAGCACGGGTGTCGAAGAGCCTCCCGGAATCGCTGCCTTGAGGGGCCGGTCCCCGAGCATCCCGCCCGCGTAGTCGTAGACGAGCTCCCGCATGGTGATGCCGACCGGCGCTTCGAAGAGCCCGGGATTCTTCACGTGGCCGCTGATTCCGTAGATGCGCACGCCCCCATCGCCGGGAAGCCGACTGAGAGACGCCCATGCATCGCCGCCCATCTCGACGATGTCGGGCACGGCCGCGATCGTCTCCACGTTGTTCACGATGGTCGGCATTCCAAAGACGCCCTTCACGGCCGGGAAAGGAGGCTTGAGCCGAGGCTCACCCCGACGCCCTTCGAGCGAATTCAAGAGCGCCGTTTCTTCGCCGCAGATGTACGCCCCAGCGCCGGAGTGAACGTACACCTCGATGGGGTGATCGATTCCGAAAGGGCGCTCGCCGAGGTAGCCGGCGTTTCGCGCCTCGGCAATCGCCTCCTCCAGCCGATTGATCGAAAACGCGAGCTCGCCGCGGACATAGATGTAGGCAATCGGCGCGCCGATCGCGTAGCAGGAAATGATCGCCCCCTCGATGAGCCGATGGGGGTCCAAGTCCATGATGCTGCGGTCCTTGAAGGTGCCGGGCTCGCTCTCGTCTGCGTTGATGACCAGATATACCCGCTCACCCTCCTGCGGATTGAGAAAGCCCCACTTCACGCCCGCGGGAAACCCGGCGCCGCCGCGGCCGCGAATGTTGGCCTTCTTGACCTCTTCCTTGAGCTCCGCGGGCTGCCGTGTAGTCAGCGCTTTCCGCGCAACCTGATAGGCGCCGGCCTGCTCTGCGTTTGCGAGCTTCCAGCTCTCGGAGATCCCGTATCGTGAAGTCAGCAAAGGTCGGCTCGGCTCGCTCATGATTCGTCACCGCTTGCGTTGGAGGGCTCGGCCGTGGGAGGTGGCTGCGACGCGAGCCGCACGGCTTCTTCGCTCGGAGGCGGGGGCGCCGAAGACAACGGCGCGCGCTCACCAGTGCGCGGAGCTCCAAAGCTTGCATGGGTCGCGAACTTCGCTGCGGCCGCCTCGGCGCCTTCGGTCGCGTGCGCGTCGATGATTTGGTCGAGGAGGCCGACGTCGAGGTTCTCGTAATAGCGATCGTTGATCTGAACCATCGGCGCCTGGCCGCACGCCGCGAGGCACTCCGCCTTGAGGAGGGTGAACTTGCCGTCAGAGCTCGTGTGGCCCGCACTGCACCCGAGCCTCGTCTCGAGGCGCTCCTGGATCGCCTTTCCGCCGCGAAGATCGCACGATAGGGTTCGGCACACCCAGACGATGTTCTCGCCGATCGGCTCGTCGAAGAACATCGTGTAGAAGGTCACGACGCCCTTCACGATCGCCGTCGAGAGCCCGAGCCGCTCGGCCACGTAGTCGACGACCTCGGGGCTGATCCACCCATTCTGCCGCTGGCACAGCCAGAGGACCGGCAAGAGCGCCGCGCGACGCTCCGGATAGCGGGTCAGGATCTCGTCGACCTGATGTTCACGTTCCGGCGAAAGCGAAAATGCCATGGCAGGGCGCGGGGACGCTAGGCCCGGGGGGGGCCCCTGTCAAGGTCGCTCGGCCCGCCGAAAGGCGACCGTAAGACCCGCGCTTCCCGAGTAGTCTCGCGGCCGAAGCTGCACCAGCACGCACGGCTCCGAGCCGCTTTCGGTGACGCAGTTGGCGAGGCCGGCGAAAGTCCGCTCCGGCCTCAACCCGTACCACTTGACCCCCGCGGGGACCTCGCGCTCGCGGGGATGCCGGAAGCGGGAGACGGCTCCGTCCTTCTCGAGAAAGACGATTTCGGCCTGGAGGATGTCGGGATCCTCCGAAAACGCCTTATCCAGCAGTCGCCAGAAGATCGCCTCGCCTTCTGCGAGCTGGGCCTCCGTCAGCCGAACGTTGTTCGCCCGCATCTGTTCGAGGACGGGCTTCAAGTTCTCGGGGAGCGAAGCCTCGTCGCCATCGGCCGCCTGGACGAGCAGCCTCTTGCGCTGGACGTCCGATCGCAGCTCGAGGAGCTTCAGAGCCCGTGTACGGAGCTCGTCGAATTGCTCCATGTGGGGCTGGGCCGCGCGCACGGCTTCCGCTCTGTCCGTGCAACCTGCGATTACGTAGGCTCCGAGGAGGAGACACCCGATCCGGACGAGCATGCGGCGTACAGTAGTCGACGGGACACCCGAGCCCAACTAAAGTTTCCGCGATGGCGCTGATCGAGTTTCGCGGGGTCCAAAAAGCCTTCGGGCCGAAGGTCGTCTATCGCGACTTGAATCTCGACATCTACGAGCGGGAGGTCATCACCATCATCGGAGGCTCCGGCCAGGGGAAGAGCGTGATGCTGAAGATGCTGATCGGTCTCCTCGACGTCGATGCGGGCAAGATCTCATTCGATGACCAGCAGATCTCCGGGATCACCGAAGCAGACTACGCGCCCATTCGCCGCCGCGTGGCCATGCTTTTTCAGGCAGGGGCGCTGTTTGATTCGCTGAGCACGAAAGAGAACGTCGCGTACGGCCTGCGCGAGCAGCTCAAGATGACCGAGATGGAGATCTCGGAGAGAGTTCGCGAATCGCTCGCGTACGTCGGTCTGCCGGGAACGGAAGAGACCTGGCCCGCCGACATGTCCGCCGGAATGAAGAAGCGAGTCTCGCTTGCGCGCGCACTCGCGATTCGGCCGGAGGTGTTGCTCTACGACGAGCCCACCACTGGGCTAGATCCGATCAACGTGACCCGCATCGCGGACCTCATCGAGCACCTCAACGGCACGCTCGACGTGACCTCGGTGGTCGTCACGCACGACATGGACACCGCGCTCGCCATCAGCGATCGAATCGCCATGATTCAGGACGGATACGTGATTTTCTCGGGGACTCCGGAGGAGCTCCTGCAGTCGGACGATCCGCGCGTCCGGGACTTCATCGAGGGCAATGCTCCGGTCGACGAAGATACCGAAACTCTGCTAAGGAGTGCTGGGTAAGGGGGCGCTGGAAGAGGCATGAGGACTACCGCCGCAACTCGACTTCGCGTCGGCATCTTCGTCTTGGTGGCCCTGGTGATCGGGGCCAGCATCGCGTTCGCCATCGGCGCCCAAGAGAACGTCTTCGCTTCGAAGACGACCTACCACGCGATCTTCGAAGACGTCGGCGGGCTGCAGAAAGGCAACACGGTCCGTGTCGCGGGTGTGAATGTCGGGGCGGTGACCGACGTCATCATCGGCGACACCGGAAGAATCGAGGTCTATTTCCGCATCATCGACGACGCGACGCATCTGATCCGCGGTGAGCCCGGGCTCGCGCTCGCGGACGCAGAACCCACGCCGAGCTACGCGGCAATCGGCAGCAAGGGGCTGCTCGGCGATCGCATCATCGAAATCACCGTCGGCGCGAAAGACTATCCCCAGTGGGATTCCGATGACCCGATTCCGGTTTCCGTCGGCGGAGGCATCATGGCCCTGGCGGAACGAACGTTGACGGAGGCCGAGGGCACCGCACACAACCTCCGTCTCGCCACCGATCCGTTTGCAGACCAGGAGTTTTCGAACGACTTGAAGGAGACCGCGCGCAACCTCGCCAAAGCAAGCGGACTGATCGCGAGCGGCGACGGTACGATCGGACGCCTCATGCACGACGCCGAGCTGGGGCGGGACGTCAAGGTGGCGGTCAAGGAGCTGCGCTCTGCCGGGAAGCAGGTCGCCGCGCTCAGCAAGAACCTCAACAAAATCGCGGAGGACGTCCAGACGAACGACGGTACGGCCAACGCCCTGCTCTATGGAACGGAGGGCGCCGATGCGATTCGCAACATCCGCGACACCTTCGCGCAGCTCAACACGATTCTCACGGACGTCCGGCAGGGCGACGGGGCGGTGAACCAGCTCATCTACGGAGAGCTCGAGGATTCGTTCATGACGAACCTGCAGAACGCGAGCGACGACATCGCGTTTCTCACGAAAGAGGCGCGCGAAGGCAAGGGCACCATCGGCGCCCTGTTGACCGATCCCTCGATCTACGAGGACGTCAAGCGGCTCGTTGGCGACCTCGAGCGGAACGACATCCTCCGGGCGCTCGTGCGGTATTCGATTCGACGCGATGCCGCGCGCGAACCGGTCGAGGTCGTCGAACAGTAGCGCGATGAAGGCTTATCTCGATTTGCTGCGCAAGGTGTTGAATGAGGGCGTCGAGCGCGGCGACCGGACCGGCACCGGAACGAAGAGCCTGTTCGGCTACCAGATGCGCATGGACCTTCAGGACGGGTTTCCACTGCTCACGACCAAGAAGCTGCACCTGAAATCGATCGTCCACGAGCTCCTGTGGTTCATTCGGGGGCAAACCCACGTGAGCCATCTTCAGGAGGTCGGTGTCACGATCTGGGACGAGTGGGCGACCGCCGAGCAAACGGCGCGGTTTGGCAGAAAAGAGGGCGACCTCGGCCCGATCTACGGACACCAGTGGCGGAACTTCGGTGCGACCAAGCGTGACGACGGTTCGTACGAGCGTGACGGATTCGACCAGCTGTCGTACGTGCTCGAGCAGATCGAGACCAATCCCGAGAGTCGACGGCTCATCATATCCGGTTGGAATCCCGCGGAAGCCGAGCGCGTGGCCCTCCCCCCCTGCCACACCCTGTTTCAATTCTACGTGAGTGAAGGTCGTCTGAGCTGCCAGCTCTATCAACGCAGCGCGGACGTCTTCTTGGGGGTTCCTTTCAACATCGCGAGCTACGCCCTGCTCAACATGATGGTCGCCTCGGTGTCCGGCCTCGAGCCCGGGGAATTCATCCACACGTTTGGCGACGTCCATCTCTACAGCAACCACGTCGAGCAGGCGCGCCTTCAGCTTTCTCGAAAGCCGCGACCGCTGCCGACGATGCTGATCGACCCGGCTGTGAAGAACCTATTCGACTTCCGCTACGAGCACTTCCAGCTGAAAGACTACCTTCCGTACCCGCGTATCAAAGCTCCGGTGGCGGTGTGACCGATCGAGCGGGTGAGCTCGCGCCGCTCGCGCTCATCGCGGCCGTGGCGCGCAACGGCGTCATCGGCCGACGGGGCGACCTTCCCTGGCACATTTCCGAGGACCTCAGGCACTTCAAGCAGACGACCGACGGCCATGCGATCATCATGGGCCGAAAGACCCATGAATCGATCGGCCGAGCGCTCCCCAACCGGCGCAACATCGTCGTCACGCGAAGCGGGTCGGTGTTCGACGGCTGCGAGACGGCCGCGAGCCTCGCAGAGGCGATCGAGTTGGCGAGGAGCACCGACGACTGCCCGTTCGTGATCGGAGGATCGAGCCTCTACGAGGCAGCGCTCCCGCTAGCCACCGAGCTTCACCTGACGACGATCGACGAAGACGTCGACGGCGACACGTATTTTCCCGACGACCTATCGGCATTCGAAGAAGTCGAAAGCCGACCCGGAAAAACCAAGGGCCTCACGTTCCGCCTCCTCCGCCGAAGGGGGACATGATCCCCCCTCCCAACCCCCCTAATTCCAACCACTTACGACCCACACCGCGAAAACCCGAATTCGCCCTGCATACGGGGCACGGAAAAAACACGACGCGGGCGCTCCGCGGAGCGGGAGCGCCTGCCCGCAAGGCCGGAGAATCGGTCGCGACGCCCGTGCTCGCGAGCGGGTGCCCGCTCGCTACGCTCGCCCCCACTCGCTGTGCTGGGCATCCCGACCGATTC
>JAHELW010000029.1 GCA_024643985.1 Myxococcales bacterium | reverse complement strand
GGGGCTCAGGAAGCGCTCGGAGTCGAGCCGATCGTCGTATCGGCGCAGGTGATCCTGCCCGAGGACTCGGACGAGAAGACCGAGACGCTCGACAACCTCAGGGCGACGTTGAAGCGTGCACGCGAAAAAGGAATCGAGCGGGACAACGAGAAGCTGCTCGCCGAGCTCGACGAGCTCGAGCCGTGGCTCGAGATCGAGGGACCCCCGGAGCCGGAGCACATCCCCGCATGGCTCGCCGCTACGCTTCGTCAGAACGACGGCTCGATCGGCAAGAGCGGCATCATCTACGTCCCGCTTCGGGGCTCGAACGCCGAAGCGATGGAGCGGCTCGCGGCGTGGCTCGATCAGCTCCGTGAGGCACATCCCGACGTGACCTTCGCATCGGCCGCAGCGCTCCTCGGAGAAGTCACCCCCGCGCTGATCGCGGACGCGCCTTGGATAATTGCTTTGGTGTTTCTCGGACTGATCGTCGCGACGGCGATCGCAAGCCGCTCCGTCGGCGTTACGCGCGACGTGTTTCTCGCCACCGCGTTGAGCACCACCTCGTTTGCCGCAACGCTGACCGTCTTCGGGATCGACCTTCATCTCTACAATCTCCTCGCGGTTCCCGTCGTGATCGGGCTCGCCGTCGACGGCGCCGTGCACGTCCGCTGGGCGCAGGATTCCCAGAGCCCGCGCGAGCAGTACGCGACCTACAAAGCAGTCGCCGCCTCCACGCTCACTTCGATGGTGGCGTTCGGCGCGCTCTTGACCGCGGACAGCCCGGGCCTCCGCTCGCTCGGCGAGGTCGGTGTGATTGGCCTCGGTATCTCGTTGGCGGTGAACCTGATTTGGCTGCGCGCATGGTGCGCGCCCATGCAGCCGAAGGAGGCCTGACGCCGTGTGCGGGATTGCAGGAGTGTTGGCAGCGAGCTCGGCGTCGGCCCCGGACGCCGGGGCCGTCCGCCGAATGTGCGATGCGATGGTGCATCGCGGTCCGGACGACCACGGGTACATGAGCGACGGGCCGTGCGCTCTCGGCCACCGTCGGCTTTCGATCATCGATTTGCGCCCGGAAGGTGCGCAGCCGATGACGAACGAAGACGACTCGATCGCCGTCATCGTCAACGGCGAGATCTACAACTTCCAAGAGCTGCGGCGAGAGCTGGAAAACAAAGGACACTCGTTCAAATCGCGGTCCGACTCCGAGGTGTGCCTCCACCTCTACGAAGAAGAAGGCGTCGACTTCCTCGAACGGCTTCGCGGCATGTACGCGCTCGCTCTTTGGGACGCCCCGAGGAAGCGCCTCGTGCTGGCGCGGGACCGGTTCGGCAAGAAGCCGCTCTTTTATCACGTGGGGCCCGATGGCCTCGTGTTCGCGTCCGAGCTCGGAGCGCTCGCGGCGTCGAGGCACTTCGAGCCCCGCCCCGACGTCGACGCGATCGACGCGTTTCTCTGCCTGCAGTACGTGCCGTCCCCTTCCACCGCGTTCGAGGGAGTGAAGAAGCTTCCGCCGGGCTGCCGAATGGTGTGCGAGCCGGGGCGCGCGGGAGAGCCGGAGCCCTACTTCCAGCTTCGCTTCGACGAAGTGAGAGGCGGCTCGCTTGCGGCGCTGACCGAGCAGCTGCACGCCCAAATCGAGGATGCGGTGCGGGTTCGGATGGTTTCCGACGTCCCCCTCGGCGCGTTTCTTTCGGGGGGGCTCGACTCGTCCCTGATCGTCGCGATGATGGCGCGCCACTCCTCGGCGCCGGTGAAGACCTTCTCGGTCGGCTTCACCAGCAAGGATTTCAGCGAGCTACCCTACGCGAAGATGGTCGCCGAGCGGTATGGCACCGACCACCACGAGCTCGTCGTCGAGCCCGACATGGCGTCGGTGATTCCCGAGCTCGTGCGTCACTACGGTGAGCCCTTTGCCGACAGCTCGGCCCTACCCACCTGGTATCTATGCCAGTACACGCGAACGGGCGTCACGGTTGCGCTGAGCGGGGACGGCGGCGACGAGGCGTTTTCGGGATACCGTCGATACTCGCACTCGCAGACCGCGCGTGGCCTCCGGCGGCTTCCCGGGCCGCTGCCCGCGCTCGTGGCGAAAGCGATCGGACGCATCCCGGTTCCGGCGGCCCAGCAGGTTCGCGACTACGGTCGACGCCTGATGGAGCCCGAGCACGTGAGGTTCCTCGGTCTCGCGGCCCACATCCCGCACGAGGACCGAATGGCCCTTTACAGCGAGGCGATGCGCCAGCGGTTTTGGGACGATCCGGTGGCACGTCGATTTGGAGAGCTCTACGACCGGGCCACGGCATCGGACCCCGTCAACCGGCTGCTCGAGCTAGACCTCCAAACCTATCTCCCGGACGACATCCTGACGAAGGTGGACATCGCGTCGATGGCCCACTCACTCGAGGTGCGATGCCCGCTCGTGGACCAGAACCTGATGGTGTTTGCGGCTTCCCTTCCCGGAAGCGTCAAGCTCAGGGGCCTCCAGACGAAGCGGATCTTGCGGGAGGTCGCCAAGCCGCTCCTTCCCGAAAAGATCCTGACGCGGCGCAAGCAGGGCTTTGGTCTCCCTGTGGACCGCTGGATGCGCGAAGACCTGGCGCCGCTCTCTCATGACGTCTTGCTCGACCAGACGGCGCGCCAGCGCGGCCTCTTCGAGCCGGCTGCGGTGAAGTCGCTCCTTCAGCAGCACCAGCGCGGCGAGCCGCGGGGCGATCAGATCTGGGCGCTGATGATGCTCGAGCTCTGGTATCGAGAGTTCATCGATCGATGATCTCGCCGTTGAGCACGCGGGCGGCGAGCGCCGCGAAGAGCTGCTGATCCGCGAGCCTGCGAAGCTCGACCTCGTTCATCTGTTTCACGATCTTCTTGGTCCGAACGGAGGCATACCAGTGCACGCAACACGTCACCGGATCGAGAACTTCGAGCGGGTCGACCCCCTCGCGGTAGAAGCGGAACCAGTGCGCGCTGATCTCCGGCGGGAGCGGATAGAAATACGGCGGCGGAAAGGCGTGCAGATCGTCGCCTGCGTAGCTCTTGAACGTCGCCTGAAGAAGATGCGTGCCGAGCGCGTGCGGTTTGTTCCATCGCGCTCGTGGTACTTTGGTCATCGCCTTCATGTACTCGGCGCAGAAGGGGTGGCCGGCCACGCCGCCCATGATCGCCCCGTTCACAGCTCGATGGTAGTGATGCTCGATCTTCGGAAAATACCGATAGCCTCGCGGAATGCGGCGGAACACGTCGCGGACCGTGGTCTTGAGGTAGGCCTTGGCTTTCACACGCGGGTCCCAGGAGGCGACCACTTCTCCCGGGAACACGATGTGCTCCTCTCCGACAAACCCGGGCGCCCTCGAAAGCACCTCGTCAAAAGGCCGAATGGTGAGCGTGTCCATGTCGAGGTAGACGCCGCCCTCCTGGTAAACCAGGGCCGTACGAACCAAGTTGGAGCGAGCGACGGGCGACTGCAGCTGTGCGATTAGATCCGCAAGCGAGGGACCACCGGCCGCTTCGCAGAGCGCGCGGTCGTCGAGGGGAACGAGCTCGAAGCCCTGAAGATCGTGGAGGGCGACCACGTGCGGTAGCTCCTCGAGGGGGTCCGTGTGGTGAAGCCGCACCGACCGGAAGCCGCCGTGGGTCGCCGCCGAGCGAATCGCAAGTGCGTGCAAATACGGGAGCTTGCTCCCGTACCAAACGAAGTGCGCGATCGGAGGAATCAAGCCCAGAGCCTCGGCGCGACATCTAGCCCACGACTCCGATGGGCGCCACCGAGCGCGGAAGCCGAACCGAGGTGCCGATCTGTGCTACACGGGCTCGGTGATTTCCATCGTCGTCCCGACGTACAAGGAGGCGGAAAACCTCCCACATGTCGCAAGGGCGGTCGCCGATGCCCTCGCCGGCCGGCCTTGGACCTACGAGCTCCTCTTCATCGACGATGATTCGCAGGACGGCTCGGAGACTATTTGCGCCGAGCTCGCGAAGACGCATCCGGTGCGAATGGTCGTTCGCAAAGACGAGCGAGGTCTGGCCACCGCGGTGATCCACGGCATCGAGGCTTCGTCCGGTGACGTCGTCGTGGTGATGGACGCGGACCTGTCCCACCCCGCAAGCGCCATTCCGGCCATGGTCGAGCGCTTGGAGCGCGGCGAAAGCGACTTCGTCCTCGGCTCCCGATACGTCGAGGGGGGCACGATTCACGACGACTGGAGCGCGTTCAGGAAGCTGAACTCGATCATTCCCTCGCTTCTTGCTCGCCCGCTCTGCCATTTGAGGGATCCGATGAGCGGCTTCTTTGCGATCCGGCGGGAGGACATGCCCGATTCGAGCCGCCTCTCCCCCATCGGATACAAGATCGCGCTCGAGATCTTCGTCAAAGGCGAGTTCCAGCGGCCGAGTGAGGTGCCGATCCATTTTTCCGACCGGCAGTACGGCGAGAGCAAGCTGTCGCTGAAAGAACAGCTCAACTTCCTTCGACATCTCGTCCGGCTCTACGCATACCGGTTGCACCTCAGCGCGCCGTCGTGAAGATTCTTCGAGAAGATCGGGCGGTCGGATGGATCGTCTTCGTGTTCGCGCTGTCGCAGCTCGCGGCGATGGGGTGGGACCTTCCGGGGAGCTACGGCTGGGAGAACGACGGAATCGCGCCGCGCGACTTTTTCGCCGGTATCGCGATCAACCTGACTCCGGGCCAAGGCCACCGCTATCCACTGTTTCACAACCTCGTTCTCGGCGTGCTCTCGCTTCCCGTCCTCTTACCCGCCGCACTTCGGGCCGACGACTGGACGCTGCCATCCTTGATGGAACAAATCCTGACGACGCCGACGATGACCGGCGTCTCGATCGTCGCAAAGCTGCTCGGCCTCTCCATGGCCTGCGTGTCGATCGTCGTGGTGGCGCGCATTGCGCGTCGCACCGTGAGTATGCAGGCGGGGCGATGGGCTGCGATTTGGGCGGCCACCTCGCTGTCGTTTGCGTACTACGGGCGGGTCAGCAACCTCGACGGCCCCTATCTGATGTGGACGGTCGTCGCGATGGATAGGCTGCTCACGGTCGCAGAGACGAGGCGGCCGAAAGACTACTTGGTGTTCGGGCTCTTGGCGGGCGCGGCGGTCGCGACCAAAGACCAGGCGTATGCGGGTTTCGTGCTGCCGGGGTTGGTGTACCTCGTGCTCTTGCCGGCCCGCCACGACCGACCCTTCGGCCCTCTCCGGCCGCACTACCGGAACGTCGCACTCGCCGCGTTTTCGGGGGCATTTTCTCTCGGGCTTCTGGGCGGAGGGCTTTTCAACCCGAGCGGATTTGCCGCGCGGTTTGTCGAGCTCACCGGCGGCGCGAGCCACGACTGGATGACCTACGAGCGGAGCGTCGCCGGAGTCGCAAAAAACGTCGCCGACATCTTCGTCGCGCAAGAGCCATTCTTCTGGCCTTGGGCAGTGGTCGCCCTCTGTTGGCTCGGGGTCGTCCTGGTTCTCGCCGGCGAAAGCGAAGGGGGGATCCGGTCGCGTACCTTTCGCCTTCTTCCGCTCTGCGCCGGCATGAGCAGCTTGCTGTTCTTCACGCTCGTCGTCGCTCGATGCGAGCATCGCTTTCTCTTGCCGTTTGGTTTCTGGCTTTCGTACTACGGCGGGGTCGGATCGGCCGCGATCCTCTCGCGCACTGCGCGTAAGACGCCTGCGATCCGGCAGCTCGCGCACGCAACGTTTGCGCTGCTCGCATGCGTCGCTGCCGCACACAGCCTCCAGGTACACCTGACCCAGCGCGCCGACGCGCGGAACGAGGTCGTGGCCTATCTCGACACGTTGCCGCGAGGGACCGTGGTCGAGACCTACCACCTGCTGGTGCACCTTCCTCAATTCGACACCTCGGACGCATCGCCCTACCGTCTTCAGCGCGTGAGCCGAAGGCCGATCCCCGAGCGAAACCCGCTCGTCGGTGCGCTGGAGATCGACGAGCCCTTCGGCGAAGTGAGCCGCAGGCGCCCGGACGTTCTCGTCGTGCCGGAGTACACCGCGCGGGAGTTCCTGCCGCCCGAGCTCGAACCGGGTGAGGCCGCGCCTGCGGTGCTCGCGGACAACTTCGGGGATCGTGACGCGCAGTCGTTCTTCCGCGCGATTCTCGACGACGCGCTCGATGGCTACGAGGTCGTGCGGGTCGCCGAGCCGCGGCTGCCTGCTTGGGCGACGGCGCTAGGGCTACAACCCGTTCAGGTGCACGCAAGTGTAGGCAATAGGCAGCTCATCCTGCGACGCAGCGCCCCGTAGTCGCACGATCGTGCGACCGAAAACGGCGACTTCACGCAGATTGTGCGCCTCGTCGGCGTTCGCCGCGCGACGAAACGCGCGAAACCAACGAAAAAGGGGGTAGACAGAACGTCACGCGATTGTGCATGCTCCGCACGACCGGGGTTCACATCGATCTCGGTCCGCACACGGTGCGCTCGTAGAAGGTGGAGGTGCGACGTGAAGTATGGATGGATCGCAGTAGTCGCCATGTTTGCGGCCCTGTTTTCGACAGGACAGGTCGCCGCGCAGGAATGGGGCGCAAAAGCTGCCGAGGACGCGCCCGCGGCTGGGTCCTCCGACGTCGAAAAGGTCGAGTCGATGGCGGAGGAATCGCTCGAACCCGAAACCCCGAAGGTCACCGGATTCCGGCCGCCCGGCGAATCCGCAACGCCCGGCATGGGTACCCAGGCGGCCGAGCGTGAGCGTGCTCGCAGGAGCATCGGAACCGTTGGAGAAAGCGTAGGGCGCGTCGGTTCAGCCGAGCGCGAGGACGCAATCCCACTCAAGTTCAACTTTCACGGCTACTACCGCACCCGCTACAACTGGATCGGAAACGCACCGATGCAGCGCGGAAGCCTGGGCTTCACCCGGACGAACCCCGACGGCTCCGAGACCCAATTCGGTCCTGAGCCTGGTCGCGACGCAAACGCGTTCCCGAGCAAGAACGCGTCGTACGGCTACATGCGGCTTCGTATCGACCCCGAGGTCACCTACGGCCCGAACCCGGACCTGCCGATCGCGAGGCTCCGCTTCACCATCGACGGCTTCGACAACGTCGTCTGGGGCGACAACGCCCGCGTCCAGCCAGGCATTCCCCTCTTCGCGGTCGAGCAGTCATATACGAACGTCGACGGCTTCGACCTCTCGGAGTCGCTGAAGCTCGAGCGCGCGTGGATCGAGTTCCTGGTACCGATCGGGCAGGTTCGCGTCGGCCGCATGGAGTCCCAGTGGGGCATGGGCATGCTGACCCATGCCGGCAACGGTCTCGCGGAGTGGGGTGATTTCTACCGCGGCGAGACCTTCGACCGCATCATCTTCGCCACTCGGCCGATCACGCTCGCCCGAGGCATCGCGAAGGGCGACACCCGGCAGACGCCGCTCATCTACGCGTTCGTCTACGATCGCCTGAGCCAGGACCCGATCACGGATTCGACGATTCAGACGTTCACGGACGGCAGCCGGGGCCCCGGCACCTCGCAGATTCCGTCGCTCAACGGCAATCAGTACTTCAGCCCGACGTACACGAGCTATCCCGAGCGTTCGGTCTTTCCCCTGCAGTACCTCACCAACCTCGATCGGCGCGTGAACGAGATCGTCAACGTGGTCGCCTGGTTCGACGAGGACTTCGGCAACGCTGCGACCGACGAGCTCTTCGCGGGCGCATACGTCGTCTACCGATGGCAGCAGGCCACCGAGAGCCGAATCATCATTCCGGACGTGTCGTATCGGCTCAAGTACACGCTGAAGAACAACCGGAAGCTTTCGATTTACACCGAGGGCGAGTGGCACAGCATCTTCGGCCACAGCGGCACGCTCGCCTTCACCGGCCCGAAGCCGGACGTCAATCCGAGCTGTCCGCCGGAGCCATGTGCGCGCGGCGAGGCCGGCATCCACAACGTCATCGGGCGGCTCGGCATCGGCAGCATGCAGAAGTGGTCCACCTATCTCGAGGGCGGCTGGTCCTCGGGTGACTCGGACCTGCTATCGAGGTTCGGTGAAAACGTGACGGGGCCGAGGCTCACGACCCGAGGCTTCAACCAGAACATCAAGGTCGGACTCTTGATGTACCAGGTGGCTCTGCGGGCCCTGACCTGGGACGCGCTCTTTCCGCTCGGCGCCGACGTGCTTGGCGCAAACGGCAGCGTTTGGAACTCGGTCTACCTGATGCCGGTCGGCCGCGTGACGATCGTGCCCGGCCTCGAGTTCCATGCACAGGTGCTCGTCGCGTGGGCGTCCGCCTTGGATCCGCTGATCTATCGCCAGGCGCGTAAGGAAGCCTGCCGGCTTTCGAGCGACTGCTTCTACGGTTGGGAGTTCGACCTCGCGCTCCGCGCCAAGGTCGGTGCCCGAGACATCATCTGGGTCGACCTCGAGGGCGGCGTCATGCAGCCCGGAAAGGCGTTCACGGCCGCAGGCTTCAACGACGCATTCCTTTGGACCACGCAGCTCCGTGCTGCCATGATCTTCTGAAATGGGGCAGGCGATGAGAAAGGCATACACGATGAAACTTGTCTACTTGCTCTCGGCCGTCGGACTGGTCGGCCTCATGGCGGCGGGCTGCAACACGGGGCCCGCGCTCCAGGGCTGCGATGCACCCGGTCTCGCCTTCAACCCGTGCTCGGGGCTGTGCGCGCAGATGCCGTTTTCTCCCCCGTGCGCGATCTGCGCCAACGATCCGCTGGCGTGTAATCCCGGCGCAATCGCCGACGGGACCGGCGGCACGGGCGGCGGCGGAGGCGACGGCGCCTGCACGAACGATACGGACTCGGCGACGTATGACGCCTTGGAGTATACGACCGGCGGCGGCGTCGAGGAATCCGGCAGCAGCGCGGCCTCGGCAATCGCGAGCGACTGCGTCTTCGGGTCGTTCAGCTCGGTACCTCAAAACCCCGGATGCGGACCCGAGGCGCAGGCCGTGCTGATCTGCGCGTCGACCGGCTGTCCGGCGGAGACGGTCATGGCGCTCGAAGTCTGCGTCGTCGACTGCATGCAGGGCCTCATCGACGAAGTGACGGGCTCGATGCTCAGCGAGATGTGTGCAGACTGCTACGGCGCGAGCGTCGCCTGCAGCGCCAACCTGTGCGCGACGTCCGGCTGCTCGAATCCGACCTCGCCGGGCTGCATCCAGTGCCGCTGCGACAACGACTGCACGCCGGGCTTCGACCGCTGCTCCGGCCTTCCGCCGAGCGGCGACTGCGGCTGACCGTCAGCTAGCCACGACACGTGAACGGCACCCAGGTTTCTGGGTGCCGTTTTCAATTGGGCGGCTCGCACGCTTCGTTTGCAGCCTCGACGGCGGCCCGGCACGGGTAGTCTTCATCGACTTCCGCGTCCGCGTCTCGCCATCGCTCGACCTCCGCGCACGTGAGCGCCGAAACGCATTCGTAAAACGCCTCGAACCCGTCCCCGCATCGGTCGGAGTCATCAAACGCGGCATTGACGTCCTGCTGGCAGTTGCTTTGGCAGCTCGTGAGGCGAATCTGAAGCGCGTCACACTCGGTGACGACCTTCTCGCAGAAATCGATGCAGACCGGGCCGGGCGCCACGAATCCTCCCGTCGCTGGGTCCCCGCCGCAGCCGATCGCGACGGCGAGCAAGAGACCCGAGGCCAGCGTTTTTGCCATGGCGCTCAATAGTCCTTCCCGACGATTTCCTGAACGCGAGCCATCAGCGACTTCGAGTAGAGGCGACCCGCGAGCATGTTCCTCGCGTCGCGCTGCACGGCCTCCCAGGCGTGCTGATTCCTCCAGATGTTCACGGACTTGAGCCGCTTGGTGAGCGCCTCGCTTGCCTCTTCGTCGAGCTTTCGCCCGCCCTCGCGAAACTCTTCCGCATGCTCGGTCGCGCTCTGAAGGATGTGATCGCGCGCGGCCTTGGGCAGCGCCTCGAGCCGGTCCTTCTTGATGACGTAGGCGCCGACGACGATGCCGCCGCCGGGCTTGGTCATCGTCTTGAGCCGCGTGTGCCACTGAAAGCCGAGCACGCCGATCGAGGAGGCGATCACGGTGTCGACCATGCCGGTTTGAAGCGCGCTGAACACCTCGGGCAGGCCGAGCGTCACGCCGTTCGCGCCCGCGGCTTCGATGAAAGCCCGCATGGTGGGCGACCCACGCCAGACCCAGGGGCGAACGCCTTTGAGGTCGTCGGGGTGTTGAATCTTGTGCTTGGAAAAGATTCGCACCTGGCCCGAGTCGCCCCAGGAAACCAGCCTGTAGCCCGCCTGGTCGAAGAGGGCCTCGAGCTGCGGTGCGAGCTGCTTCCGGACATCGTCGAGCGCCGGATAGCTCGTGATCAGGCCGGGCGCCTGGAGGACGAGAACCTGCGGTACGAGGGCGCCCAGCCCGGTCGAGGTGAGCAGCGCGCCGTCGAGCTGCCCGACGCGCATTTTGCGCACGACCGTCTCTTCGTCGCCCGCGACGCCGCCGTGGTACATCTTGAGCTCGACCTCGCCGTTGGTTTTCTCGCGAAGCTCCTTTCGAAGCTCCTGAAACGCGCGGCCGAGGGCGGACTGTCGCGGCGCCAGCGTCGCGAGGCGGAGCTGGTGGGTGGGCTCGGGTGAAGCCTCGGCGTGAGCACGGCCCGAGAAGGAATGTCCGCTGACGAGGAGGCCAAGCAGGACGAATGGCAAGAAGAAAAGTGGAAAGCGCATCGAGGGGAAGAAACCACGAACGTCTCGCTCGCTCAAGCCGACCTACCCGGTTGCCCGAATCACGCCGCCGTTTCGGAGGTTCAGGCCGTCGAGACAGCCCGACACGTCCGCTAACACTCGGGGAACCGCGGAGATGTCGGCGATCGGATTGACGATACAGACGTCGACCCCTGCCTCGGCGTAGGCGCGGATGCGGGCGCGAACCGTATCCTTATCGCCGACGACCGCCATCGCGTCGCACAGCCGGTCGGTCACGCCCTTGGCAACGCCGGCGCGGTCGCGCTTCTCGAACGCCTCCCGGATCTGCCGCGCCTCTTCCTCGAAGCCGATCCACTCGAAGCACCTGTTGTAGCCGGGAGTCGCCGCGTAGGCGCCGAACACGGTGCGAATCAGATTACGGCCCATCGCCGGGTCGTCCGCCATGACGACGTGGAGTCGGGCCACGACCTCGATCGCGTTTGGGTCCCGACCGGCCTCCTCGGCGCCCGCGCGGACCTCTGCGAGAACCTGCGGGAGCGCGCCTTCGGGAACCATGTTGAGGCAGACGCCGTCACAAAGCGCGCCGGTGAGCCGAAGCATGCCCTTGTTGAGGGCACCGAGATAGATCGGGACCTCGCCAACCGGCATGCCGCCGAGACGGAAGCCTTTGACGGAGAGCGTCTTTCCCTCGTAGGTGGTCTTCTGGCCGCTCAGCATCTGCCGAAGCACCTCGACGTGCTCGCGCATGGTGGTGAGCGGGCGCTCGTAGGGCTGCCCCGCCCAATCGTGCACGATGTTGGGGGACGAGAGCCCGAGGCCGAGAATGAAGTTGCCGTTCGTCATTTGACTGAGGGTCATCGCGGCCATCGCATGCATCATCGGCGTACGGGTCTGCGCGGGCACGACCGCGGTCCCGATGCGAATGCCGGGAAGAGCCTGGGCGACGGCGCCCGCGAGCGCATAGGAATCGCCCCCGTTGACTTCCGCCATCCACACCTCTTCGCAGCCATGGTCGACTGCGACCTTGGCGAGCTCTACGGCCTTGTCGGCGCTGCCGATCGGCAGGGTCATCCCCAGCCGAACGTTCGTCTTCGTTCGCTCCATGCGCCGAACCTTAGTCCAAGTCGGTTAACTGAGCCCGAGAACCTGCTAACACCGGAGGTATGAGCGGGAGTTTCGAGGTCTGTTCGCCGATGAAGGCCGTGGTGGTAGGCGTCCGTGCTCAGATCGGGCAGGAGGTCGCTGCGGGGCAAACGCTCGTCATTCTCGAGGCGATGAAGATGGAGCACGTGGTCGCCGCGGACCGAGGCGGAATCGTGAAGCGAATTTTCGTTCGCGCCGAGTCGATCGTCGATGCGGGCGAGCCGCTCGTCGTTCTGGAGGCAGCCCAGGTCGAAGGCGCCGCCGACGGCGACGTGGCCGCCGACGTCGAAACGATCCGCCCGGACCTCGCCGAGGTCAACGAGCGGCACGCGGCTGGGCTCGACCGGAATCGACCCGAAGCCGTCGCGAAACGCCGCAAGACCGGCCAGCGCACGGCGAGAGAAAACGTGGCCGACCTCGTGGACGAAGGGACTTTCGTCGAATACGGCGCGCTCGTGATCGCGGCACAGCGCCAGAGGCGGAGTCACGAGGACCTCGTCGCGCGTACACCGGCGGATGGAATGATCGCCGGCATCGGCCGCGTGAACGGTGCGCTGTTCGGCGACCGCCGCACCCAAACGGTGGTGACGTCGTACGACTACACGGTGCTCGCGGGGACTCAGGGGACGATGAATCACCTGAAGAAGGATCGAATGTTCGAGATCGCCGAGCAGAGGCGCCTGCCCGTCGTGTTGTTCTCGGAAGGAGGCGGCGGCCGTCCCGGCGACACCGACTACGCGATCGTCGCCGGGCTGGACTGCCGCGCTTTTCAGTACTTCGCCGAGCTATCGGGAAAGGTGCCGCTCGTCGGGGTGAACTCCGGCCGCTGCTTTGCGGGGAATGCCGCGCTTCTCGGCTCTTGCGACGTCGTCATCGCAACCAAAGCATCGAACATCGGGATGGGGGGGCCCGCGATGATCGAAGGCGGCGGGCTCGGCGTCTTCGCGCCCGAAGAGATCGGCCCGGCGGAAGCCCAGTATCGAAACGGTGTGATCGACGTGTTGGTCGGCGACGATGCCGAGGCGGTCGACGCGGCCAAGCGCTACCTCGGCTACTTTCAGGGTGACCTCGCAACCTGGGAATGCGCGGACCAGCGGCTTCTTCGGTCCGCCGTGCCCGAAAACCGTCTGCGCGTCTACGACGTCTTCGAAGCGATCGACACGCTGATGGACGAGGGCTCGGTACTCGAGCTTCGAGGCGGATTTGGCGTCGGCATGATCACCGCCCTCGCCCGCATCGAAGGAAAACCAATTGGCGTCATCGCGAACAACCCGAGGCATCTTGGCGGCGCCATCGACGGTGACGCCGCCGACAAAGCAAGCGACTTCATGGGTCTTTGCAACACGTTTGGCATCCCGCTCGTGTTTCTATGCGACACGCCCGGCTTCATGGTCGGCCCCGAAGCGGAGGAAACCGGTCTCGTGAAGCGCGCGGCCCGACTCTTTACCGCGGGCGCGAGCCTGACCGTTCCGTTTTGCACCGTGGTTCTACGGAAGGGCTACGGTCTAGGTGCCCAGTCGATGGCGGGTGGGAGCTTCAAGGCGCCGGTTTTCACGGTCTCCTGGCCGACGGGGGAGTTTGGCGGAATGGGTCTCGAGGGAGCGGTGCGGCTGGGCTTCCGAAAAGAGCTGGAGTCGATCGAAGACCCGGAGGCGCGCGCCAAGATGTTCGCGCAGATGGTGGCGATCGCCTACGAGCGGGGTAAAGCGATCAACGTGGCCGAGCACTTCGAGCTCGACGCCGTGATCGACCCGGCCGACACGCGGCGCTGGATTCTCACTGCGATGAAAGAGAGGCGATGACCTCGCTCGCGGCACGGGCGCCGGCCGAGATCGCGCCGTCCATGTAGCCGCACCAGCGTTTGGCGCTCTCGGTACCCGCCCAGTGAATGCGGCCGGCGGGCTTTCGCAAGTGCTCGCCCCCCGCGGTGAGAATGCCGGGCGTGAGCGGGGTGATGCATCCCGTGCTCCACGGATCGGTCGACCAATCCTTTTCGACGTAGCCGATCGCCTCGAGCGCCCGCGGACCAAAGTAGCGCGCCAGCTCTCGTCGAAGGCCGTGCTCGCGTGCTGCGCGATCGGCAAGATGCGGCGCTTCGACGATCGAGAAGAAGCAGCTGAGAACGCCCATCGACCCGTCCTCGGGCGAGTTGTCGAAGACGAGTTGAATCGGACTGCGATCGCTCTGCATCGCGCCGTTCAAGCCCTCGGCTCGCCAAAACGGCGTGTCGTAGAGCATGGCGGCCTTGATCAGCGGCAGCCGCGGGAGGCGGGCCCACCCGGAGGCGAGCGCCAGACGCGGCTTCGGGAGCTCGGGCTGGAAGGTGATGCGCATCGTGTCCGCGGGCGCCATGGCGACGATGACCCGGTCGGCCGTGAAGGTCTCGATCGGAGTGACGACGCGCATGCGCCGCGGGGCCCGATCCTCGATGCGGAGCACCGGTCGCCCGAGCAGGAGACGATCTTCGAGCGGGGCGGCCAAGCGCTCCGAGATCACCTGCGAGCCGCCGTCGATGCGCTGATCCTGAGCTCCGCCGTCGTTGAGGATCACGGGAAGCAGCCCGCCCGCAGAGCGGAGATAGTGAAGGACCCATAGAAGCGAGGTGCGCTGAGGGTACCCGGACCATACCGCGCGGCCGATCAGTCGGAAGACCGACGGGGTGAAGCTCGTCGCTGCGCGCTCCTCGAGCCACGCGCCGAACGTCGATTGGTCGAGCTCTTTGGCGCCGTCCGCAAGCCAGGGCTCGCCGAGCGGCAGCTTCTTGCTGAGTCGATCGAGCTGCCAAGCGACCTTCGCGAAGTCGACCGCCTCACCGAACGTGACGTCCGGCAGGAGGCCGCGCGAGATCGTTCCCTGAATGTCGTAAGTGGTGTCGCCCTCATAGTAGGCATCGAAGGCGCCGATTCCTAGGTCGCGGATCAGCTCAGCGATGGCGTCCTGGCCGGGCCCGATCCACTCGCCGCCCACCTCGACGACGTGACCGTCTCCGATCGGCATGTTGAGCGTTCTGCCGCCGACGCGATCGCGCGCTTCGAGGACGACGAACGACCGCTCGCCGAGCCGCTCGAGCTCCCGCGCGGCCATCAAGCCCGAGAGCCCTGCCCCGACGATCACGACCTTCGCATGACGCGTTGGGCGCAGCGGCGAATCGGGAACGGCGGCCCGAGCAAGACCGGAGCCGGTCACCGAGGCACCCACCGCGGCTCCCCCCGTGATCCGTACGAAGCGACGCCGGCTCCACGAATTCGTCATGGTGCCGCGCACCCGTTTCCGTGGGCGAGCCACCTCACGATCGGATCGAGCGCTTCTTCCGGGACCTGGGCGACCACCCCTTGCATGACGGCGTCTGCGTCGCCGCGTACCTGCGCCGCGGCTTCTTCTAGCCGGCGCTCGAGGTAGCCGCGGTACTGCCCGCAGAGCCGTGAGGCAAAGAGGCCGTCGTGACCTTCGCCGTTGGCTCCATGGCAAGAAGCACAGTGCTCGCCGTAGAGCGCAGCGCCCGCGACCTGCTCCTCTTCGCTGAGATGCGGCTTCGAAGACGAGGTTTCGGGGAGCTGCGCGAGGTAGTCGGCGATCTCTTCGACCTCGGCCGGATCGAGCGCGCGCGCGAACGGGTCCATCACCGGAATGCGAAGCGTTCCGGCCCGCAGCCGGTAGAGCTTGTGTTGGAGCACGGAGCGGCGCTGCCCGTTCAGGCGCGGGATCGCCCCGTCGGGCCGCCCGCTTCCGTCGTGCAAATGACAGGATGCACAGTGCGCATATGCAGCCGGCTCCCCTGCCGGCGCAGTCTCACGCAGCACGACGGCAATGCGTTCCGCCTCGGCTTCCGTCGGGCCGGAGGCTGCGAGCCAGGCGATCCCGACGAGGACGATGAGCGCGACGACCACGGCGGCGATGACGAAGACCCGCATCCAGCCGCAGGATAGCAGAGGTTTCCGTGTAGTCGGGGGCGATGATGTGATAGTCAGGGACGCGCGCGATGGAAAGAAACCTGGTGAGCAACCCATCCATCTATGAGCATCTGCTCGGCAAGCTCATCGGCACGTACGAGCGCGGTCCCGACCCGAGCCTCGGCGACTTCCAGATCTCCGTGGATGCCTACACCGATCCCGTTCGCTTCGAGCGAGAGCGAGCACTGCTGCGCACGCTGCCGACCGCGGTGGCCCACGTCTCGCAGCTCGCCGCGCCGGGGTCGTGCCTCGCGCACGACGCGCTCGGCGTTCCCGTCCTCGTGGTTCGGGGCCGGGACGGCGTGCTCCGCGCCATGCTCAACGTCTGCCGTCATCGGGGAACCCGTCTCGTCGAAAAGGCCGGCTTTTCCAAGGTCAAGAAAGGGTTTCACTGCGTCTATCACGGGTGGACCTACGACCTCGAAGGCAAGCTCACTCACGTTCCGCGCCGCGAGCTCTTCCCGACGCTCGACGAGTGCGCGCACGATCTGACCGCGCTGCCGGTCACCGAGCGGTTCGGGCTGGTCTGGGTCGTTGGTACACCCGGCGAACGCTTCGATTTCGACTCTTTTCTCGACCCGCTGGAGCCAGACCTCGCGCCGCTCGGGCTCGAAAGCCACGTCGTATTTCGCCGCGGGACCACGACGGCGCGCACGAACTGGAAGATCGTGATGGAGGCGTTTCTCGATGGATACCACGTTCGGCACCTGCACAAGAAGACGGTCGGCCCGTACTTCGAGGGGCACCAGAGCTATTCCGAGCCTGCCGGACCGCACGTGCGCGCAATCGTCGGTCGGGGCGGTTTTCGCGAAGCGATCGAAAGCGATGCGGTCGGCGACATCCGGGACATCGCAACGCCCACCTACGTCTTCTTTCCGAGCACGATTTTCGTCGCCCAGCCCGGATTCGTCAGCCGCGCAACTGCGTACCCCACCGGGTTGGACGAAATCTACTGGGAGCACGATCTCATCATTCCGGAGGAGCCCGAGGACGAGAAGGCGAAGGCTCACTGGGAGCTCAACTACGAGCTGATCCAAAACCGCGTGTTCAAAGGCGAAGACCTGTGGGTCTGCGAGCAGATCCAACGCGGATTGAAGAGTGGCGCAAACGAGCGCTTCACCTATGGCGTCGAGGAAGCCCCGATCGAGTGGTGGCACGCCGAGCTCGAACGGCGCATCGAGGAGATGGCATGACCGACGAACCGATTCGACTGATACGCGATGGCCACGTTGCCACCATCGAGCTGAACGACCCACCCTACAATCGCCTGGGGATGCGGCTGTTCGACGCCCTCGAAGCGGCGGTCGACGAAGTCGGCGACGACGGCTCGGTCCGCGCCATCGTGATTCGGGGCGCAGGCGGCGCCAACTTCTCCGTAGGCGCCGACATCCGGGAGTTCGGTGCGGCCGCGCAGGGACGCGGCGTCAAAGGTTTCATCGAGCAGCGGCTTCGCGTCATCGCTCGGATCGAGCACATGCGTAAGCCCGCGATCGCGGCGATCCGGGGCGCATGCCTCGGCGGCGGTCTGGAGATCGCGCTCGGGTGCCACTTTCGAATCGCCGCGCGCGGCGCGAAGATCGGGCTCCCGGAGGTGGAGCTCGGCGTGGTCCCCGCCTGGGGCGGCACGCAGCGCCTCACGCGAACGATCGGCCGCGCGCGCGCGCTCGACGTGATGCTCCGCGCCAAGAAGCTCAGCGCCGACGAAGCGCTCGAAGCCGGCCTCGTCGGCGAAGTCTGCGGACCCGACGACCTCGACGCGCGTGCGGCGCTGCTTGCTGGCGAGCTGGCCGAAAAGGCTCCGATCGCGGTGGCCGGAATTCTCGACGCGGTGGTTCGAGGCGGTCCGAAGTCGCTCGAAGAGGGTCTTCAGCACGAGTACGAGGCGCTGGAGCGCGCGATCGTCTCCGAGGACATGCAGGAGGGCGTGCTGGCTTTCCTCCAAAAGCGAAAACCCGAGTTCAAGAACCGATGAGGCTACTTCCCCTTCTTCTTCGCCCACGAGTCCTTCAGCTGAATCGTCCGATTGTAGACCGGTCGCTCGGGGGTGCTGTCGGGGTCGACGACGAAGTAGCCGAGCCGCTCGAACTGGACCCGCTCGCCGTGACTTCTAGCGGCGAGGTTCGGCTCGAGCTTCGCATCGGCAATCACCTCTAGAGAGCCCGGATTGATGCGCGCGGTGAAATCGCCCTCGTGCGACTCGTCGAGTGGGTTTTCCTCGTTGAACAGCCTGTCGTAGAGGCGCACTTCCGCGTCGACCGCGTGTTTCGCGCTTACCCAGTGAATCGTTCCGCGGACGCGCCTTCCGTCAGGAGCGTTGCCTCCCTTGGACTCCGGATCCCAGGTGCAGCGCACCTCGACGACCTCTCCATCGTCGTTCTTGACGAAGTCCGTGCAGGTGACGAGCGCGCCGTACCGAAGACGCACCTCTCGTCCGGGCGCCAATCGAAACCACTTCTTGACGGGCTCTTCCATGAAGTCGCCCCGCTCGATGAAGAGCTCGCGCGTGAGGTGCAATGTCCTCGATCCAAAGCTCGGGTCATCCGGGCTGAACGGCGCAGCGAGGTCGATTTGCTCGTCTTCCGGGAGATTCTCGATGACGAGCCGGAGCGGCCGCAGCACCGCCATCGTTCGCGGAGACGTCGCGTTCAGGTCCTCTCGAAGCGCGTGCTCGAGGAGCCCCACGTCGACGATGCTGTCCCTTCGCGAGACTCCGATGCGCTCGGCAAATCGCCGTATGGCGGAAGGGGTATACCCGCGGCGCCGCATGCCGGCGATCGTGGGCATCCGCGGATCGTCCCAACCGCTCACGTGACCTTCCTCGACCAACCTCTTCAAGAGCCGCTTGCTCATCACGGTGTACGTGAGGTTCAGGCGCGCAAACTCGTACTGCCATGGAACCGGGTCGAAATCGAAATGCGAGACGAACCACTGGTAGAGAGGATTGTGGTGCGCGAACTCGAGCGTGCAGATCGAGTGCGTGATGCCCTCGAAGGCATCCGACATCGGATGCGCGTAGTCGTACATCGGGTAGATGCACCAGTCGTCGCCGGTCCGATGATGGGTGGCCTTGCGAATCCGATACATCAGGGGATCGCGTAGGTTCACGTCCTTCGAGGCCATGTCGATCTTCGCTCGGAGCACGTGCGTGCCCTCGTCGAGCTCACCGGCCCGCATTCGCGCGAAGAGATCGAGACTCTCTTCGACGGGACGGTCTCGAAACGGGCTGTTCACCCCGGGTCGATAGAAGTCACCGCGCCCTGCGCGGATCTCCTCGAGGCTCTGGCTGTCCACGTACGCGAGCCCACGCTCGATTAGATCGACCGCACAGTCGTACAGACGCTCGAAGTAGTCCGACGCAAAGTACTCGTGGCTGCCCCAATCGAACCCGAGCCATCGCACGTCTTCGCGTATCGACTCCACGTACTCGGTGTCTTCTGCCTCGGGGTTCGTGTCGTCGAAGCGGAGGTGACACCGTCCATTTTCGGCGAGCTCGGCCGTGGTGAAGTTGAGGCAGATCGACTTTGCGTGCCCGATGTGCAGATAGCCGTTGGGCTCCGGCGGAAACCGCGTAACCACGAGGCCCCCATGCTTCCCGGTGCGAAGGTCTTCCCGAACGAGATCGTGAACGAAGTTCGGGGCGTTCTCTCGACCTTCTGCCTTGGTGCTCGGCTCCGCCATGCCGGAGGTTCTAGCGCGGTTTGTCATGATGTGAAGCATTTCGACGGCGCTCGAGCCCTCTGGCGCCCGACGAGGCGGCGACTATCCTTTGCGCAATGGTATCGAAGATCATTCTCGGCGTGCTCGCAGTCGTCGTCGTCGCCGTCTTGTGGTTGAAGCTGAGCGCCGTCCGCATCACGGGCGGCGAGGCGCGAGCGCTCGTCGAGGGAGGCGCGCTCCTCGTCGACGTGCGAAGCGAGGGCGAGCACTCTCGCGGGAGCATCGAAGGCTCGATCAACATTCCGATTCAAGAGCTTGCGGGCCGAATGGACGAGCTCGGCGAAAAAGAACGGGAGATCGTCGTCTACTGCCAGAGCGGGAGCAGAAGCGCGATGGCGAAGCGGCTCCTCGAGAGCAACGGGTTCACGAAGGTGCACGACCTCGGCGGAATCGGGCGATGGTGAGCGACGTGTCGACTGTCCACATCTCCTACGTTTCCGACGTGTTGTGCGTTTGGGCATACGTCGCCGAGGCGCGGCTCGACGCGCTTCGAGACGAGTTCGGGGACTCGCTGGAGCTCGAGTATCGGTTCATCCCCGTCTTCGGCTCGACGCGGCATCGAATCGGGGAGGGCTGGAAGAAGCGCGGAGGGTTCTCCGGCTTCGGCGCACACGTTCGCGAGGTCGCGGCGGGTTTCCCCCACGTCTCGGTCGACGAACGGGTTTGGGACGAAGTCGCTCCCACGACATCTGCGACGGCGCACGAGATGCTCTGCGCCGTGAGGCTCCTCCAGGACGAAGGGGTGGTCTCGGCGAAACGGCGCGAGGACTTCGGCGGTCGCACCCTGCTCGAAGAAGCGGCCTGGCGGGTGCGCACGGCTTTCTTCGAGCGCGCCCTCGACGTCTCCGACCGCGACGTGGTTCGGCAAGTGCTCGGCGACCTGGACGTACCGCTAGAGGGCGTCGAAGCGAAGCTCCGGTCCGGGGAAGCCCTGGCGGAGATCTGCCGCGACGTCGAGCTCCGCGACCAGCACAAGATCGAAGGAAGCCCGACCTATTACCTGAACCAAGGCCGGCAAAAGCTCTTTGGCAACGTCGGCTACCGCGTGGTGTCGGCGAATCTCCGAGAGCTACTCGAGCAACCGGGCGATCAGGCCTCTTGGTGCTGAGCCGTCCCTAGTGAGCCGTGTCCGCGGCGTCGCCCGAGAGGCGAGGAGGCTTGCGGCCCATGAGCCGCATGATGCCAAGCCCCAGCCCGCCGCCGATGATGGCGGCGACGTGAAGCGCGACGAGGGACATGATGACGATGAGTAGTTGTGTGTTCATGGGTTACCCCCAGTTTGGGATGGTGGAACGCTTGCTGGGACAAGCCGGACCCCCTTCCAGACCCTCAATCTGGAGACAACGACGCGGCGCGTCAAGTGCTAAAGGTGAAACAGTGTGATAATACTGTCGCCGAGTGAGAGAAAGATCCATGATTTCGGCGTCAGTACCAGAGTCCGCGAGCGGACCGGCTGAGCTCGTACCCGCTCGACGAGCCCTCGCTCCGAGCCTTCCATCCTCGGCTCGACGCTGGATTCCATAGGTCCGAGACGGCGCCTGGCCCTTGGCTCGATTCCGCGGGCTGCGGAGGGGCGTGCTCGGTGGGATCCCAGAGCGCGTTGAGCTCCTGCTCTGCGTAGATGCGCGGCTCGAGACCCTCGTAGGACGTGCTTTGCGCGGTCCACCAAAGCTCTTCGACGCCGCGATCGGCGCGATATTGGGGAGTGAGGCTGGAGCTGTGTTGGATTCCGAGACCCGCGCAGCCGACGGAGCCGAGCGCGAGAATGATTCCGATGGTGAGAAGCGAGCTGTTCATGTTGACCTCCTGATGTAATCACTGTATACACTCATGTATACGGCGTTCACTTCTAATGTCAACAGTGTTTACTCACCCGGCATGATCAAGTTACAATCAAACATGGCCACAGCTCGAAAAGCGTATCATCACGGAGACTTACGCGAGGCTTTGTTGGAGGCTGCCGAGGCGCAGCTCGAACGGGAAGGGCCGGGCGGCCTTTCGCTTCGAAAGCTCGGCCGCGAGCTCGGGGTCACGCCCGGCGCGCCGTATCGGCACTTCGAGGACAAGGATGCGCTCTTGGCTGCGTTGGCCGCGGACGGGTATCGCAGGCTCCGCAACGAGATGGTCCGCGACCAGGAGGCCGCAGAGAACGGCGAAGAGCGGCTCAAGCTAGCAGGTACGGGATACCTTCGGTTCGCGACGGCACACCCCGAGCTGTTCCGATTGATGTTTGGGTGGATCCCCTCGCAAGAGGTGCCCGAGCTTTGCGAGGCCGGCGACGCCGCATTTGCCGCGCTCGAAGCCATTCTCGAACGCTGTGAAGCCGAGGGCCGCCTTTCACGCAGCGTGAGCGAAGCCGGCCTGCTTGCCTGGTCCGCGGTTCACGGAGCGGCGTTTCTTATGATCGACGGTCGACTCAAGGTCGACGAGCCGACCCCGAGCGCCGAGTGTATTCTCGGGCACATGCACGAGAGCATCTGGTCCGGGATCGGCCGGCGCTGATCCATAAAGGGCCCAGTTTCGCACGGCTATTGCGCGGCTCGGACAAACCGCAGATAGTAGCGGCCGATGCGGCTTTCGACAGCCATCGTCGCGTTCTGGCTTTGTGGACTGTCGGCCGCGCTGGCGCAGCCTGAAAGCTGGCTCGTGCTCCCAATCGCGGACGGCGGGGATTCCGCATGGATGGAGCCGACCGTTGGCCAAATCGGCCGCGAGCTCCGAAGACAGGGAGTAGGCGGGTGGACCTCCGCGCAGGCGATCGTGGCCTTCGAGGAGCGCGGTTCGAGCCCGCCCTCGAAGGTGACGGCGAAGATGGTCGAGGCGTGGCAAGGGCGTTCACAGGGTGCGCTGCGGCTGCTTGCCCAAGGCGAGCTCGGCGAGGCGCTTGCCATTCTCGAAGAGGTGCAGCGGCAGTCGCTCGCTCGGCTCGACGCCCTCAATCGCGATCCGAACGGCGCCCAGCGAGTTCTCGACACCTGCCTCTACACGGTGCGCGCACTGCTCGAGACCGGAGATGACGAAGGAGCGAGGAGTCAGGCGCGTGACTGTATCCGCATCGCACCGGGCATCGAGCCGACGCCGCTCATGCACCCGCCGCCCGTTTCGGCGCTTCTCCAAGAGGCCGCCGCCCCCGAGCGAGACCGCACCGGTTCGCTCCTCATCGAAAGCGACCCGTCCGACTGCGAGGCGCGCGTCAACGGCGTTCTGGTGGGGCGAACGCCGTTCGAGCTCACGAGCCTCCATGCAGGCGAGTACCGCGTGCAGGTGGAGTGCGCGCCCGAGGCGCCCGGGCGCGTGCACCCGGTCCGCGTCTCTCGGGGAAGAAGCGCGCTGTTCGTCGTCGACAGGTTCGAGCGAGCGCTGCGAACGGAGCCGCTTCTTCACCTTCGGTATGCGGCGCCGTCGACCGAGGCCGAGCGGGCCCGCGACGCTCGCGAGATCGCAAGGGCACTGCCCGCCTCCGCGGTCGTCCTCGCGTCCCGGCCGGCGCCCGAGAGCTTGGAGCTCCGTCTCGTCAGCGGCCTGTTCGACGATGCGGCGTTTGCGAAAATCGCTGCGACTGCATCCGGCCCGGTGACGGCCCAGGTTGCCGACGCCGTTGCGACGCTGCTCGCGGGCGAGTGCAGAGACCTCACGGGGGAGGAAGCCGTGACGCTCGATTGCGCCACCGGGGAGCCCGCGGAGGTGGCCGCGGCGGAGCCGGGCAAAGACCGCGCACAAAGGCCGCCGCGTGGTCAGTTCATTTCCGGCGTGACCCTCGCATCGGTGGGTGCCGCTTCTCTGCTGGTGGGCTACAGCTTCGGCGTTGCTCGACGCTACGCTGGAGACGACTGGCTTGCCGACCCGAACAGCCTTTCTGCGCAGGACAAATGGCTGCAGCAGGGTACCGCGCTGATTGCAACGAGCTCCGCTGGGTCGGCAATGTTGGTTGCGTCCATGCCGCTCGCGCTCCCGTACCGTCCGAAGACGCCGTGGTGGGCATGGCTGAGCGGCGGCGCGGGAGTGGCCCTCGGAGCCGCGTCGGTGGCGATCGCCGCCACTGCGGACGCCAAGCCGCCGCAGTCGTGCTCGCTCAATGGGCCCGACCCCGGACCGTGCGTCAACCGCGGCCGCCAGATCGATCGTGCGATCCTTCTCGGAGTCACCGCTGCTCCTCTCCTCACGATGCCGCTGGTCTATCTCCTTCGAAAGGATGAGAAAAAGGGACAAACGCGGCTCGCCCCGAGCCTCTCGACCGGCCGCTCCGGAGCCCTCCTTGGGCTGACCGGACGGTTCTAGCCCGGACGGCCGTACGCCGCTCCGAACGCGTCAATGAAAGGGTCGAGCTGGTCTTCGGGCAGAGCGTTGATCCCGGCCGCCGCGGCTCGCCCGCCCCCCGTCGGAAATCGCCGGCAGAGCTCGTCCGCGCCGCGTTTGTTCTCGAGCGGCGCTCGCACGCTGACCAAGAAGGTTCCGTCGGCACGCTCCGTGAGCACGGCATGCGCCCGTCTCGGCGAAGCGTTCGCGAGGTCGTTGCTGAAGACGCCGGAGACACGGCGCGCCCACGCTCGGTTCGGAAGAAGGAACACGGCGGTGGTTTCCGTTTCGCGGGCAGGCTTCACCGAAGCGGCCGCGGCCGTGTCCTCCCGATACCCGTTTTCGAGCTTCTCGAAAGCCTCGGGGGCGCCCTCGACGAATGCAAACGGTGTG
>JAHELW010000182.1 GCA_024643985.1 Myxococcales bacterium | reverse complement strand
GGAACGGCACCGGCTCCGGGAGGTCGAACTCGAGCATCCGGAGGTCGTGTGTGCGCGCCTCTGCAAGCGCGATTGCCCATTGTCCAGGCACCGCCTGCGCGAGGAACCAAATGCGAAGCCGGAGCCCGTCCTCCATGAACGAAATGAGCGGCTCGGCCGAGCGGATTCCGGCTGCCGCAAACGGTCCGAGCGTGTCGGCGTCGAGCACGGTGCGGCGCATCGGGCCGCCGCTTTCCTCGACGACCTCGAGCGCGCGCGAGATTCGAACGGCGTCGATCCGCCGTGCGGGCTGGGGCCCTTCGATGCAGGTGAAGAGCAGCCAGTAGCCCTGCTGGGCGTCCGGATCCACCGGAATTAGCGCGGGATCCCGCAGGCTGATGCACTCGGGGACATCGTCCGGTGCGAGCGTCGCGGTGCCCGGAAGCGCAATGGTCGCGGCCGGGCTTCCCACCGGACGCACGAGCTGGATGCCGAACGAGTCGCGTTCGGTCGGCTCGGTGACGAGCTCGCGCGCAAACGACAGCGTGAGGTCGCGGAGCTCCTGCTGCTCGTTCAGCTCGGCCAGCAAATGAGGCTCTCGAACGCTTCGGTTGTCCGCGCACTCCGGCTCCGCACAGGCCGGCGGGTCGTCCCCGGCTTTCGGTGACTCGCTGCTCTCCCATCCCGTGAGACGCCAGTTGCCTCCTTCGTCGGTGGCCACCCGCGCGTGTCCGAGGGCGTAGCCGACGTGGGTCGTCGGCTCGAGATCGGGGCTCCAGTTGCTGCCCTCGACGATCAAGTCCCACTGGACGTCCGACACCGAGTTTCGTGAGCTGGCCAACGCCGGCGAGCCCACATACGCCTCCACCCAGGAAGGGGTGAATTCGAGGTTCGAAGCTTCCAGGGTTGCACTTTGTGCATCGAACTGGCTCGGATTGGCACAGTCCTGCTTGGCGGTCGTCAGCGGGCCCACATAGACGAGGTCGCCGCTGCCCTGCGCCGCGACCCGAAGGCCGGGGATCTCGACGCACTCGCCCTCCGTCAGGAGATCCTCGATCGCGCTCACTCGGAGGTCTTCGAGAATGGTTTCGCCGTCGACGACGACCTCCGCGACGAGAATTGGTTGATTCGATTCGTCGATCCGGGGCCGAAGCTCGATCTCGACGTCGACTTCTCGTCCGACGCCGGCCGTGGCGCGTGCGACCTCGACGTCGGCTTGCGTCACGAGCACGAGACCGCCCGCGTGAAGCGTCACGGCGATCTCGTCCTGGAGCTTGCTGCCCACCGCGGAGTCGTCGGCGACCGTGAGCACGACGCCGGCGTACTCGGCGCAGAGCTCGCTGCTCGTGCAGCCGCCCGACTCGCTTGCGTAGAGCGCGGTGTCGACCCAGCCGCCGAGCGCGAGCGACACGCAGTCGCGGCTCAACAGCGCGCGCGGCGTATCCGCCGGCACGAAGCCTCCAACGTAGGTGCTGCCTTCGAACGAGGGTCGCGCCGGGCTCCAGGGGTCGCCGGCCGTCGGCGTGAAGATCCAGCCGTCGCTGAGGTTTGCCGTGGTCCAGTCTTCGCTGAGCGTCGTGCTCCGCCGCTCGCAGCAAGCGGGCTCCTCGGCGCAGTCCTGGTCCTCGCAGTCGACGGCCATGTCGTCGTCGTCGTCGAGATTGTCATCGCAAAAGAGCTCGATGCCACCGCCGTCGACGCCACCGTCGGGAGGCTGAAGATTCCGGTCGGGCGCATTGAGCAGCGTGCAGCCGCCGAGGCAGAGCAGTACCGCAGTAGCGAGCCAGCGACTCATCGTCCCGCTCCAAACGGCATCGTCACGCTGGCAAATCCCCCTTGCCGCGATACGGAGATCGAGACCTCGGGGCTCTCGCGTTTCTGCCGCTTTCGGTGCACGCCATAGAGCACGATCGCACTCACGCCGAGCGCGATCGTCGTTCCCCACATCGCGTCGGCCGCGATGTTGAAGCGGTCGGTTCGGTCGGCGAGGTCCTGGGCGCGCTGGAAGTCCGCCGGGTCGCCCGACATCCGGTACTGCGCCGCGGCCTGGTCGTACTCGTCTCGAAGCGATCGGGCTTTGAGCGAGAGCCCCAGCCCCGTCATGGCCGTGGCAAACGTTGCGGCAGCGGTTCCAATCGCGGCATTGCGAAGCCGTGGACGCTTCTCGGGAAGAGGCTCTGGCTTCGGCTCGAGGGGCTCGGGCGGAGGCGGCGGGAGCGGCTCCGGTTCGAGCGCGAGCGTCACCACCGCGGTTTCGCCCGTTACGACTTCGCGGGACTCTTCGACCGGCAGGTAGCCATCGCGCTCGACGAAGAGGCGGTGTGCGCCCTCCGGGAGGGCGAGCTCGAACGGGGTTTGTCCGCGCGGAGCGAGATCCTTGCGATCGATCCACACTCGCGCGCCCTCGGGCTCGGTGAGCACGTGGAGCACCGCGACGTTCCCGCGAAGCGCGTCACGGCGGCGGCTCGCGTCGTTCCGGTCGGTCTCGGAGAGATCGGGGATCTGAAGATACTCCGTGAAGTAGTTGAACGACTCGTCGTGCCGGTCGAGCTCGCCCAGCACGATCGCCGCGTTGAAGAGCGCGTTGCGGCTTCGCACGATCTGCAGGCTGTCGACGTATGCCTCGAGCGAGCGCTGAAGGAGCGTCGTCCGCTGGGCGCCGCTCGCGCGGGCGGCCTGCTGGTACAGGCGGTTGCCCTCCTCGAAGTAGACCCGCGCCTCCGCGTTCTCGGTCCCTCCTTGGGCGTCGGCGGCGTTCGGGCAGCCGAGGCCGAGCAGGGCGAAAAGCAAGAGCGAGATAAGAACGGGCACGTGTCAGAAGTCTGTCTTAATCGGCGGCGGGGGTGGGCGGCTTTTCTTTCTCAGGCGAATGCGCAGGGCCTCGTCCTCGATCGCCGTCACGCGGCGCCGCTCCGGCCGGTAGCCTTGAAGCGAAAACCGTACCGTCGCCTCCGCCCCCCGCTCGAGCTCGACTTCGAGCGGCGTCTGACCCCTCTTTTCCCCGTCTAGCGCGACGAATGCGCCGCTCGGGCTGGATTCGAGCCGGATCGTGACGCGATCCGGCACGGTCACCGGGCTTGCAGGTTCTGCGGGGGCATCGGACTTCTGTGTCACAGGCGCCGGCGGCTCTACCGTGGTCGCGGTGTCGGTTTCGGCGCCCTGTTTCGGCCAGAGCACGAACGCCACCGCGGCCGCAAGCGCAGCAACGAGCAGAGGAACGCCGAGCGTTCGCGCGCGCCTCGGAACCGTTGGGCCTTCGAGCGCTTCGCAGAGCTCGCTCATGTTCTCGAAGCGGTCCTTCGGATCTTTTTCGAGCGCCCGAAGCACCGCGGCTTCGACGTGCGCCGGAATGTTTGCTCTGCTGCTTCGCTGCGAGGGCGGGTCGGGGGCTTCGTTCCCGTGCTTGTAGAGGAGCTGGAAGTGGTTGTCTCCGGTGAACGGAGGCGTCCCCGTCAACATCTCGTACGTGATCACGCCGAGCGCGTAGACGTCGGCGCGATGGTCGACCTGCGCGAAGCCGCGCGCCAACTCGGGGGAGATGTAGAGCGGCGTTCCGACGATTTGATCGGTGGCCGTGAGCTTCGGGTCGCCGTGCTCGGGGTTTTTGATTTTCGAGATGCCGAAGTCGAGCACCTTCACGAAGTCATGACCGTTCTTCTGGGTGATGAAGATGTTTTCCGGCTTGAGGTCGCGATGGACGATTCCGGCGTCGTGCGCCGCCTGCAGCGCATCCCCAGTTTGGAGCGCAATTCGAAGCGCATCGTCGAGGGGGAGGGGGCCCCCGTCGAGCCGGTCGGCGAGCGTTTCGCCCTCGAGCAGCTCCATCACGATGAACAGACGGTGCTCGTCATCGCGGTCGACGTTCACCACTTTGACGATGTGTTCGTGCTCGACTCGAATCACCGAGCGGGCTTCCCGGAGGAAGCGCTCCGTGGCCTCGGCCCGGTCGGTTCGGCCTTCGGGAAGCACCTTGATCGCGAACTCCTTGCCGAGCAGCGTGTGGGTGGCTCGATAGACCCGTCCCATCCCGCCGATGCCCAGCAGGCGGTCGACCCGATACAGGCCGCCGAGCGTTGCTCCGATGAGCGGATCGTGGTTCGCCACCTGTGCCACCATCTCGATTTACGAATCTAGCACGGCGCTGGGGCCCACTGGCATCGGCGCCGTCTCGGCACTAGACCCAGCGCATGGCTCTGATGCACTCGAACGGTATGCCCCTCGGCACGCAGGCGCCCCCATTTTCGCTTCCAGGCGTCGATGGGGAGACCCGATCTTTGGACTCCTACAGCGATGCCGAGCTGCTGGTCGTCGTCTTCACCTGCAATCACTGCCCGTACGCCAAGGCCTGTGAAGATCGGCTGATTGCGATTCAAGAGGACTACCGCCAGCAGGGCGTTCAGCTCGTCGCCATCAATCCGAACGACGCCGACAACTACCCGGACGACTCGTTCGAGAAGATGAAAGAGCGGGCCGCAGAAAAGGGCTTCAACTTCCCCTACCTCCGCGACGAGAGCCAAGCGGTCGCGCGGGCCTACGACGCCGCGTGCACGCCGGACATCTTCGTCTTCGATCGCGACCGAAAGCTCATTTACAACGGCCGCATCGACGACAACTGGCAGGAGCCGCAGGCGGTCACCCGCCGCGACCTTCGCGAGGTGTTGGACGCCGCCCTCGGGGGGCGCACCGTCGACTTCGAGCACGTGCCGTCGATGGGCTGCTCGATCAAGTGGAAGTAGATGGCCCACGTCCCGCCCTTCGAGTTTCCGCGCCGCGAGATCCGCGAAGAGCTCGATCGCATCCGGCACCCCTTTCGCGTGGCGATCGATCGCGCCAAGAACCCTTTCAACATCGGATCGATCATTCGGACGGCACACTCGTTTCTCGCGAAAGAGATCATTCTGATCGGCACCGAGCCCTGGTACGAGCGCGCCGCGATGGGCATGCAGCGCTACGAAAACATCGTCGAGCTTCCGACCGAGCGCGTGTTCCTCGATGCCGTCGAGCAGGCGGGCTGGCCGATCGTCGCGTTTGAAAAGGACCACGCGACGCAGGGGCTCTGGGACGCCGACATCCCCGACGACGCCGTGCTCGTGTTCGGAAACGAAGACGAGGGCTGCTCGCCCGGCATCTTGGAGGCCGCCGACCAGGTCGTTGCGATCCCGATGTTCGGCATCAATCACAGCTACCCGATCAGCGTGGCCGCCGGCATCGCGATGGCCGAATGGGCCCGAAGGTATTACGAAAAAGGCCGCTCCGCGTAGCCTTGCCTGCCGCGCGAGGAAGGCTAATATTGCCGCCCTCTGGTGGGTGTAGCTCAGTGGTAGAGCACTGGATTGTGGCTCCGGTTGTCGCGGGTTCAATTCCCGTCACTCACCCCACTGACTCTTTGAAAGTTGGATGAACTTACGATCTTTCCTGGGAGAGATTTTCGTTTGAGGGCGAGCGTCTCCCGCAGCGAACGACTGAGAGGTACTGGAGTACCTCGCAGGGAGGGAGCGAAGGGAGAAAGCCGGCCTCAAGCGAAAAGATCCCCAGGAAAGAGCACCCGTAGCTCAGCTGGATAGAGCGCCGGACTTCGAATCCGTAGGTCGAAGGTTCGAATCCTTCCGGGTGTGCCGCTCGAAATCGAAGATTTCGAGCGAGCCCCGTGATCGCGAAGCGATTTTACGGGGCCAACGACGTCAGCAGCCTTGCAAGCTGCTGCAAGGCAAGACATAAGCGTGCCGCTCACGCACGAGCACCACGCAACGGGCCATTAGCTCAAGTGGTAGAGCAGTGGATTCTTAATCCATTGGCTCCTGGTTCGAGTCCAGGATGGCCCACCCAATGATTCCGAAAACTTAGGTCGTACCACTGGACGCTTTTCGGCCGCTTGGCCGGCGTCGGTGTCCACTTCGGTGTCCAGAATTCCGGCTCGGCGAGCGACTGCGCGGCGTGCGGCAGCTTCTGAGTTGTGCACGTAGAGGGCGGTGGTGGTCGCGTTCTTGTGGCCGGCGATGTGCCCGATGGCGGTGAGGTCGCTGCCGACGGCGGCCATGTGCGTGAGGGCGGCGTGGCGGAAGTCGTGGGCGCTGAGGTGTTTGGCTTCGTGCTCGGTTGCGAGCACCTTGCGCGCGGTCTGGACCAGCATCCGGCGGTACTCGAAGCGCCGGAAGAGG
>JAHELW010000181.1 GCA_024643985.1 Myxococcales bacterium | reverse complement strand
CGGCGGCCCGCGCCTAGTCGTCTCCGCCAGACAGGATCCGATCGGCCTCCCACTTCAGCGAATCCAAGTCGTCAAGGGTTGGCTCGAGGGCGGCGAGTACCAAGTTCAGGTGTACGACATCGCGGGCGATGGGAACAATGGCGCGACGGTAAACCTCGACAGCTGTGAGCCGAGCGGCCCGGGCGACGCCGATCTCTGCAGCGTCTGGGAAGACCCCGATTTCGATCCCGCCGAGCGCGCGTACTATTACGCCCGCGTCCTCGAGAATCCGAGCTGCCGCTGGACGACGCTCCAGTGCGCTGCGGCAGCGTACGACTGCAACGATTGGGACTTCGATGCGTGTCAGACCCTCAAGCGCGACGAACAGCGGAGCAACTACACCTGCGACTGCTGTGACCCGGCGTCCGGGCTGAACCAGGCGTTCTGCGAGAGCGTCGACTGCAGCGACCCAGGCCTATTGCCTCCCGACGAGGAGCGCTGCTGCGCGCAGGTCGAGCCGATCATCCAAGAGCGCGCCTGGACGTCGCCGATCTGGTACGACCCGCCCGGTTGATGCTGCGCGCGCTCATCCACTTCTTCCTGATCGGCGGTCTGCTCTTCGGGGTCAAAGCGGCCTGGGAAACGGAGCGCACCGAGGGCCCCGAAATTACCGTGCGCGTATCTGCAAACGCGTCTCCGGTCGAGGTGGACGCGGCCGTGCGCGACGCGATCCTACTGAACGAAGCACGCCGATACGGTTGGGACCGGCAGGACCCGGTGGTGTTTAGTCATCTCATTCGAAACATGCGCTTCATCGAGCCCGAATCTCCGGACGACGATCTCACGCTATACAAACGCGCGCTCGACATGAACATGCATCGGCACGACCCGATCGTTCGTGCCCGTCTTCTCTATCGGGCCGAGGAGGCCCTCGCGTACGTCCCCGAGGACCGGATGCCAACTCGCGAAGAGCTCGAATCCCACCGAACGAAGCACGCGGAACGCTTCGAACGGGAGCGCCGCGTCCGCTTTCAGCACGTGTTTTTGAGCCGCTCGAAGCGAGGAGACTCTCTCGCTGAGGATGCAAGCGCGATGCGAGCCAAGCTCGGGGAGCTCGGGGACGCCAAGCCCGCTGGTCTCGGCGATCCGCTTCCAGGGCTTCGAACGGAGCAGGTCAGCGCGCCCTCCGAACTTGCACGCGACTACGGTCGAGATGTTGCCGATGCGCTCTCGGAGTCGCTGATCGGCGTTTGGCGCGGTCCGATTCCATCCGTGTACGGCATCCATTTCTTGAGAGTGCTCGAGGAGGAACCGGCACGAGTGCCTCCGCTCGAGGTCATTGGCTCGGAGGTGCGCGCCGACCTGCTTCGCGAAATTGAGAAGGAGCTTCGCGAAGAACGCATGACGGCGCTTCTCGACGCCTACACCGTGCATCTGGAGCGCGCACCATGAAGGTGGCTTCCGCAGCTGCGCTGGTCGCGCTTGCATTGTTCGGTATTGCCGTCCGTGCCTCGGCGCACCCACTCGCCCCCTCGGTGCTGTCGTTCGAGCAAGGGCCCGACGGCGTCGTCACGATGCGGTGGCGAGCACCGATCAAGCGGCCGACGGGGCAGTCGCTTCGTCCGCGCGTTCCGACGGCGTGCTCCGAGCTCGGCCCGGCCGAGATCGCGTTGAACGAGGACGAAACGGCCGTCACCGAAACCCTCCGCCTGCGCTGTGACCCTCCTGACATGGTCGGCGCCGTCATCGAGGTCGACGGGTTCGAAGACTCGGCGGTCAACGTCGTCGTGCGGATCGCCCGAATCGAAGGCGACGTGCACCACGCGATTCTGGATGCAGGGACGCCTCGCCTCACCGTGGCCGCACTCGAGGAGCCGTCTCACTCGTTCTTCGAGTATCTCATGCTCGGCGTGCAGCACCTGCTCACGGGCTGGGACCACCTGACCTTCGTCCTCGGGCTCCTCGTTCTCTTCGGATGGCGCCGGCGTCTCGTCGCTGCGGTCACAGCGTTCACGATCGGACACAGCCTCACGCTGGCGCTTTCCATCCTCGGAATCGTCGAGGTCCCCCAGGCGTTGGTCGAGATGCTGATCGCTTTCACGATCGTCGTGCTCGCGCTCGAAATTCAAACCGGCCGACGTGGACCGGTCTGGCGGCATCCCTGGACGCTGCCCGGCGCCCTTGGCTTGCTCCACGGCCTCGGCTTCGCGTCGGTCCTTTTCGATGCGGGCCTGCCGAGCGGCGAGATCCCGCTCGCCCTTCTCGGCTTCAACCTCGGGCTCGAGGTCGGCCAGCTCGGGGTGATCGCGGTGGCGGGGGCGGGCTACGCCGCGCTGCGCTCTGCCGTCCCCTCTGGTTGGCGCGCCAGCCGAGCGGTTCCCGCTTACGCCATCGGATCGCTCGCGGCATTTTGGGTCATCGAGCGAGCTGTCGCCGCGTTTGGGATGGGTTTCTAGCCCGCTTGGATTCGGCTTCGCGCGGAGCCGAACGCGCCGGCGGGTGCGCGTTCGGCCGCAGCGCGATCTCTCGCGGCGGCAAGATAGCCGCGCAGCTCCGCCGCGGCTTTCTGCTTGTCGAAGGGCGCGAGCAGCGACTCCGGTGCTTCGTCCATTGCGTCGTCGAGGTGTCCGAGAAAGCTCGCGCACTCCCGAGCTGCGAGGTGGAGCGCTTCGGCATCGACGGCGTCACGACGGCCGAGCGCGCTCACCGAGCCGATCAGGGCGCCTCGCCTCGGGTAGTCCGTCGCCTTCGCCAAGCGCGGACCGAATGCGCGAAAGTGTCGAACGAAGTCGCCGACGAACACGAGGTTCTCGGCATCGTGCCAGCGGTCGGCCCGGGCTGGCGCAGCCGATGCCTTGGCTAGAAACGCGCGAAGAATGAAGCGGAACGCCCACACCTCTTGGCGAAGGTCTCGTTTGACTCGCTGGCTTTGCCGCGTCCCGGTCGGCGACGGGGTGGGTCCGACCAGGTGCCGCAGCTCCTTGGCTGCTTGCTTGATCGACCCCCGAAGCTCTCGAATGCCGTTTCGCATTCGTTCCGCCGGGAGCGCGAGACTCCGCCCCGTCTCGAGCGCCGGTAGCGGCTCGTCGAGGGAGGCACGCAGGGTGCGGTGAACGTCGATTGCGAGGGACTCGACTGCCTCTCGGAGCTCGGTGAGCTCGTCCGAAACGTGGGTGATGTCTCGTCTCGCGTCCGCGATGTGGTCCGCGTCCAGCGAGAGCAGCCGAGTCTCAAGCTCGTCGGCAAGCGCTTCGATGCCCTGAACCAACAGGAATCGAACCAACACGTGAAGCTCTCGCCGGACGCCGGCCACGATCACGTGCGCTCGACCGAGCCCGTCGTCGCTGCCAATCTGGCGATCCGCGATGCCGAGGAAACGATGATTTCGAAGCAGCGTGAGAAATGCGACGATGGTGGTCGTCTTGGCTGCATCGCTCGCGAAAGAGTCGAGAGAGGCCGGGAAGTGGTCTCCGCCGATCAGCTCCTCGACGTTGGAGAACTCGAGCGGATCCGGCGGCCGAAAAAAGTCATTGCGACGAAGATCTCGGATGAAGAGGTCTGAGGTCGATTGGAAGTGCTCTGCGTCGACGCGCCGCCCTTCGAGGATCCGATTGATCTCTCGAAGCGTATCGGCGAGCGAGAGCTGGAGCGTTCGAAGGGAGGCGTTCGGCTCATCGAGCGTCGGGCGCACTGTTTCCAGGCCACCCGGGACCGTGGACTTCTCACCAAGCGCCTCTGCGAGCGTGAGCGCCCAGGCGGAGGTCGCACGCATGGCGATCAGCGCTCCGCGGAAGTCGGGCCCCGCTTCCACGGGCGCGTGGTTCTCCACGTGACGAAATGCGCTCATTCCCGAGAGTGCGGCTTGGAGCGAGAGCAGCACCTCGCAGCGTTGGCTCGGAGACAGCGTTCGACGCCAGCGGGTCCAGAGCTCGGCATCCGGTGGCGCCCAGCGTTCGATCCAGGAAAGGAGGCCCTCTTCGGCCGTGTGGGGACGGAAAGACATGGGGATTTTCGCGAGGTCCAAGAAAGCGGATCAGAACAGCCCGGGCTGAGCTCCGGACGGTGGCTCTTTGCCGAGATGCTCGAAAGCGTGCCGAGTCGCCACACGTCCCCTCGCCGTGCGCGCAACGAGGCCCCGCTGAAGCAGATAGGGCTCGTACACGTCTTCGAGCGTATCGCGCGGCTCGCTCAGCGCAGCCGCGAGAGTTTCAATGCCGACCGGGCCACCGTCGTAGTGCTCGATGATCACCGTGAGGTAGCGCCGATCCATCTGATCGAGGCCGGCTTCGTCGACCTCGAGACGCTCGAGCGCTTGCCGTGCCGTCGCCCCGTTCAGCTTCCCGTCGGCCAGAACTTGCGCGAAGTCGCGCGCGCGTCGAAGAAGCCTGTTGGCGATACGCGGCGTGCCTCGAGATCGCCTGGCCAGCTCGTGCCCGGCTTCCGTCGTCAGTGAGAGCCCGAGGAGGCGTGCGCTGCGCTCGATGATCGCTCGAAGCGCGTCGTCGGGGTAGTAGTCCAGTCGCGCGACGTATCCGAAACGGGAGCGCATGGGGTTGGTGAGAAGCCCGGTTCGCGTCGTCGCGCCGACCAACGTGAACGGAACGAGCGGAAGCTGGAGCGTTTGCGCGTACGGACCGTCTCCGTTGACGATGTCGATCCGGAAGTCCTCGACCGCGGTATAGAGGTTCTCTTCGACCGTGGCGTTGAGGCGATGGATCTCGTCGATGAAGAGCACGTCGTTCGGCTCGAGTTTCGTCAACAGCGCCGCGAGCTGCCCCTTGTGCTCGATGGCCGGGCCCGATGCCGAGTGAAGCGTGGCTCCCCGTTCGGACGCGAGGATCAAGGCCAAGGTCGTCTTGCCGAGACCGGGCGGGCCGCAGAACAACGTGTGGTCTACCGGCTCGCCACGCTGGCGCGCCGCCTCGACGAAGATGCGGAGGTTCTCTTTGATCGGCTCTTGTCCGACGAAGTCTTCGAAGCGATCCGGGCGAAGGCTGCGATCGAACGCGCGCTCATCCGGCTGCTCGCCCATGCTCAAGTTCTCGTTCGCTCTTGCTTCCATTTCGGTCATGACAACGCCGATAGCGCAGCGCGAAGCAACCCTTCGACGTTCTGATCGTCCTTGGTGTCGACCGCGGTGCCGACGGCGGCTTCAGCCTCGCTTCGTTTGTATCCCATGTTGATCAAAGCACCAACGACGGTGTCGCCCGTCGAGCTCACCGCGCTTGGAACCGCTCGGAGGCGAACGCCCGTCTTCCCGCTCGCCGCGAAGTCGAGCTTGTCCTGCAAGTCTACGAGAATCCGCTCGACCGTCTTTTTGCCAACCCCCGAGATGCCCTTGAACGCGGCTTTGTCCTGGCGGGCGATCGCGTCTTGCAGCTCGCTCGCGTTCATCACGCCGAGAATCGCAAGCGCGAGCTTCGGGCCGATGCTGCTCACTTTGAGAAGGGCCCGAAACGCCGCCCGGTCTTCCGCGTCCGCAAAGCCGAAAAGCGTGATGGCGTCTTCCCGAACGTGCGTGTGGACGTGAAGGGAGACCGGCTGCACGCCGTCGGGCTCGATCCGGCCAGCCGCCCCTGGAGGCAAAAACACCTCGTATCCGACCCCCTGAACGTCGACGATGACGGAGCCATCGGCGTCCCGATGCACGATGGTCCCGGCAATTCTCCCGATCACCCGCCGACAGTAGCAGCTTACTGAACATTTGTGTATTTAGCGGGATACGGGGCTTGGAAAAAACGCGACGGGGGCCTGCGCGGAGCGGGAGGGCCTGCAGGGGGTGGGGTCGTTGCTGAGTCGGAAGCCTGGTTTGGCTTAGTTACACCACCCACCCACCCCCACCCGTAATCCTCCCTCCGCGCCCTACGGGCTTGGCGGCGCATGCGCGCCGGGCTTCGCCCTTCGGGCTCGCGCTTCCGCCTGCCTCGCGCCCGCCTGATTAAGGTCAAGACTTCTGCCTAGGGGCTCGGAAAAAACGCGACGCGGGTCGGAGCGGACGTGCCAAGTGACAATCGCCATGACAGCAACCACCGGCGATTGGCGCGCAGCGCGAGGGAGCGCGTGCGCGGCCTACATCGCCAGTCCTACGGGCCGCATCTGCAGGCGCTCCCGCTCCGCGCAGGCCCGCGTCGTGTTTTTTCCGTGCCCCGTATCCGGGCGTCAATCCGGGTTTTCGCGG
>JAHELW010000028.1 GCA_024643985.1 Myxococcales bacterium | reverse complement strand
GATCGATGGCGGAGCCGGCGCCGACTTTCTCTTCGGTGAGGGCGGCGACGATGACATCCAGGGCGGAACCGAAGGAGATTTCATCGACGGCGGCGCCGACGACGACACGCTCGCTGGCGGCGACGGCATCGATCAGCTCTTTGGGAGCGATGGTGCCGACATCCTGCGAGGCGACGGGGACAACGACACTCTCACTGGAGGCGTCGGCAACGATCAGCTCTTCGGTGGCGCCGGCGCCGATTCGCTCTCCGGTGGCGACGGCAATGACACGCTCGAGGGCGAAGCTGGCGACGATCCTCAGCTCGACGGAGGGAACGGCGTGGACACGATCAACGGAGGCGCCGGAAACGACACCGCGAACGGAGGGCCGGACCAGGATTTCATTTCGGGAGGCCTGGATAACGATACTCTGAGTGGCGGTGACGGTGCGGACGTCATCAACGGCGACGACGGCGACGATACGATCAACGGGAACGGTGACAACGACACGATTGACGGCGGCACAGGGACCGACAACTTGTTCGGAGACGCAGGCGTCGACACCTGCCTGAACGGCGAAAACATGGACCCGAGCTGCGAGAATCTCACGCATGCGACGCTCGAGGCATTCGCCGCGTTCACGGATCGCGGATCCGTCGTCGTTCGCTGGACGACACGCTCCGAGGCGGGGACCGTTGGTTTTCGTCTGCATCGCGAGTCCGCCGGGGAGTGGACGGCCGTTCACGAAGGCACGCTGATCGGGCTTCTTTCGGCGCCGCAGGGAGGCGTCTACGAGCTCCGCGACGACGTGGCCAAGTCTGGCGAACCGCAGCGCTACCTGCTGGTCGAAATCGATCTCCAGGGCCACGAGGCCCAGCACGGTCCGTTCGAGGTCACACCGGAGCGCGAGGATTCGAGCATGCTCGAAGGCGACGCGGTGTATGTGCGGGCTGCGCATCCTGTCGCGCCAAATCGGTTCGCAGCCAAGAGCGCGAGCTCCGAAAAGCAGGGAGACGGCGAGCCGGTCGCGGTCTACCTCGGAATTGAAGAGACGGGGCTCTACGTCGTGAGAGCCTCTGAGATCGCGAGCCGCTTCGGCCTCGCCGAAGAAAGCGTGCGGTCCCGCATTCAAAACGGCGAGCTCCGCCTCACCGAGCAGGGGCAGCCGGTCCGATGGCGAGGCGCCGCGGATGGCTCGGAGCTCACGTTCTTCGGCCTCGAACGGAAGAGCCTCTACACGGTCGAACGGCTCTACCGGTTGTCTCTGGAACCGGGTTTGACGATGGAGCAGCAGTCTGCGGCTCCCGATGCCCTCACGCAGGGCTTGACCTACGACGGGCACGTTCACCTCGAGCAAGACGCCGTCGAGGGGGTGCTCGTCGCGAGCGATCCGGAGGCGGACTACTGGTACTGGCAGGCGATCTCGGCGACCGCGACCTCCCCGATGACGGCCGAGGTCACATTCGAGCTCGAAGCCGTTGCAGGTGACGGCACGCTCCGACTCGACTTTTACGGCATCTCCGAGGAGCCGCACACGGTCGACGTTCAGCTCAACGGGGTGTCCGTCGGGAACGTGGTCTTCGAAGGCCGTGTCCCCTACCAAGAGACGTTGAACGTTCCCGAGGCCGCGCTCCGAGACGGTGAAAACACGCTCACGATGGCGCCGGTCGGCACGTCGGAAAGCCAGCTCTATTTCAACTTCGCCGACCTCGACTACACGCGACTTTACGAGACCGCGAGCTCTTCGCTGCGCTTCGAGGGCACCGAGGACGCGTCTCTCGAAGTCGTCGGCCTGGTCGGTAGCGAGGTGGAGATCCTCGACGTCACAGACCCGAGAGAGCCCGTTCGGCTGGTCGACGCGGTCGCTTCCCCGACGGGCCTGCAGCTAGCCACCGAAGCCGGCCGGGAGTACTTCGCGGTGACGGCTTCAGAAGCGCTCCCACCGCGCTCGGTCTGGAAGGATCTCCCGTCGAACCTGCGGAGCAGCGACAACGCGGCAAACTACCTCGTCGTCGCACCCGCCGATTTTCTCGACGGTGCGCGTGACCTCGCGGACTATCGGGAGGCCGACGGCCTCGCCTCACGCGTAGTCGACCTTCAAGACGTCTACGACGAGTTTGCGTTCGGAACTCCCGATCCAAACGCGCTCCGTGCCTTCCTCGCCCACGCGCACGCGAGCTGGGCCACGTCTCCCGAGTACGTCGTCTTGATTGGCAAAGGCTCCTTCGACTATCGCGACTTGAAGGGTCTCGGCGGCAATTTCTTCCCGCCGCTCATGTCGAGCACGAGCCGGGGCCTCTATTCGTCAGATACGAAGCTCGCCGACTTCCTCGACGACGACGGGCTCCCCGACGTGTCGATCGGCCGACTGCCCGTCACCACGCCCGGAGAGCTCGACAGCGTGATCGCGCAGATCGCCGCCTACGAGGATGCGCTCGACTCGTTGCGCAACGACGTCGCCATGCTCGCGGACGCCACCACGAACCAGGGGAACTTCGGAATGTGGGCGGACGAGGCGACCGCCGGGCTTCCGATGAGCTGGGACGTGACCCCGATCTATCGCTCCGAGCTCGGCGACCTGGAAAGCACGCGCACGCTGCTCTTCGACGAGCTGCAGGGTGGGCCGCGCGTGCTCGGGTATCTCGGCCACGCGGGGCTGACCGCTCTCGGCAGAACGGAAGTGCTCCTCGGTATCGACGATCTCGAGACGGTGGTCGTCGAGGGAGCTCAGCCGATCTTCGCGGACATGACGTGCGTTGCCTCTCGCTTTGCAACCCCGGGTTTGGTCACGCTCGGAGAAGCGATGTTGATCTCCGACGAGGCCGCAATCGCGGTGTGGGGTCCGTCCGGCGTCTCGATCAACGAGCAGGCGGCCCAGCTGCTCGAGGGTCTGCTCGGAGAGCTCAGCGCGGAGTCCGGCACGCGCCTCGGACCGATGATCGATCGCGCCTTTGGCGTGCTCGACGGCTCCGAGCACCAGCGCGAGATGATCGAGATCTACCATCTGTTCGGCGATCCCGCGCTGCGGATGGCCAAGGGTGGCGACGTCCCTGGGACTGGCGGTACGCCCGGCACCGGCGGCACCCCTGGTACCGGCGGCACCCCTGGTACCGGCGGCACGACGCCGCCCGCGCCGGGGGTTGGGCTCGCGGGCTGCTCCGCGGGCACCTTCGGCCGGACGGATCTCGGAAGCGCCTTCGTGCTGCTCCTCGGCCTCGCCGTCCTCCGGCGGCGACGCAGGTCCGCGCCTCTCAGTTGATGAGCACGTCGGTCGAGCCGCTCACCGAGCGCTCTTTTTTCGCGTGGTGCTCGACGGCGGCTCGTACGAAGCTCGTGAAGAGCGGATGCGGCTTGTGCGGCTTGCTCTTGAACTCCGGGTGGAACTGACACCCGATGAAATGCGGATGGCTGGGGAGCTCCACCATCTCCACCAGCCGTTCGTCCGGTGACAGCCCCGACAGCACGAGCCCACCGCGCTCGAGGTCGTCGCGGTACTGATTGTTCACCTCGTAGCGGTGGCGGTGCCGTTCGCTGATCTGCAGCGTGCCGTAGATCTTCGCCGCCAAAGAGTCGGACTTGAGGGTGCACGGGTACGCCCCGAGGCGCATCGTCGCGCCCTTGTCCTCGATGGCTCGCTGGTCGGGCATGATGTCGACCACGGGGTGCTTGGCACCACGCGCGAACTCCGCGCTGTTCGCCCCGTCGAGCCCGCAGACATTTCGCGCGTACTCGACGACCGCCATCTGCATGCCGAGGCAGATGCCGAAGAAGGGAACGCCGTTCTCGCGCGCGTACTCGATCGCGCGAATCTTGCCTTCGGAGCCTCGGTCTCCAAATCCCCCTGGAACGAGGACCGCGTCGTGCTGGCCGAGACGACCTTCGAGATCGCCACCTTCCAGCTCTTCACTGTCGACGTAGTCCAAATCCAACTTCACCCCGCATTCGAGCGCGGCGTGGACGAGCGACTCGTGGAGCGACTTGTAGGAGTCGCGAAGATGGACGTACTTCCCGACGAGCGCGATGGAGACGTGTCCGCGTTCGGGCGCGAGGTAGCGCTCGACGGTCCGGCGCCAAACCGTCAGGTCCGGATCGCGCGACCATATGTTGAGGCGCTCCCCGAGGAGCTTGTCGAGGCCCTGCTCGTGCAAAGTCAACGGAAGCTCGTAGATGACGCGCACGTCGGGTGCGGCGATGACGGCCGCCACGGGGACGTTGCAGAAGTGGGCGATTTTCTCTTTGAGCTTTTGCGGGAGCTCGCGATCGACCCGACAGAGCAAGATCTCCGGCTGGATGCCGAGGCCGAGTAGCTCCTTTACCGAGTGCTGCGTGGGCTTGGTCTTGAGCTCGCCGGCGGCTGCAATGTGCGGGACGAGCGTGACGTGGACCGAGACGCTGTTTTGCGGGCCGAGCTCGACGCGAAGCTGTCGAACCGCCTCGAGGAACGGAAGCGATTCGATATCGCCAACCGTGCCCCCGATCTCGACGATTGCGACGTCGACGTTGCGCGTCGCCTCGCGAACTCGGGCTTTGATCTCGTCGGTGATGTGGGGGATGACCTGAATCGTTGCGCCGAGATACTCGCCGCGCCGCTCCTTCGAAATGACCGAATCATAGATGCGTCCGGTCGTGAAGTTGTTGGCTTTGGTCATCGTCGCGTTGGTGAACCGCTCGTAGTGGCCGAGGTCGAGATCGGCCTCCGCGCCGTCGTCGGTGACGAAGACTTCGCCGTGCTGAAACGGCGACATCGTGCCGGGATCGACGTTGATGTAGGGGTCGAGCTTGATGTTCGTGACCCGCAGCCCTCGTGCTTCGAGGAGCGCGCCCATCGAAGCGGCAGCCAGGCCTTTTCCGATCGAGCTGACAACACCCCCCGTGACGAAGATGAACTTGGTGTGTCTCGCGTTCATCCTGTGGGGCTCCTCGAGCATTGCGTGGCGATTCGCAACACGCGGACCTTAAAGGCCGCGCACCGAGGTGTCAACGCGACATTCGCACCGTCAGTGCGACCGCGAGATTGTGCATCATTTCAATGACGGCTTCTCTCGCCATCCCGAGGCGCCGCAATCAGCGACGCTCGGGTTAACCCCGCCGCCCCGAAGCGCTCGCGAAGCGCTTGCGTCGTCACCGCAAGCCGCTCTCGACGCACGCGCTCGACGTCCGGAAAGAGCCCCTCGCCGGGATCGTCGGAGAAGACGGAAGCGGAGACCCCGGTGAGTCGCACACCCGACTGCACGTCGTCGAAGCGATTCAAGAGATCGCGAGCGGCTTCGAAGATCGCATCGGTGTCGGAAACCGGGCGCGGCAGTCGGGTCTGCCGAGTCCGAACGGTGTGATCGCCGTACTTGATCTTGAGCGACACGACCTGTGCCCAAAGCCCCTTGTCCACCAGCCGGTCGGCAACTTGCATCGACTGCCGAAGAATCGGTTGCAGCAGCTCGTCGACAGTCGTCAAGTCTCGCTCGAACGTCGTCTCGGTCCCGAGGCTCTTCGGCGGTGCGCCCACGACGACCGGCCGGTCGTCGCGCCCGCGCGCCAGCTCGCGCGCGATCGGGCCCCAGCTTCCGAGAAGGTGCTCCATCGTCTGTGCGTCGAGCTCGGCCAGGTCCCCGATCGTTCGAAGACCCGCCGCGCGCAGCTTGACGCGGGCTCTCGGACCGACGCGCCACATGCGCTCCAACGGAAGAGGCGCGAGGAGCTCGGCCTCGCAGCCGTCAGGAACGACGGTCAGCCCGTCCGGCTTGTCCAGATCGCTGGCGATCTTCGCCACGAACTTGTTCGACGCGACGCCTGCCGAGCCCGTGAGGCCGATCTCTTCGAGGATGGCCTTCTTGATCGCTGCCGCGATGGCCGGACCCTCCCCAAAGAGAGACCTGCTCCCCGTCACGTCGAGAAACGCCTCATCGAGGGAAAGGCCTTCGACCAGGGGCGTATAGCGCCGAAAAACCTGAAAAACCCAGCGGCTGAGCTCCACGTAGCGAGCCCGCCGAGGCGGAACGACCACGGCGTCGGGACAGCGGCGAAGCGCCTCGACCATCGACATGGCCGAGCGGACCCCGGACGGCCGGGCTTCATACGAGGCGGCAGCGACGACGCCACGCCGCGACCTCGCCCCAACCAACACGGGCCGCCCGCGCAGCTCCGGATCGTCCATCTGCTCCACCGACGCGAAAAACGCGTCCATGTCGAAGTGGATGACTGTACGCATGTGTCCTCAGGCGACCCTACCGCAAGAAGCCTTGATTGCCAGAGCGATCCAGGGTTACCGTCCGGCGCTATGGCGCAATCGGGCGACGAGAACCCCTATAAGGGTCGATTTGGCTTCCTTCGACGGATCGACGACTGGATCTTCATGGTCGAGATGGGGATCCTCTGGACGTTCCTCGCCGTCTCGGCGGTCATGGTGTTCCTCGACGTCATGTACCGCAGGCTCGCTGCGCCGGATAGCAAGGTCGCCGACCTGACGGCCCGCATCTTCGGCATCGAGAGCCCCGAGGCGATGGAAACGTTGACCACGGTCGGCCCGATCGCGACCGGGCTCATCGGCATCGGCCTGGTCTACTTTGCATTTTGGACGGCCGAAGAGCATGCCGTCGAAGAGGGAAGCGAGCGGTCGCGCATCAAGCCCATCGTCGAAACGATCGTGGCGTGCGCAGGTCTAGGACTGATCGGCTGGATCATGATCCGGCCGGGCTTCGAATCCCGCTGGTTCTACCTGCTGCTCTACGCGCTTTGCTCTACGGCATGGCTCTACGATCTCGTGCGCAAGCGAGAACCTCGCTGGGTCGGAAAGCTCTTGGCATTCGCGGTGGTGACCGCTTTGTTCGTCCACGTCACGATGAACTACTTCCCCGACGGCTACAGCTGGTCGAAGGAGCTCTCCCTGATCATGCTGCTCTGGGTCGGCTTCCTCGGGGCAAGCGTGTGCGCGCACGAGGGCAAGCACATCCAGGTCGGGGCGCTCAAGCGAGTCGTCCCTCGGTCGATCTCTCGCTATACCGAAGCGATCGGCTATCTCGCCACGGGAGCCTTTTGTTTCTTCATGGCACTGCTCGGCTGGGAATACGCCAGGGAGGCACTCCAGCTCGAGGGTCGATTCGAGCAAACCAACGTCCCTGACTGGGTCGCGACGATCGCCGTTCCCGCTGCGTTCGCAATGACGATGATTCGATACATCGCAGCGGCCGTCAGCGCGATCCTAGGCGGCTCCTACGGCGCCGCACCAGAAGAGGAAGCGGTGGTCGCGGCGACTCAGTTGAAGAAGGGGGCGGAGGGATGATCGAGGCCGTCAAGGAGCGAAAGCTTCCCTTCCTGATCATCGTTCTGCTCGTCCTTTTTCTGCCGTTTCTCGGCAAGGGCGGGCTCCTCGCGGCGGCGATCATCGCGGCGGCGCTCGTGGGCGCGCCGCTTTTCGTGCTGATCGGCATCGCCACCCTCGGAAGCCTGTTCCTGTGGAGCGGATTCCGGGATCCGACCGAGTTCACGATCGTCATCGAGGGCATTCGAAGCCTCGCGGACAGCCCCACTCTGCTCGCAATCCCATTCTTCATCATGAGCGGCGCCGTCATGAGCCGGGGCCAGATCAGCCAACGCCTCGTCGACTTCGCCCAGGCGCTGATTGGCTGGGTTCCCGGCGGCATGGCAATGAGCGGCGTCATCGCGTGCATGCTGTTTGCCGCGATCAGCGGCTCGAGCCCAGCGACAGTCGTCGCGATCGGCTCGATGATGGGACCGGCCCTGATCGCCGAGGGCTACCGAGAACGCTTCTCGCACGGCTTGCTCACATCCGCGGGTTCGCTGGGCATTCTGATTCCGCCATCGATCCCGATGATCGTCTACCCGATCGTCAACCAGACTGCGGTCATCGAGGTCGAGCGCCTATTTGCCTCGGGCTTCGGTCCCGGCCTGGTGATGGGCTCGATTCTGATCGGATACTCCTTCTATCACGGCATCGTCGACAAGGTCCCCACCGCGCCGTTCAAGTTTAAGAAGTTGGCCGCAGCCACCCGAGATGGCTTCTGGGCTTTGATGTTCCCAATCCTGATCCTCGGCGGCATCTACGGCGGCATCTTCAACGCTGTCGAGGCATCCGCGGTCAGCGTTGCCTACGCGGTCGTGGTCGAGGTCTGGCTGCACCGAGCGCTCAAGCTCAAGGCCATCCCCGGCATCTTTGGCGAGACGGGCGTATTCCTCGGTTCTTTCCTACTCATTTTGGTCATGGCGCTCGCACTCGGCGAATTCCTCGAAAAGGAAGACATTCCGGAGCTCATGGTCGAGTGGATTCAGGGCAAGGACCTGAAGTACTGGCAGTTCCTACTCTTGCTCAACCTGATACTTCTGGCCGTGGGCATGATGATGGACATCCTCAGCGCGATGTTCGTCTTCGTCCCAATGTTGGCGCCGATCGCGGCCTCGATGGGCGTCGATCCGATGCACTTCGGCATCATCTTCATCGTCAACCTCGAAATCGGATATCTGACCCCTCCGGTCGGCCTGAATCTGTTCGTCGCGAGCGCACTCTATGAAAAGGGCCTCGGCCACGTCATACGAAGCGTTGCGCCTTTCGTGGGCCTGATGCTGATCGGTCTCGCCGTCATCACCTGGTACCCACAGCTTTCGATCGGCCTCGGAAACGCGATCATGGGCGGTGACCCGAACCAGATGATCCAGGGCGAAGAGGGCGAGGAAGGCGCTACGGGCGGCATGCCGACCATGGAAGAGATGATGCAGGAAGCCATGGCCGAGGAGGACGACTGGGAAGACGAAGACGAGGAAGAGGAAGAAGAGGATCTCGACGCAGAAGAGGAGGAGCTCCTCGAGGAAGAGGAGCCGCCGCCGACGGAGTGAGCGCGGCTGCACCGGCCCCGGGGGCGTGATAGGCTCGCTCGCCTGATGGCGTACACCGTTCTCGCGAGGAAATATCGCCCTCAAAGCTTTGCCGACCTCGTCGGTCAGGAGCACGTCGCCCGCACCCTCGCGAATGCCATCGAGGCCGATCGTGTCGCCCACGCATTCCTGTTCACCGGCGTGCGCGGCGTCGGCAAGACGACGACTGCGCGCCTCCTCGCGAAGGCTCTCAACTGCGAGAAGGGCCCGACTCCGACCCCCTGCAACGAATGCGGACCCTGCCTCGACATCACGGCAGGCATCGATGTCGACGTTCAGGAGATCGACGGCGCATCGAACAACAGCGTCGAGGACGTGCGAAGGCTTCAGGAGTCTCTGCCCTACCGGCCGCAGCGAGACCGATACAAGATCGTCATCGTCGACGAGGTGCACATGCTCTCGACGGGGGCCTTCAACGCCTTTTTGAAGACCTTGGAGGAGCCTCCCGACCACGTGAAGTTCATCTTTGCCACCACGGAGAGCCACAAAGTGCCCGTGACGATCCGCTCGCGCTGCCAGCAGTACGACTTCCGCCTCATCCCTCATCGGCTGATTGCGGAGCGCGTGGGCGCGATTTTGGACGCGGAGGACCTGTCGGCAGACGACGAGGCCGTCTCGGTCGTCGCGCGCGAAGCGGCGGGGTCCATGCGCGATGCGTTGACCCTCCTCGACCAGCTCGTGGCGATTTCGGACACCCGAATCACGGCGGACACCGTGGCTGCCAGCCTTGGAATCGCGGCGCGCGAAGCCCTCTACGAGGTCGCGCGCGCGGTGCTCGAAGGCGACGGAGCTGCGGTCGTTCAAGCAGTCGACGGCCTCGCCGACCGAAGCGTCGACATGCAGCACTTCGCGCGCCAGCTCCTCCAGCTCGTGCGGGATCTCGTGGTCCTCAAGCTCGACGCGGGGGATCCGACCGAGTGGGTGCCCGAGGAACGAGACACCGCCGAGAAGCTCATCGCAGACGTCGACATCCTCGAGCTTCAGCGCTGTTTTCGCGCGATCTCGATGGTGATGGAGGAGATGGCGCAGAGCCCGAACCCAAAGCTCATGCTCGAGATGGGGCTCGTCCGGGTTGCGACCCGCCCTCCCCTGCAATCGGTGGCCGAGCTGATCGCCCGCCTCGAGGCGCTGCAAGGAACGGCCGGCACGACGGGCGGACCCTCGGGTGACTCGCGTCCGCGCAAGCCCAAAGCGAAACCCGCGAAGCCGCAACCGAAGCCGAAGCTCGAGGCAGAGCCCGCGCCCGAGGCGGCGGCTGCGCCTCCTCCCGAGCCGAAGCCGCAGGATCCCAACGAGCCGATCATGCCTGCAACGAAGCATGCGGGTGGCTTTCAGACGAGCAGCGGTGAGGTGCTGACGCCGATTCGGCGAGCGGCCCTGCAGGAGTGGGAAGAGATGGTCGGCCGCCTCGAACGCGAGCAGCCCGCTCTGGCGGCAGTGCTGGAACACGGTGTTCCCAAAGCGGTCGGGCCGGAGCGCATCGTCCTTTCCTTCAAAGACGGCTCCTTCTATGGAAGACAGGCGCAGTCGGCCGAGTCGGTCGGCGCGATCGAGCGGGTCGCGGAGGCGCAGCTGGGCGCGCGTCCCGTGGTGGAGATACGGTTCGATGCGGCGGGCGAGGGCTCCAACCGCACCGTGGCTGCGGTCGCGGCGCAGCGTAAAGAGGCCGAGCTCGAGGCGAAGCGCAAGGAAGCTCTCAACCATCCGCGCGTCCGCGACGCAGTCGACGTATTTCCCGACGCAGCAGGAAAGCTCAACGTGCACATCGAGGCGGACTGAGAGAGGATCGCATGAATTTTCGTGGCGGTATGGGGGAGCTGATGCGTCAGGCCGGACGCATCCAACGCAAGGTCGAAAAGCGCCGGGAAGAGCTCAATCAAGAGACGTTCGAAGCCAGCGCCGGAAACGACATGGTGACCGCAGTGGCGAACGGCATTCCCGAGCTGACTGAGCTGCGCGTCGACCCGGCACTTCTCGCGCAAGAAGATCTCGAAATGGTCCAGGACCTCTTGGTTGCCGCCGCCAACGCGGCGCTGACCAAGGCGCGGGAGCACGTCGACGAAGAGATCGAGAAGATCACCGGAGGTCTTTCGATTCCGGGAATCGGCTGAGCATGGGGCCGAACGATCCCATTGCCTCTCTCATCGGCCTCTTGTCCAGACTGCCCGGCATCGGGGAACGCACGGCCGCCCGCTTGGCCTTCCATGTCCTCGAGGGAGACCAACAGTACGCGGCCGCGCTCGGGCAAGCCCTCGCAACCATCCATGACGAGGTCACGCGCTGCGAGCTCTGCGGGAACTACGGCGCCGAATCACGATGCGCGATCTGTCAGGACCCACGGAGGGACGAAACGGTGATCTGCGTCGTAGCCAAGGTGCCCGACCTGATTGCCCTCGAGGCCCTCGGCAGCTTCCGCGGGCGCTACCACGTGCTCCACGGGCTTCTCGCCCCGCTCGATGGAGTCGGGCCCGACCAGCTTCCGCTCGATGCGCTCGAACGGCGCATCGCCGAAGAGCAGGTCAAAGAGGTCATCGTCGCGACCCCGCTCAACGTCGAAGGCGAGGCCACGGCGCTCTACGTGGCCGATAGTCTCGCCCCCTTGCCGGTCGAGGTGTCGCGCATTGCCGCAGGAGTCCCGCACGGCGGCGAGCTCGAGTTCACCGACCAGGTGACTTTGGGGCGAGCCCTCGAGGACCGGCGCTCGGTGCGCTGACGGTTGAAAACCCGCTGAAAACGCGCCTCTTTGCCGCTCGAACGCTCGTCGTTGAATGTTTCGGGGGGCCCGCTCGTAGAAATGCGAGAGGTCCCACATGCTCCGATTCGCTCTGCTTCCAGTGCTCGCCGTCGCCTTCCTGCTCACCGGCTCGGATACCGCTCGCGCGGACGTCGTCGTCGTCCCGAGAGACAACGACGCAGACCAAGTCGTCGTGAAGACCAGGCCACCGACGGTCGTGGTCGTGAAACACAAAGCCGCGAACCCGCCGCCTCCGCCGCCGAAGAAGCGGGATCGGAAGCTCGGGCTTCACTTCGACGTCGGCGGCACCTTCGGACCGCAGGTATCGATGGGCGGCTTCACCGGTGCGCTTCGATTTCGACCGAAGGAGCACATCGGAATCGACCTCGGGTCGGGGTATTTCGCGGGCAACGACTATCTCGGCTTCTACCGCACGGAAGTTCCCGTCACGGCAAACGTTCTGTTCTTTCTGAACCCACAGCACAAGTTCCAGTTCTACTTCCTCTTGGGTCCGGGCGCGTCGTTTGGCCGCGTCGACCGCGTTGGGGAGGTTCGCCGAATGATCCACATCGGCGGTCAGGGCGGCTTCGGCGTCGAGCTTCGCCTTGCTCCGGCCTTTGCGCTGAACGCGGACGTGCGCGGCGTGGTGCGACACCGGGTCGATAACGACCCGCGGCCCGAGTTTTTCGACGGCACGCGGGGAACCGACACGTCCGCGGGTGCGTTGGTGACGTTCGGAGGCACTTTCTACTTCTAGCGCCTCGCTCCGTCGGCTTGGGTGCTACTGCTGAGGAGGCCTGCTTCGGCGACCGCTGAAGAGCTTCTTGAAGAACCCGTCACCCTCTTCGCCCGCCTCCTTTGGAATCTCGGGCGGTACCGTCTTCGTCGCGTCGTCCTCTCCGACCTTTTCGAGCTCTTCCAAATCGTCCTCGTCGACGAGGAGCACGAAGTCGGACTCGTCGATCAATTCGACCTCGGTCGCCTCGTCGTCCCAGTCCGCGTCAGGAGCGGCGCTCGGCACGGCTGCGCTGAACGCCGCCGCGGCGCTTCGAACCTCACCCGCCGAGACCCCCTCGGAAAGCGCGCTCAGCTCGCCGTCCACGGCCTCGAGGTCGACTGGTTCGCCTCCCGCAAATCGCCCGTAGACGTCGGAGACCTCATGGTCGCCCTTGCCGAGGTCTGCGAGAGCCTGGTCCACCCCAGCCAGCTTCTCTTCCGAACTGCTCACGTAATCAATGTCACAGGAAAATCGGGTCTCGTAAAGTCTTTCGCGGGACACCGCTCAAACCGCCCTGGATCGCCGCTCGATCTCTGCCTCGACCAGCGGAATCCGGTCCTGGCCCCAGGTCGTGTAGCTTCCGACCCGGAGGGAAGGCACACCCCATAGCCCCATCTCGGTGAGCGCGTCCCGATTGGCTTTGGCTGGCTTCTTCCAGCTCCGATCTTGGATCGCCGCGCGCGCTTCCGCTTCGCCGATGCCGACCCGTTCGGCTAGAGCCACGAGGTCGGGAACGTGAGCCACGTCTCGCGCCTCCGACCAGACGCCCCTTCCGATCGCGTGAAAGAAATCGAGCTCGGTTCGGCCCTGGCCTTCGACCAAATGAAAGAACAGAGCCATGCAGTAGCCGATCCCTTTGCCCAAAGGGTCGCAGACGTGACCGAAGGGAGCCCCGAGTCGATCGGCCTCCCGTTTGGCGTCGTGCGCGATGTAGAGCCGCTTTGCCGTGGGCACCTCGAGCCCGCGCATGACCATCGGGAGCACGGGCCGAACCTCGATTTCGACGTCGAGTCGATCGCGAAGGCGGGTGAGGGACGCGGCCGCGACGTAGGAATAGGGGCTTCGAAACGAGACGAACACCTCGATGCGAGGTGCATCTTCTCCCGGGCCGTGGACCAGCTCGGCCAAATGCGGCGATGGGCCGGCCGAAAGATCGAGCGACCCTTCGAGGCCTTCGCGGGCGAGGCGCGACTCCAGGTGGCAGAGCCTGTCGATGCCCCAATACCAATCGCCCCCGTATTGAAGCATTCCCGGCTGGTAGTGACCCGCTCGCTCGAGGGCGAGGTAGTTGGCCTCGAGCGCTGGATTGACGGACTCACCCGAAACGCCACCGTGGCGAGCGACGATTGCACCGAGGGTCTGCCCGTCGTCCCGCCAGATCGCCTCGCCGAGCTCGATGGCGAGTGCCACCTGCTCGTCCGGGGAGCGCGGCTCGAGAAGGACGGAATGCGCGCGGCGAACGCGGTCCTCAGCCGGTGCGGTGGCGCCGATCGGGAAGCTCAGCCCGTAGCTCTCCGCCAGAATCCCGGCGTCGCGAATCGCGTGCTCGCGGAGCATGTCGGGCGCCGGGTTTGCAGAGAGGCCGGGCTGCGCGACGGGGACGATCTCGATCGAAAAGCCGTAGACGCGCCGTAGACGCGGTGCGATCTGTGCGAGCAGGTGGCTATACGGATCGTCGGCGCGATAGTAGAGCCTCGCTCGACGCCGACCGCCCCGAAGAATGCGCCCGACGTTGTGAATCCCGTGCTTGACCGGCGTCGAGCTCAGGTACGCGTTGAGCACGGCCCCAACCGCCCTCGATTTCACCGACACCTAGGCAGCTCCCACGAGCTCGTACACGATGGTGACCGCCTCTCCGAGCTTGCTCGGGTCGGAGCCACCTGCCTGGGCGAAGTCGGGCCGCCCGCCTCCGCTTCCGCCGACCACGGACGCGGCTGCTTTCACGATGTCTCCCGCGCGGAAGCGGTCGGTCAACGCCTTGGACACGCTGCAAACGAGCATGGCCTTCTTGCCGTCCTTGCTTGGCGAGCCGAGAAGGACGACCGCGGGCGCGAGCTTGTCGCGGAGCTGGTCGGCCATTTCGCGAAGCGTTCCGGCGTCGCCGATGTCGACGGTTGCGCCGAGCACGCGCGCGCCGTCGACCTCGCGAGCGCCCGCAGACAGGTCCGCGCTATCTCCAGACATGATCGAGCGCTTGAGTCGATCGATCTCGCGCTGTGCCGCCTTTTGCTGCTCGAGCAGCCGCTCGACGCGGTCGTGAAGCTGGTGGGCAGGGGCTTTGAGAAGACCTGCCGTGCTGCCGAGCTCCGCCTCCACGCGACGAAGGTGACGGAGCGCGTTCAGCCCGGTCGTCGCTTCGATTCGGCGTACGCCCGCGGCGAGACCCGTCTCGGAGAGGACTTTGAAAAGCCCGATGTCGCCGGTGCGCTGCGCGTGAGTGCCGCCGCAGAGCTCGAGCGAGGGGCCGATCGTCAGCATCCGAACCACGTCGCCGTACTTCTCTTCGAAGATGCCGATTGCGCCGCGGCGCTTCGCCTCGTCCATCGGCAAAGGTTCCGTGGTGATCTCGGTGTTGTCGAGAATGCGCGCGTTGACGAGGTTTTCGATCTGCTCGATCTCCCTGGCGTCGAGCGGGCGCGTCGCGCTGTAGTCGAAACGAAGACGGTCTGGGCCGACGAGAGAGCCCTTTTGAGCCGCGGTCTCGCCGACCACGTTCCGCAGCGCCCAGTGAAGAAGATGGGTGGCGCTGTGGTTGCGGCGCGTCGCGGCTCGGAGCTCGCCGTTCACATGCAGGTCAGCCGTGGTACCGACTCGGATGGCGCCCGAGACCGCTCGACCTCGATGGACGCTGAGGCCGTCGACCGGCTTCTGCGTATCCTCGACCTCGAAGCGAGCGCCGTCGGCCTCGATGACGCCACGATCGCCGACCTGTCCTCCCTGCTCGGCGTAAAACGGTGTGGCTCGGGTGACGACCTCGCCGTCGGCGCCCTCCGGCAACGAGTCGACGCGCGTTCCATCCTGGATGATTGCGACGACCTCGCTCTCGGCTCGCTCGGTTTCGTACCCGAGGAACTCGACCGCCCCGAGCTCCTGGGCAAGCGCGGGATAGATGTCGGCCACGGCGCGGCTCCCAACCTTGGAGCCCTGGCTCCGAAGGCGGGCCTGCTCGAGCTCCCGATCAAAGCCAGCTTGGTCGATCTCGAAACCCTGCTCTTGGCCGATCAGCTCCTGCAAATCGATTGGAAAACCGTAGGTATCGTAGAGCTTGAACGCGACCGCGCCCGGGAGGGAGCGGGCTTTGCCCCGGTCGACCCACTGGTCGTTGTCGGCGATCATCTGAAGCCCGCGCTCGAGTGTGCGGCGAAAGCGCTCCTCTTCCTGCTGGGTGATCTCCTCGATGAGGGCGCGGCGCTCCGTGAGCTGGGGGTACACATCACCCATGTTCTCGGCGACCCGAAGGGCGCAGTGATGCAGGAAAGGCTCCATGATGCCCAGCCGGTGCCCGTGACGAATGGCTCGACGCATCACCCGGCGTAAGACGTACGCCCGTCCGTCCCTATCGGGGAAAATGCCCTCGGAGATCAGGAACGCCGTCGTGCGCGCATGGTCGGCGATGACGCGCATGCTGATGTCGTCATCGGACTGGCTGCCCCGGTATGTCTTCCCGGAGATGTCCGACGCCAAATCGACGATGGGGCGGAGCAGATCCGTGTCGTAGTTGCTGAGAACACCCTGTTTCACCACGGCGATCCGTTCGAGCCCAGCGCCGGTATCGATCGACGGCGCGGGAAGCGGAACCATCTTGCCATCCGCGTGCCGCTCGAACTGCATGAACACGAGATTCCAAAGCTCGAACCATCCGCGCCCATCGGCGGCCGGCTCGTCGCCGAACGTGCGCGGGTCGATGTCGTCGAGGCCCAGGCAGTAGTGAATCTCGGAGCAGGGTCCGCACGGTCCCGTGTCGCCCATCTGCCAGAAGTTGTCCTTCGCGCCGCAGCGAATGATGCGCTCGTTCGGGAATCCGGTGACGTCTTTCCAAATCGTAGCCGCTTCGTCGTCGGCCGGTGCAAGGCCGTCCTCTCCGCCGAATACCGTCACGACGAGGCGCTCGGGCTCGAGGCCCAGCGTGTCGATGAAGTAGTCCCAAGCGAACTGAATCGCGTCGCGCTTGAAGTAGTCGCCAAAGGAGAAGTTCCCGAGCATCTCGAAGAACGTGTGGTGGCGGGCGGTGACGCCGACGTTTTCGAGGTCGTTGTGCTTGCCGCTGATGCGAATGCACTTCTGCGACGAGGTTGCGCGGGAGTACGCGCGCTCCTCCTTGCCGGTGAAGACGTCCTTGAACTGCACCATGCCTGCATTCGCGAACATCAGCGTCGGGTCGTTGGGGGGCACGAGTGGGCCGGAGGCGACTCGCTCGTGTACGCGCTCCTCGAAAAAGCTCAGGAACGATTCCCGAATTTCGGCTGACGAGGACATCCACCGCGATTGCTAGCGCTTGTGCAGCGCTGACGCAACGCCTGTGCTAGGGGATCGCCGTGTTGACGTGTCTGCGCGTCCGAAGCTTCGCCATCATCGAAGCGCTCGAGGTCGATCTCCACGACGGGCTCAACATCGTGACGGGCGAAACGGGCGCTGGTAAGTCGATCCTCGTCGATGCGCTCCAGCTAGTCCTCGGGGCGCGAGGTCGACCCGAAGTCGTTCGAACCGATGCGGACGCAGCCGAAGTCGAGGCTCTCTTCGACCTGTCCCAGGAGCCGGAAACCTTGGCGTCCGTGCGCGCAAAGGGCGTCGAGACCGACGGCGAGCTCCTGGTGCGCCGGGTCGTGCGCGCCTCTGGAAGAACGCGCGCATACATCAACGGGCAGCTCGCGACGCTTGCGCAGCTTCGCGAGGTCACGGAAGGGCTCGCGGACATCTCATCGCAGCACGAGTACCACTCGCTCGCCGATCCCCGGCGGCATCTCGGCTACCTCGATGCCTTTGCCGAGCACGGAGCCTCGCTGGAGGATCTCGCGAAGGCGTACGATCGCCTCGTCGATGCGGCTTCGGAGCTCGAATCGGTCGTCACGGAGGAGCGAGGCCGCATCGATCGCGAGGATCTGCTTCGGTATCAGCTCAACGAGATCGACACGCTCAAAGAGGTGCTCGAACAAGAGGAAGAGCTCGCTCTCGAGCGCGAACGCCTGCGCCACGCGGAGAAGCTCGGTTACGCGGCAGGTGAGGCTGAAGCACAGCTCTATGCGAACGACGACTCCATTTGCGGGTCGCTTTCGCGGATCGCGTCGTCGGTGGAGCAGGTCTGCAGGTTCGATCCAACGCTGGAGCCGATGGCGGAGCAGATGCGTGAGGCTGTCGTGCAGCTCGAGGATGCTGCGGCCGAGCTCGGCCGATACGCGCGCGATCTCTCGTTCGACGCTGGTCGTCTTTCGCTGCTCGAGGACCAGCTCGACCGGTTGTCTCGAATCAAGACGAAGTACGGGGAGACTCGCGAAGAGATCCTGAGGCATCGCGCGGCTGCGGCTGAGGAGCTCGACTCGCTCGAGCGCTACGAAGAGCGAGTAGACCGATGCCAGCGAGACTATGACGAGGCTTTCGAGAACGCTTCGAGGCTGGCGCGGGAGCTCCGCGCGCAGCGGCAGGGGGCGGCTGCGAAGCTCAGCGGTGCGATCAGTAGAGAGCTTTCGTCACTCGGGATGGGCGAAGCAAAAGTGACGGTCGAGCTTGCAGCGCTCGAAGGCGGTCCCCGCGAGCTCCAGGTCGAAGGCGCTCGCCTTTCGGCAACCGGGATCGACCGAGCGGAGCTCTTGATTGCCCCGAACCGCGGGGAGGACGCGAAGCCGCTTCGAAAGATCGCGAGCGGGGGCGAGCTCTCGAGAGCGATGCTGGCGATCAAGCGGGTGCTGGCGGGCCTAGGCCCCGCGAGCCTCTACGTGTTCGACGAGGTCGACGCCGGCGTGGGTGGCGCCGTGGCGGAGGTCATCGGCCGCAAGATCCACGAGGTCGCCAAACACAGCCAGGTTCTTTGCATCACCCACTTGCCGCAGATCTCCGCGTACGCCGATGCCCACTATCGGGTCCACAAGGAAGTCGTGGGGGAACGCACGAAGAGCGACATCCGCCTCCTTTCGGAAAAGGAGCGCCTAGAAGAGATCGCGCGAATGCTCGGCGGCGTCACCGTCACCGATCAGGCAAGAGCAGCGGCCAAAGCACTCCTGCAAAGCGCAGGGGGGTAGACCGAGAGCCAACTCGAGGATCAAATCTCCTTCGGGCCCACCAGGGTTTTTAGACGGGCTTGGACCACCACGTCGCCGGTTGGGTCGGTCAGCGTGACCGGGACTTCGTACTCGGCTTTGACGCTCGACTCGATCGGGGGGATCCGGCTTTCGCCCGTGATGGTTCCGCGGGCCTTTTTGACGTAGTCGAGGCTCATACCCGCCACGATGAAGCGCGCATCGTCGGGAAGCGAGTACGCGAGCGCGAGGTTTCCGGTGAGCTCCACCAGATTTGCAAGCGCGACCGCGTGGACGCAGGACAGGTGATTCCGAACGGCTCGACGATCGGCCAGCGTCACCCGGGAGTGACCCCTTCCTAGCTCGCGGACGACGGCTCCCATCGTTCCGGTGTAGGGGGCGAGTCGGCCGATGAGGCGGCTGAAGAGGTGCTTGCCTCCAGGCACGTGTTGCAGTCGATCCCATGCCTCGCGAACGACGTTTGTTTTCGACTGCGTCGTGATCGCTTCGGCCCTCAAGAACGTGGTCACAGCCATCTCGGAAAAGTACCCCAAAGGCAGCGCGGGGCCAACGCATAGTCTTGCCGGCCGCCCGTGCAGAAAGCTTCGTGCGAACCCTTGTAACGATCCGGACCCGGCAACATATGAAGGGGTACAACCTCTCCTTCATTTCATCCCCCTGCCTGGCCCCGGCGGAATCACCATTCGCGGGGCGCCAGGCAGGGACTTTTAAGGGGCGGCGATCAGCGGGTGAGGAGCTCGCCGAGCTCCGTGAGGCTCTCGCGCGCACCGCCAAGCGTCAGCTCGAGGTGCTTCGAGGTCATGAAGTAGCGATAGAGGGGATAGTCTCGATCGAAACCCATCCCTCCGTGCACGTGCTGGGCCGCTGCAACGACCCGCGCGCCGGCCTCCGACGCAAAAAACTTCGCGACCGCGAGCTCCTTGGCAGCGTCTAGGCCTTGGTCGAGCCGCCAGCACGCCTGCCACATCGTGGAGCGCATCGCCTGCACGTCGATGTACGCGTCCCCGACCCGCTGCGTCACCCCTTGAAAGGTGCCGATCGGTACGCCGAACTGCTTTCGCTCGCTCGCGTAGTTGGCGGTCATGAGGAGAGCCTGCTCGGCAATCCCGTATTCGACGGCACAGATTCCCAGAACCGTGCGGTCGACCAGATACCGGAGCACCGAGTCGCCCTGCTCCACCCCGCCGAGAAGGTCGGCTTCGGGCACGTCCGCTTCGGTCAGCTCGAGCAGCCAAAGCGGCTGGCCGTTCGTGCCGCGCTGCGGCCCGAGCCGCACGCCGGGACGCTTGGGGTCGAGGAGCAGGACGAGGGTCGAACCATCCTCGGTTCGCGCCGGCACGAGGATGCGATCGGCTCGATCCGCGTAGCTCAGGTTGCTGAAGAGCCCGCTCACGCGCCACCCATCTGCGGTGGGCTTCGCAACCGCGGAGGGGACCATCGGAAATCGGCTGGCCGAATCGACGAGCGCCGGCGTGAGAACGACCCGGCCCTGAGCGATGCCGGGGAGGAAGCGGTCCTTTTGCTGCTGCGTCCCAAACTCGGAAAGCGGCAGCGCAGTGGAGACGAGGGTTTCGATTCCCGGGATGGGCGCCACGGTGCGCCCGACCTGCTGAAGAAGGATGCAAAGCTCGGTCAGCGCCATGCCCGCGCCGCCGTATGCCTCCGGGATCGCGAGGCCGAGCATCCCGGACGACGCTAGCTGCTCCCACGCCCGCTCGTGGAACCATTTCCCCTCCTTGGCGAGCGCCTTGAGCGAGTCGTCGGTCACGAGGTCGGTCAAGACCTGCTTCACGAGCTCGCGGATGCTGTTCTGGTCTTCTGAGAAAGAAAAATCCATGATGCGCCCGTCAACGTCGCCCGAGCCGCGGCATGCGAAGTCCTGCTTGGCAGATGATGTCGCGTTGAATCTCGTTCGTGCCGCCTCCGAAGGTGAGAACAAGCGACATCCGGTAGTACTTCTCGAGCCGGCCGCGGAGGAGCGCAGCCTCCGAGCTGTGATGAAGAACGCCTGCCGCGCCGTGCACCTCCATCAGCCACCGTGACCCCTCGACGTAGAGCTCGGAGCCAAACACCTTGATTGCGGAGGCGTCGGCGGGCGACAGCTGGTCTTTCGCGATCCCCCAAGCCTGCTGCCAGTTGAGCAGCTTCAAGACTTCGAGGTTGGCGTAAACCCGTGCGAGATTGGTTCTCACCCAGGGCAGGTCGATGACCATGCCGCCTCGTCCATTGGGCACGGTCTTCGCCCACTCGACCGTCTCACTGTGAATCTTTTCGAGCGGGCCGACCGAGCAGAGCGCCACGCGCTCGTGATTCAGCTGCGTGGTGATCAGCTTCCAGCCGTTGTTCTCGCCGCCGACCACGTTCTCGATGGGCACGCGCACGTTGTCGTAGTAGACGGCGTGCACGTTGTTCTCGCCGAGCGCATGCATCGGCGTGATCTGCACGCCTTCGGCGTCGGCCGGCACGATGATGATCGAGATGCCTTTGTGGGGGGGCGCCTCTGGGTCCGTGCGGCAGGCCAGCCACATGTAGTCGGCGTGGTCGGCGAGGCTCGTCCAAATCTTCTGGCCGTTGATGACGTAGTGGTCTCCGTCGCGTACTGCGCTCGTCGTGAGCGAGGCGAGGTCCGTTCCAGAGCCGGGCTCGGTGTACCCGATCGAGAAGTGGCACTTCCCCTCCAAGATCCTTGGTGGATATTTCGCCTTCTGCTGCTCGGTGCCGAACTTCAAGAGCGTGGGCCCCACGGTATTGAGCGTAAGGATCGGTACGGGAAACCCGGCCCGCTGGATCTCGTCGAAGAAGATGAACTGCTCGATTGGACCTCGCCCCTGGCCCCCATGCTCCTCGGGCCAACCGATGCCGAGCCACCCATCGGCTCCGAGCTGCTGCATCGCCTGGTGGTAGAGCGGGCCTCCGCCTTCGACGTCGTCGAGCTCGGCAAGGAGCGCGTCATCGATGAGGCGTTCGAAGTAGGCTCGAAGCTCGTCCCGGAGCTCTTTCTGTGCGGGGGTGTAGTCGAAGTACATGGCGCGCAGGCCGGCAGCGGACCGGAGTGAAACACGTTCTAGTTTGCGCCGCGCGCAATGACAAGCCAATCGCCGCGCAGACAACAAAAAAGCCGGCTCGAAAGAGCCGGCTTTTCGTCGTCGAAAGCGAGGGGCTAGTAGCCCATCTTCTTCTTGGCGTCGTCCGCCGCAGACTTCGCGTCGGTCTCGGCTTCCTCGGCGGCTGCCTTCGCGTCTCCCGCTGCCTCTTCGGCCGCTTCCTCGGCCTCCATGGCGGCTTCCTTCACGTCGCCGGCAGCTTCCTCGCCCGCTTCCTTGGCGGCTTCCGCGGCCTCGCCGGCCTTTTCGGCGGCCTCGCCTGCGGCCTCGCCTGCGGCCTCTGCGGCTTCTGCCGCGGCACCTGCGGCCTCTTCCGCAGCCGCGGCGGCTTCATCGGCAGCTTCTTGCGCCTTCTTGCAACCCATCATGGCCGCGCACAACGCAAGCGCGAGACCCAACCGGAACATTGTTTTGGTCATCGTGATCTGTCTCCCTTGGTTAGAGCGAGGGTTCACCAAGACACTCGCTTGCCCCGCACCACGTGAGGGGCCTAACCGTTTCGCGCGGAAGCGTCAAACGCGAACGCCCCGAAACCGCCCCGCACTTTCCGTACAGCGAGGATTATTTCAACGTGAGCGGGCGCTCACGGCGAATTGTCGTCATGTGTCGTGCGCCTGCTGAACGGGAACGGGGCTTCTCGGGCGAACCGTGCGCTGCTACAGCTTCGGCGGCCATGAAGAAGACCTGGGTCGCGACGGCCTTTTGGCTGGTGCTCGGGGGAGGCTGCGGAGAGACGACCCCTGACGCACAGATCGTGCTCGGGGCTCCGGTCGAGTCATCCGGAGTCGACGGGGCCGAACGCATCACCGATGGCAAACGCGCACCAAGCGGCGCTCCGTGGCGCTCGACGAGCGCCGCAATCCTGAGGAACAACCGAGCCTACGTGGTCTTTGATCTCGGCGCGGTCCAGCCCATCGAGGCCGCCTACATCCAGGGAGACAACAACGACCGGTTCGTTCTCGAGGTGTCGAAGGACGGCACGCGCTACTCGGAGCTCTGGACTGCGCCGGTTGCGGGCGGCTCGGGCCTCCGCGCCCGCTCCGTCACCGGTCTTGGCGGAACGGGACGTTTCGTGCGCTTGCGCGCGAGCGGAGGCGACCGGTGGATCAGCGTGAGCGAGCTTCAGCTGTTCTCGGAGACGCCGTCGACCTGGCCTCCTCGACCCCCGGTCGAGCTCCACATGACCCCGTCGCTTTGGGCGCGCCTCGCTTTGCTTCTCTTCGGCGCGCTCGCGATCTTCGTGTCGCTTGCGCACAGACGCGAATCCGCGAGGTCGCGAGCCGGGTGGATCGCGACCTCTCTTGCGGGAGTCGGCGCCTCGCTCGCAGTCGTGGTCGCGTGGCCTGCAGACACCACGGTCATCGATCTCAGCCGTGCGGTCGCCGCATTGGTTGCAGCGGCCGCCGTAGGGCGCCTCGGGCTGCGACCAGCGCATGCTGAGAAACGCGCGCTGACGACGCTGCTCGCCGCGATGGCCTTCCTCTCGGTCTCCGCGTTTTACAACTTTTACCATCCCCAGTTCCACGACTCAGAGACTGGACGGCCGACCTACGTTCACACCTGGGACCTGCGCGTGTATTTCCCCGCGGCGAAGTATTTCGAGGAGCTCGGCTACGACGGCGTCTACTTCGCGAGCGTCAAAGCGTATGCCGACGCGGAGCTCGACGGCTCCCTCGATTCGATCGGGTCTGTCGAGCTTCGAGATCTCCGAGACTACCAAATGCGCACGGTGTCAGAGCTCGAAGACGAGATTCACGCGGTGAAGGAACGCTTCTCGCCCGAGCGGTGGGCGGAGCTCAAACGGGACATGGCGTACTTCTGGAACGCAATGGGAACGCGTCCGTATTTGCGCAGCCTCCGCGATCACGGCGCCAATGCGACACCCGCATGGACGCTCGTGGCGCGCTGGATCTACGGCGAGGCAGAGGCGAGCGAGGCTACGTTCCTGCGCACGGCGTGGCTCGACCCATTCCTTCTCGTCCTGCTGTCGATCGCGGTCTGGCGGACCTTCGGGCTTCGGCCGGCGCTCGTCTGCCTCGTCGCGTTTGGCGCTACCACGGTCTACCAGTTCGGAACCAACTGGGGCGGATCGACGTTGCGCAACGACTGGATGGTTTTGATCGGTTTGGGGATGTGCGCGCTCCAGTCGCGACGATGGTTTCTGGCGGGGGCGCTGCTTGGGTGGGCCGGGATGATCCGGGCCTTTCCGGCGCTTGCGCTCTTGTTCCTAGCCGTGCCGCTTGGCTGGCGCGCGTTTCGAGCCTGGCAGAACCGAGAGCGAGGCAGTGAGCGCCGAACCCCGTTTGCAGAGCTTTCACCGCTACTCGGAGTGGGCGCGGGAGCCGTCGCGATCGTCGTCGCGCTCGGCGTGCTCTCTGCAGGCACGTTCGGTTTCGATGAATCGTGGGGCGCATGGTCTCGCAAGATCTCGATGCATGCGAACGTGCCCAGCGTGAATCACGTGGGGCTCGAGGCGCTCGTGAGCTTCGATCCCAACAACCTATCGCACAACCTCCGCAAACGGGGCGAGGACCCAGAGCTTTGGCGCACGCTCACCGCGCAAACGATGAAGGACCGGCGTCTCATCACTTTCGCTGGAATGGCCCTCTACACCTGGCTCGCTCTTTTGGCTTGTCGGCGTCTACGGCCTTCGG
>JAHELW010000180.1 GCA_024643985.1 Myxococcales bacterium | reverse complement strand
CTTCGGGCTCGCGCTTCCGCCTGCACGACGCCCGCCTGTTTAGGGGCAACGCGTCGGCCTAGGGGCTCGGAAAAAACGCGACGTGGGTCGGAGCGGACGTGCCAAGTGACAATCGCCACAACAGCAACCACCGGCGATTGGCGCGCAGCCCGAGGGAGGGCGTGCGTGGCCAACACCTCCAGTCCTACGGGCCGCCTTTGCAGGCCCTCCCGCTCCGCGCAGGCCCGCGTCGTGTTTTTTCCGTGCCCCGTATGCGGGCGTGAATTCGGGTTTTCGCGGTGTGGGTCGTAAGTGGCTGGAATCAGGGGGTTGAGAGGGGGGATCATGTCCCCGTGCTATGCCCGGGCATGCTTCTCGAGCGGTATCTCGAGCGAATTGGGTCGGAGGCGATTCAACGTGCGCTGGACCTCGACGGGCCGCGTCCTGCGCTCGTCCGTCCGACGACCGATCCGAAGTTCGGGGACTTTCAGATCAATGGCGCGATGAAGCTCGGCAAAGAGCTCGGAAAGCCGCCGCGCGAGCTCGCGCAGCCGATCGCCGAGGCCCTGGGCGGCATCGATGCGATCGAAAGAGCCGAGGTCGCTGGCCCCGGCTTCGTCAACATTCACTTGTCCCACGCCTGGATCGCGAGCCGGCTCACGGAGGCGCTCCGAGACGACGTCCACGACGGTGTCCCTCGCGTCGAGCGCCCCGAGACAATCGTCGTCGACTTTTCGAGTCCCAACATCGCCAAGCAGATGCACGTCGGCCATCTGCGCTCGACGATCATCGGCGATGCGATCGCGCGCATCCTCGATTCCGTGGGCCACGAGGTGATTCGCGACAACCACCTCGGCGATTGGGGCACGCAGTTCGGGCTGCTGATCGTCGGAATGCGCGAGTGGGGCAGCGAGGACGCGCTTCAAGCCGACCCGATCGCAGAGCTCGAGCGCGTCTACAAGCTCGCGTCCGAACGCGCGGGAAAAGACGAAGCCTTTGCCGACCTGGCGCGCGCTGAGCTCGCGAAGCTTCAAAGCGGAGACGTAGAGAACCGAAAGCTCTGGGAGCATTTCGTCGAGGTGAGCCGCACCGCCCTCGACGCGGTCTATGACGAGCTCGAAGTCTCCTTCGACGAATGGCTCGGCGAGAGCGCATACCACGACGCGCTTCCCGGTGTCGTCGAAACCCTTCTTGCGAAAGGGATCGCACGAGAGGACGACGGTGCGGTTTGTATCTTCTGGGGGGAAGTCGAAGACGCACCCAAATCCCTTCGTAAACAGAAAACCCCCTTCATCGTCCAAAAGAAGGACGGCGCGTTCCTCTACTCGACGACCGACATCGCGACGGTTCTCTACCGAAAAGAGCAGCTCGGCGCGGACCGCGCGCTTTACGTCGTCGACAATCGTCAGGGGCTCCATTTTCAGCAGCTCTTCGCCGCGATGAAGCTCCTCGACGTCGACATGACGCTCGAGCACGTGGGTTTTGGCACGGTGCTCGGTCGTGACGGAAAGCCGCTTCGGACCCGCGACGCGAGCGGTCACGTGATCACCCTCGCCTCGCTGCTCGCCGAGTCGAAGGAGCGTGCCCGTGCGCGCATCGAAGAAGGCATCGCAGAAGGCCGGCTCCGCGTGCGGCCAGAGGAAATAGAGAACGTCTCGAGCGTGGTGGGCATTGGCGCCGTGAAGTACGCCGACCTCCGACAAAACCGCCTGAGCGACTATCAGTTCGACTGGGACAAGATGATCTCGTTTCAGGGAAACGCGGGGCCCTATCTTCAATATGCCTACGCGCGCTGTGCCTCGATCTTCGCAAAAGGCGGGCTCGACATGGATGCGACGGCGAGAACCGCCACCATCACGCTCGAGGCCCCCGCGGAGGTGACTCTCGGCAAGCACATGCTGCGGTTTGCGGACGTCGTGCATCAAGCCGCAGCCACCAGCCAGCCGCACCTGGTTTGTGAGCACATCTACGAGCTCGCACGCGCGTTCAACGGCTTCTACGCGGAGTGCCCTGTGCTCGACGCGGAGGGTCCAACGCGGGACAGCCGTCTCGGTCTGACCGCCTTGACCGCACGGCAAATTCGGCGCGGGCTCGGGCTCGTCGGAATCGGCGTCGTCGATCGAATGTGAGCGACAACGCCGAGGGATTTCCCACTTCGGGCCTTCAATTGTGCTATGCGAGAGCGGCTGATGCGGGGTCGGATCGTACGAACGTTTCACGAAAGCCGCTGTCTCGAGGGGAACCCCCTGGACGACCCGCACGAGCGCGACCTCTACGTCTACCTGCCGCCGCAATACGATGACTCGCGCCGCTTCCCCGTCGTCATGATGCTTGCCGGATTCGGGGCGACCAATCACTCGATTGCGGCGTGGAGCCCTTGGAAGCCGAATACCGTCGAGCTTTTCGATCGGCTGGTCTCTTCGGGCGACTGCGGACCGGCGATCTTGGTCCTGCCCGATTGCTTCAACCGCTGGGGCGGGTCGCAGTTCCTCGATTCGGAGGGGACCGGGCTCTACCAGACCTATCTTGCGGACGAAGTGCTACCGTTCGTCGACGCAGAGTTTCGCACGATTCCCGACCGCGAGGCCCGCGCGGTGGTGGGGCGCTCGTCCGGGGGCTTTGGGGCGCTTCGTCTCGGGATGGACCGGCCGGACGCCGTGTCGGTCATTGGAAGCCACGCCGGCGATGCGGCGTTCGAAGTCAGCATGCGTCCGATGCTCACCAGCGCGGCCATCGCATTCGATCGTGCTGGCGGCCTCCGCGCCTTCGCGGAAGAAGTCCCCACGGCGGGTCCGCAGAACGCGAGGCAGTTCGACGCGATTTTCGTGCTGGCTGCAGCTGCTGCGTACTCCCCGAGCTCGGCCGGCTTTCCGCACGCGGCTCTGCCCATGAACCCTGCGACGGGAGAGCTCAGACAGGACGTGTGGGCGCGATGGCTCGAGCACGACCCGCTCCCGCGAATCGCCGCAGCATTGCCGGCTTTGCAAAAGATGTCGCTCATTTACATCGATGCAGGCGACCGGGATGAGCACGGGCTACACTTCGCTGCGCGGATGCTCAAGGAATCGCTTCTCCGGCAGGGTCTGCCGGTCCGCCACGAGGAATACGAAGGCGGACATCGGGGCACCTCTTGGCGCTACGAAGCTTCGCTGCCGCAGATCGTTGAAGCACTTCGAGGACCCGAATGACCACCAAAAAGAAGACGACGAAATCGAGCGCGGACGAGAGCACGGCTTCGAAGCCGGCCAAGAAGTCCGGCGGTGGTGGCGCGGCCGCAGTCGCGAGGAAGATCCTCGCCGACGAAACCCCGCAGTCGAAGATCGCGGAGCACGGCGAAACGATGATGGAGGGGCCCCGCACCGCCGCGACGCAATCCGCGCGTGTGCTCAGCGAGATCATCGCCGAAAAGCCCGAGCTCGTGGTGCCGCTGGTCGCCAAGTTTGCCAAAGGCATCTCCTCGTCGAACAAACGCGTGGTTCAGACGTCGGCCGAAGCGCTTCCGGCGATTGCCCGCATCGCGCCGGCGCGCGTAGCCCGTCAGCTCGACGTTCTGAAGAGCTCCTTCGAAGAAGCGAACGACGTCGGCAGGGACGGCCTGGTGAAGACGTTTGCCGCGCTCTGCACCGCCTCGGTTGCCTATCAGAAGCGGCTGGAGCCGGTGTTGACGACAGCGCTCAACGGGGCAGACGGCAAGACGCTGCTCGCGTGGACTCAGATCGTGCTCCCCGCGCTCAAAGGCGAGCCGCACGCACGCGCGCGTGCCGTGGTCGAAGGGCGCCTCAACCTGATCCCGCGCGCCTACGCCCAGCAGATCGCCGACTTCCTCGGGATCAAGCTTCGGCTGCGCTACCGCTGAGCGAGAATCGAGGGCTCGTATCCTTCGGGACGCTCGAAGCCGAGTAACTGGAGGACGGTCGCTGCCATGTTGGCGAGGCCCGGCGATTCTACGCGCGGGTCGAGGCGGAGTCCGTCGTGGCCGGGCACGTAGACGTAGCATGGGACGGCGTTCAGCGTGTGACTCGTCTTGTTCTTCGGCTGGCCGCCTTCGTCACGCTTGAATGCCCGGGACTTCTTGTCGACCTCGTACATCTCGTCCGCGTTGCCGTGGTCCGCGGTGACGATCAGCGCGCCCTTTTGTTTTTCGACGGCGGGAATGAGTCGGCCCAGGCAGAGATCGACCGCCTCGACCGCGATCACCGCAGCTTCGAGATTCCCCGTGTGGCCGACCATGTCTCCGTTGGCGTAGTTGATGCGCGCATGTCGCAGGCCCTCGCGCTGCAGGGCGGCGATGGTGGCGTCCGTGATCTCCGCGGCTTTCATCCAAGGGCGCTGCTCGAACGGAACGACGTCGCTCGGGATCTCGACGTACTCCTCGTACGTCTCGTCGAACATGCCGGTGCGGTTCCCGTTCCAGAAGTACGTCACGTGGCCGAACTTCTGGGTCTCGCTACACGCGAACTGGGTCACGCGATTGCGCGCGAGGTATTCGCCGACGGTCCGGTCGATGGCGGGCGGCTGCACCAAATACTGCTTCGGAAGCTTGAGGTCGCCGTCGTACTCCATCATGCCGACGAACTCGACGTCGGGGATCGGGCCGCGATCGAACTCGTCGAGTTCGGCTTTGGTGAATGCACGCGTCAGCTCTAGCGCTCTATCGCCGCGGAAGTTGAAGAGGATGACTGCGGCGCCGTCGCGGATCGGGCCGAGGGGCTTTCCGTCCCCGTCGACGATGACGAAGCCGAGGAGATCTTGATCGATCATGCCGGGGTTTTCGTCGCGTAGGGTCTGAATCGCCTCGGTCGCGCTCGGAAAGCCTCGCCCTTCGCCGAGCACGTGGTGCTTCCAGCCTCGCTCCACCATCGACCAGTTTGCGTTGTATCGATCCATGGTGATGAACATGCGGCCGCCGCCGGAGGCGATGCGATAGTCGCGCCCGCCCTGGTCGTTCAGATCGTGGAGAAGCTTCTCGAGCGCGTCGACGTACTCGAGCGCGCTCGTTTCGGGTACGTCGCGGCCGTCGAGCAGAATGTGCACCCGAGCTTTCGCGACACCCTCCTCGTGGCAACGGCGAAGCATCGCGAAGAGGTGGTTGATGTGACTGTGCACGTTGCCGTCGGAAAGCAGCCCGATGAAATGGATGGGCTCACCGTTCTCGGCGACCTTTTCGACGAGCTTCTTCCACTGCTCACCTTCGAACAGCTCGCCGCTTTCAATCGCCATTTGCACGCGCTTTGCGCCCTGGTCGAAGACGCGGCCTGCACCAAACGCGTTGTGGCCGACTTCGCTGTTACCCATGTCGTCGTCGCTCGGAAGGCCGACGGCGGTGCCGTGCGCGCGAAGCCGGGTCGTCAGGGAGATCTCGCCCAAACGATCGAGCGCGGCGTGCGCGATCACCCCGGCGCCGGCCGCCGAGGCCATCTGCGTCAGCTCCGCCTCGTCGTCCCAGGGCACCTCGTAGACGTCGACGGTGCCTTCGAAGGCCTCCGCGTCGACACGATCGATGAGGCGCGCGCCCGCCTTGAGCCCCTTCGGCAGAGCCTCCAGCGTGGCCCCCGAGGTGAGCACCTCGTCGGCCTTCGCCATCTTGATGAGCTGCTGCGCCGTCACCGGCGCGATGCCGACCATGTCGCCCTCGCGGCGGATGGCGGGCCCGTAGTGCCAGCCCACCTTGATGCGCAGCGCCCCGGTGCGGAAACGTCCCGCCGCGCCCGCATCCCGCAACCCGTTCTGCATCTCGCTGGCGGCGGTGGCCGCCTTCGCGGGATCCGCGAACACGCACATCACCTCGTCGCCGATGGTCTTGACCACGCGGCCCGCGAGCCGCACGGCAACGCCTGACAGGATCTCGAGGCAGGCGGCGATGTCAGCGCGCGCGACCTCGTCGCCGTGCTCCTCGAACAGCCGTGTGCTGCCGGAGACGTCGGCGTAGAGCACCGCGAGTCGAAGAACGGTGTCGTCCATATGCGGCGCCTCCCGCCACTCACCTGCGTACGACGAGCTTGCCGTTGCCGGGCGGCTCCCACGTTGTTCCGGATCAATCCGGCGTCAGCGCCGCGCAAGTTCCTCGCGCAGCACGCGCTTGAGGATCTTGCCGGAGGGGTTGCGCGGCAGCGCCTCGCGCAGCACCAGCTCGCGCGGCACCTTGAAGCGCGCCAGGTGCTCCGCGCAGTGGCGGCGCAGCGTCTCGAAGCCCAGGGTCTCGCCCGGGCGCGGCACGATCACCGCCAC
>JAHELW010000179.1 GCA_024643985.1 Myxococcales bacterium | reverse complement strand
GTTTGAGCGCGGATTGCGCGGTGGCTGTAGCGGCGTTCATGTGATTCCTGATTGAAGAACGGTTCTCGCAAGCGGGGCTGCACCGGACGACATTCCGGTTCGTATCAGATGCCATCGAACGGATGCAGGAAGGCTTCGAAAGAGGTCGGTCATCGACACCGCGAGCTCGATGGGGGTCAGCGTGCCGGAAAGGTAACCGGCCCACGACTCCTGAGGGAGCCGAAAGAACGCGTCGAAAAAGCGGGACGTTTCGGCGAAGCTCATGCTGACGAGGGTCTCGAGGCCGAGGGCGTAGAGCTCCCAGAGCCTGCGCTGAGCGCGCGGCCATAGGGCTGCGTTGGCAGAGGCAATCGCAAGCGCCGGATCGTCCGAGCCAAGCCCGTCCACCAGCGCGCGCGCGACCGGCTTCGACTTCCTGAGCGTGTGCGCGATCGAGTAACCCGAGGCGGGATGAACCATCGACGCGGCAGCGCCAAACGGGACAATCGACTGCCCGTGAGCCGGTAACCCGAGCCCCATCGGAATGGCGCAGAGCTCCTCGCCGATTCGTGCCGCGGTCCCGAGCCCGAGGGTTTGGAGCCGAGCATCGAGCCGTTCGCGAAGGAGGTCCATCGATACGGCAGGACGATGCGCAAGCGATGTCTCCTCGACGAAGATCCTGCGGTCGGAGAGGGGAAGTAGGTAAAGAAAGGAAGGCGGCTCCACGGCACTTGGCATCGCGGGCCGAAAATCCATCAGGGTCGCTCGTTCCGTGTCGAAGCCGTGACCTGGGGCCTCGAGGAAAAGTCCGTACGCCATCTGGTGGGCCGGCTTGCGCCGGTGGAGCCGCTCGACGAACCGGCTGTTGGCGCCCGAGGCGTCCACGATGGCGCGCACGCGAAGGGTTCCGCCCGAGGAGGAGTGAATGCGGGATTCCGTTCCGAGGTGCTCGAGCTGCACGGCCCGCTGGTCCACGATTCGCGCGGAGCGAGCCTCGAGGGCGGAGAGCAGGCGGCGCTGCAGCGCGAGCCCGTCGAGCTTCACGTAGTCTCGCCGAAGCTCATGCAGGCCAAGCGCGGTGGCGACGGTGACCTCCGACCATCGATGCTCGACCGTGACTTCCGTGCTAGGCGAGAGCTCATCGGACCAAAGGCAGTAGTTCGGCTTCCATGGGTGCGTAGGCTCGGGAGCGACCACGGTCACGCGGGCGCCAAGCGCGGCGGCTTCGGCTGCCAAGCTCAGCGCAGCAGGGCCGCTTCCGAGTACCCCTATGTCGAAGACTTCACTCATCCTACCGTTGACGTGATTAGGCTATGTGACCAGACCCTGCCCTTGACAAGACCTGGACACGATCTGGACGAACAATGGACAGACAGGCCGAAACCCCCACCTCGGCGGAGAGCTTACCCCGCGCCGGGGGTGTCTTACTAGCGGGAAAGCTTGGCTTCTGAGATGTGGATTTGGGTCCTCGTCGCGGTCGTCGTGGCCGCGTGGGTGTCGATTCGGGCCGGTTGGGTGGCCGTCGCCATCAAGAAAGGGGTCGCCTGGCGACTCGGCGGATATCGCCATCGGGCCGTCGCCGCAAATGCCTCCGAACCGCGGGAGGTGCTGGGCGAGCCCCCGCGGATCGCGGTCGTCGGTGCAGGTCTCGGCGGGATCGGTGCCGCCTCGGCGCTCTCGGAGCGGGGTTTCTCCGTCGTGCTCTACGAGCGCAACCACTACCTGGGCGGCAAGATCGGCGCATGGAAGGTGCCGGTCGCCGGCGGTGAGCAGACCGTCGACCACGGTTTCCACGCCTTCTTTCGGCAGTACTACAACCTCAACCGCTTTCTCGACCGGCTCGGTCTTCGCGAGGGCTTTGCGGAGATCGAGGACTACCTGATCATCGACGGCGACGGGCGCGAGCACCGGTTTGGCGAGGTGGAGACGGCCCCTGCACTCAACATCGTCGACCTCGGGCGCCGGGGCTTCTACCGCTGGCGCGACGTCGTCCGCAAAGCGACCCGCAGCCGGCTCACCGCCTTCGTGCAGTTCGACATGGAGCGGACCTACGAGGAGCTCGATGGGATCACGTTCGAGCGCTTTTGCAACGAAGCCGCCCTCCCTGCCGAGCTCCGCGTCTCTTTTCGAACGTTCGCGCGGGCTTTCTTTTCAGACGAGGCCGATCTCTCGACGGCGGACGTCCTTCGAGCCTTCCACTTCTACTATCTCAGCCACGACCACGGCCTGATGTACGACTATCCGGTCGGCGACTACGAAGAGATGATTCTCGGGCCGATTCGAGCGCACCTCGAGCAGCACCGCGTCGACATCCGCCTCGGTACGCCGGTCGAAGAAATCGCACGAGGCAAGCGTCGGCGCTTCTCGATTGCAGGAGAGGAGTACGACTGGGTGGTGATCGCCGCGGACGTACCGGGCGTGCAGAGCATCATCGGCGCATCGGCTTGGATGCGCGAGGCGGCTCCCGATTTCGTGGATAACGTTGGCGCGCTTCGGGCCTCCCACGGCTACGCGATTTGGCGCATGTGGGTCGACCGCGACGTGCGCCCCGGCCTTCCGACCTTCATCAACGTGGACCGCAAGCGCGTTCTCGATTCGGTCACGCTGTATCACCGGATCACCGACGAGGCGCGCGCGTGGGCGGAGAGCCACGGCGGCGCGGTCCTCGAGCTTCACAGCTACGCGCTCCCCGCCGATATCGGCGACGAATCGGAGGTGCGGCGCGTGTTCCTCGAGGAGCTCGAAGCCTATTTCCCGGAGGTCGCGGACGTGCGAATCATCGACGAGGTCCTGCAGGTGCGCCGCGACTTTCCCGCGTTCTTTCCGGGACAGCGGGCGCACCGCCCAGCGCCGCGCGGGCCGATCGAGGGGCTCCTTCTCGCAGGCGACTGGGTGCGCCTCCCCTACCCCATGACGCACATGGAAGCCGCCTACACGTCGGGCTTGATCTGCGCCAACGAGATCTTCGGGAGACACGGCCTTCAGCTCGAGCCTATCGACACGGTCGCGCCGCGAGGTCTTCTTGCCGCCGGTCACTGAGCGCGCAGCGCATCGGTCAGGAAGTCGACCAGCAAGCGAACGCGCTCGGGGAGCTGCCTAGTCGAGTAGACGAGCTGAACGGGCATCGATGGAACCTTCCAGTCCGGAAAGATGCAAACGAGCCGCCCCTGCTTCTCGCCCTCCGCGGCGTGCAGAGCCGGCATCAGGCCGATGCCCTGTCCCGCCGCCACGAGCTCGACCATCGCCGCGTAGTCGTCCACGCTGACGCGGCCCGAGACGGTGAGCTCAGCGGTTTCATGGCTCTCGCCCTGCCCTCTTTCGAGCCGGAGCACCTGAGTCCGTCCGCGCTTTCGATAGAGGACGAACGGATAGGCCTCGAGCTCGGTGACGTCCTGGCAGTCGATGTCGTTCACCGGATGCGCTGCGAGCCTCAGGTCCGAAGGCATCAGCTTCCGCGCGATCAGGTTGGGCTCGGTCACTGCGCCTGCGCGCACCGCGAGGTCCACCTGCTCCTGGATGAGGTCGACGAACCGGTTCGTGAGAATCAGGTCGACCGAGATGTCGGGGTAGCGGTCGAGAAACTTCGCAAGCTCCGGAATCAGCAGCATGCGGCCGAGATCGCCCGGCGTGGTGAGCCGAATCGTTCCCCGAGGCTCGGTCGTGCTCTCGGCGAGCGTCGCAACCGCGGAGTCCAAAGCGTCGACGGCGTCGACGACCGAATCGTAGAAGCGGACGCCTTCCGTGGTGGCCATGACCCGGCGGGCGTCGCGGTGCACCAGCTTGACGCCGAGCTGCTCCTCTAGTCGCTTCAGGCGCCGGCTAACGGTGGACTTGGGGACCCCGAGCTGGCGGGCCGCCGCAGCCAGGCTGTCCCGGCGAATCACCTCCACGAAAGTTGCAATATTGTCCCTATCTGCCGACATGAGGTCCTAGAGTTGCGTTTTTGCAACTATGCGTCAACTCGTTGCGGTCTGCCGTCTTGGACGCCCCCTCCTTAGATTTTCTCCGTGGACGGGAAGTCTTCGAGGCGAGGCGTGTTGGCGACATTGGGTGCCGCGGTCGCGGCGATCGCCGGCTGGGCCCTCGGCTCGAAGCTCCTTGGCCGTCGGAAACAGGAGAGCGACATGCAGCAAGCCAGCGCATCCCAGACACGAAGCCCGCGCGCCCTCCAAGGCGTGTACCCGCCGGGGCCGGAGCACTGGGTCGGCGACGGCTTCTACGTGAAGACCGTATTTTGGCCACAGCTCGACGCGCAGATGCTGAGCCCTTTCCTGCTGCTCGACCACGCTGCGAAGCGGCAGTTCGATCCGTCCCCCCATCGTCGAGGGGTCGGGGAGCACCCGCACCGCGGCTTCGAGACGGTGACGTTCGCGTATCGAGGCGAGATCGAGCACCGGGATTCGGCCGGCGGCGGCGGTCGCATCGGCCCCGGGGACGTGCAGTGGATGACCGCGGCTTCCGGCGTCGTGCACGAAGAGAAGCACTCGCAGGCGTTTTCGGAGCGCGGCGGTGAGTTCGAAATGGTGCAGCTCTGGGTGAACCTTCCCGCCTCGAAGAAGATGAGCGCGCCGCGGTATCAGCCGCTTCTCGATCGCGAGTTTCCGCGGGTCGCGCTCGGCCCCGGGGAGGCGCGCGTCATCGCAGGGACTCTCGGCGCCGAGACCGGCCCAGCGAAGACGCACACGCCGATGACCACGTTCGATGTTCATTTCCACGAGTCGGGCACGGCCGAGGTCGAGCTCCCGGACGGTTGGACCACGCTGGTGTTCCCGCTCGAAGGCGACGTGGGCGCGGGGCCCGAGCGCACGGCGATTCCGTCACGGCACTTCGGCGTGTTCGACCGAAACGACGACGGACCGATTCAGCTCCACGCAAACGCGGGGACGCGCGCGCTCGTGCTGGCCGGGGAGCCGCTCGACGAGCCGGTCTTCGCGTACGGCCCCTTCGTCATGAATACACGAGAAGAAGTAGCCCAAGCCTTCCGCGACTATCAGAGCGGACGCATGGGTCATCTCTGAGCTTTAGAAAGGAATCTCATGGGTAAGCTAGTCGATGGTGTGTGGCGCGACGTTTGGTACGACACCAAGAGCACGGGGGGGCGTTTCGTTCGGACAAACGCGACGTTTCGCAACTGGGTGACGCCGGACGGGGAGAACGCGCCGTCGGGCAAAGCGTTCAAAGCAGAGGCCGGACGCTACCACCTCTACGTTTCATATGCCTGTCCATGGGCCCATCGCACGCTGATCTTTCGAAAGCTCAAAGGGCTCGAGGACATGATCGGCGTCTCCGTCGTCAACCACTTCATGGGCGCTCAGGGCTGGACCTTCCACGAAGGCGACGGCGTCATTCCGGACCCGATTCTCGACGCGGAGTTTCTTCACGAGGTCTACACGGCTTCGGACTACACGTTTACGGGCCGGGTCACGGTGCCCGTTCTTTGGGACAAGAAGACCAAGGCGATCGTCAGCAACGAGTCGTCCGAGATCATTCGCATGTTCAACAGCGCGTTCGACCATCTGGGCGCCAAGCCCGGCGACTTCTATCCGGAGGCGCTTCGCGCGGAGATCGACGAAGTCAACGAGCGCGTCTACCACACCGTCAACAACGGGGTGTACAAGAGCGGATTCGCGACCACGCAGGAGGCCTACGAGGATGCGGTCGTCGAGCTTTTCGACACGCTCGACTGGCTCGAAGAGCGTCTTTCGAAGCAGCGGTATCTCGTGGGCGACCAGATCACCGAAGCCGATTGGCGCCTTTTCACGACGCTCCTGCGCTTCGACGCGGTCTACGTCGGCCACTTCAAGACCAACCTAAAGCGGATCGTGGACTACCCCAACCTATGGGCCTACACGCGCGAGCTCTATCAGGTCCCAGGCGTCAAGAGCACCGTGAACATGCACCACATCAAGCACCACTACTACGGCAGCCACGAGAGCATCAATCCAACCGGAGTCGTTCCAATCGGTCCCCAAATCGATTTCGACGCCCCACACGGACGAGACGAAACGCTCGCCGACGCCGCGGAGTAGACTTCAACCCCGTCCGCGGGTTTCGTTCACCCGCGTTCGGAGCGCGCGGATCGTTTTGCCTGCGGCTCTTTCGTTTTCGCGGCTGAAGACCGATGACGGGAGGGGCATGTCCGGGTCGACGTAGAGCTTGAACTCGACCTCGGTGCGAGTGCCGTCGCCGACCGGCGTGAGACGCCACGTCGCGCTGAACGCATCGATGT
>JAHELW010000027.1 GCA_024643985.1 Myxococcales bacterium | reverse complement strand
CCCCGGCGCCCCCGCCGGCGCCGCCGCTGCCCCCGACGCCGCCGCTGCCGGAGACGCCGCCGCCGCCGCGCGCGCCGGATCCCGAGGAGCCGGAGTCCGAGCCCCCGCAGCCGATCGCCAGCAGCGCTGCCAGCATGACAAGTCCTCTCTGAACGTTCACAACATAAATATACATCAATAATGGATCGAGGGCATCTAAGCGATCTCCCGGCGTGCTAACTCCCCCGGGTGTCCAAGCTCGCCGGCCTCCTCGAACGCCTCGACATCGAGCCTCTCGACGTCGATCTCTACCGCGGTTTCAGCCCACGTGACGGCCGGCCCCGCATCTTTGGAGGCCTGGTTGCCGCGCAGTCCCTCGTCGCGGCGTGCCGCACGATCGAGGGGCGCGTCGCGCACTCGCTTCACGGCTACTTCCTGCGCGCGGGCGACACGTCGGTCCCCGTCCTCTATCACGTCGACCGCATCCGGGACGGTCGCTCGTTCGCCACTCGACGGATCGTGGCAAAGCAGCACGGCAAGGCGATCTTCAACATGTCGGTGTCTTTTCAAGCTCCGGAGGAAGGTTTGGAGCATCAGATCGCGATGCCGGACGCGCCTCCTCCCGACGGCGTGCCGACGAACGTGGAGCGGCTGCGCGCCTACCGCGAGCGGTCGCAGCATCCCGCGATCGATTTTCTGTTGAAGCTGGACAGGCCGATCCAGCGCCGGGAGGTCGACCACGTCGACCTTCTCGACCCTGCGCCCCACGAGGGGTCGCAACGCATGTGGTTTCGAGCGGAGGGGGAGCTCGGCGACGACCCGGTCCTTCATCAGGCGGTTCTGACCTACGCGAGCGACTATGGATTGCTGGAGAGCTCGTTCAATCACCACGGGCACAGCTTTCTGACGGAGAAGCTCATCATTGCTAGCCTCGACCATGCGGTGTGGTTCCATCAAGACGTACGAGCCGACCAATGGATGCTTTACGTGACACAGAGCCCGCGCACCTCCGGCGGTCGCGGTTTGAACTTCGGCCACATTTACTCCGAGGAAGGGGTGCTCCTCGCCTCGGTCGCGCAAGAAGGATTGATGCGCATTCGAAAGCCCAAATGAGAAACCGGCTTGGCGTTTTCGTCGTGCTTTGCGTCGCGTGGAGCGCCGTCGCCGTTTCTTCGGCGAGCGCACAGCTAGGCCCGCTCACGCCGCCAGAGGAAGAGGAAGCGGGGCCGTCGGAGGAGCAGCTCGACCTTCGGAAACGCGCGCAAGAGCTTCAGCAACGACTTGCGGAGTGGCGGGCGCAGTCGCTCGAGTACGAGCGTACTGCGGCGGAAGCGCAGTCGCGTATCGAAGCCCTCGAACGCGAGATCGCTCTCCTTCAAAAACGCGAAGAGGTCGATGTGCCCGCGGGAGCGACGCGCAACGAGATCGACGCCATGCTGCTCTCGGCCGAGCAGGACCTCGCCGCCGCGCGCGCCGAGGCGATGGAGCTGGAACAGCAGGCGCAGCTTCGGAGCGAGCGACGTCGGCGAGTTCCCGAGCTGTTGTCGCTCGCGCGGCAGCGCCTGCAGGAGCTCGAAGCCGCACCACCTCCGACGAGCCCAGACGCGGAGGTCGCGGAGTTGGCGGCGGAAATCGAGAAACTGAGGTCGGACGTCCTCGGCGCCGAGATCGAGGCCTACCAGAAAGAGCTGAGCAGCTACGACGTCCGGGGCGCTTTGCTCAACAAACGTCGCGACCGCGCGATGCTGCGCATCGCCTACTACACCCAGCTCAGCAATCAGCTTCGCGAGGCGCAGCAGGACCTCGCTAGGCTCGAAGTGGAGCGCGAGAGCGAGTCGGCGAAGCAGCTTCTCGAAGAGCTGACCGCAGTGCCCGAAGGCTATCGGCAGACCCTCGAGGAGCTAAATCAACGGAACGAGGCGCTCGCATCGGTGTGGACCAGCGAAGGAGGGCTATCCGACCAGATCAAGGACGTCAGCGAGAAGCTTTCCCGTGCGGAACGGAAGGTCGCCGAGATTCAGTCGGAGCTCACCCGGCTCGCGGCGCGCGTCGAGGCAGTGGGACTCGCGGATTCGGTGGGCGTGCTGCTTCGGCGCCAGCGCGCCGAGGCGCCGGACATCGGGATGTATCGGCGCTTCATTCGCATGCGCCAGGAGCAGATCGGAAGCGTTCAGCTTCAACAGATCAAGCTTCGCGAGCAGCGCGAGGCGCTCGCCGATATCGATGGGCTCGTCGACGAAGTCATGGCGTCGGTCGACGCGCCGATTTCCGACGAGGAAAGAGCCGACCTCGAGAGGCTGCTTCGGCAGTTGTTCGAGACCCAGCGCCGGTACATGGACGCCCTTTTGGAGCGCTACGAGACGTACTTTCAAAAGCTCGTCGACTTCGACGCCCAGCAGCAAGAGCTGATCGAGCGCACGAAGGACCTGCTCGCGTTCATCGACGAGCGAATCCTGTGGATTCCGAGCGGAAAGGCGGTGCAGGCCAACCTGTTCGAGGATGGGCGCGACGCGTTCGCGTGGCTGCTCGCGCCGAAGCATTGGAAGCAGCTTGCGCGGGCCGTCCGTGATTCGGCCGCGCGATGGTGGCCCCTCCACGTGATCGCGGTCTTGCTCTTGCTTTTCTTCTTTCCAGTCCGGCGGCGCACCGGGCCCCGACTGCAAGAGCTCGCCGCGGATGCTCGAGACCAACGATGCGTTCGCTTCGGGCCGACGGCAGAGGCACTCGGTCTCTCGGTCGTCCTGGCGCTTTGGTTGCCAGCCATCCTCGCCTACGCAGGTTGGCGGCTCGGCCAGTCGCCGGCCGCGACGCAGTACACGCGCGCCATCGCTCACGGCCTCGTTGCCGCCGCCGCATACTGGGCCACGCTTGCCGTGCCGCGGCAGCTCGTGCGGCCGAATGGTGTGGCCGAGGCGCATTGCGGATGGTCTGACCAGGCGTCACGAGCCCTTTGTCGCGAGATCCGCTGGTTGGCTTGGATCGGGTTCCCCTCGGTCTTCCTGATCTTCACACTCGAAAACCGGGGCGAGGATCTTTGGCGCGAGTCCGTCGGTCGCCTCGCTTTCTTGGTCCTTCTCGTGGCCGTGACGGTGTTCAATCATTTCTTGCTTCGATCGAACGGCGCGCTTCACGAGGTTCTGCGCGCACGAATCGGCGGGAGCGCCGTCGCTTGGCGCGTCGTTCAAGCGGCGGGCGTGCTCCTACCGATAGGTCTCGGCGCGGCAGCGCTCCGGGGATTCTATTGGACGGCGCTCCAACTCGCCGTTCGCATCCACGTCACGCTGCTGTTCGTCTTTCTGCTGCTGCTTGGAATGCAACTCGCGGCGCGTTTGGCGATGCTCGGAGAGCGGCGCGCGGCCTTCGAAGAAGACGCCCTAGAAAAGAGACCCGAGAGACCGCCGCCGACCGCGAAGCTCGAGCTCAACCGATTGACCATCGGGACCGGGCTTCTGCTCGCCCTTCTGGGAGCCTTCGCGATTTGGGCCGATCTGCTGCCGGCAGCGCGAATCCTCGACCAGGTCGAGCTCTGGACCACGACGCAAACGATGACCGTGACCGAGCTCGATCCGGCGGGCGTCGCCCAGGTCTCGACCGAGGAGCGTCTCGTCGCGATCACGCTCGCGGATCTCTTTCGTGGGCTCTTGATCGGCCTGCTCACCCTAGCGCTGGTTCGTGCGCTGCCCGGGCTGCTCGAGGCAACGGTGTTTCGAAGACTCGGGCCTGGCGAACGCTATGCCTACGTCACGATCATCAAGTACGCCGTCATCCTCGCGGGCATCGCGCTCGCCTTCGATGCAATCGGCGTCGGCTGGTCCAGCATTCAGTGGTTGGTTGCCGCCGTCGGGCTCGGTCTTGGCTTTGGTCTCCAAGAGATCTTCGCCAACTTCGTTTCGGGCCTCATCATCCTGTTCGAGCGGCCGATTCGCGTCGGCGACACCGTGAGCGTCGGGGACATCCATGGAACGGTGAGCAAGATTCGCATTCGCGCAACGTGGATCACCGGCTTCGACCGGAAGGAGCTGATCGTTCCAAACAAGACGTTCGTCACCGGTCAGTTGATCAACTGGACGCTCTCGGATCCCATCCTCCGACTCGAGATACCCGTGGGCATCGCGTACGGGTCCGACACCGACCGCGCGGTTCAAGTGCTCCGTGAGGTTGCCGACGACTCACCTCTCGTTCTGCGAAGCCCATCGCCCCAGGTGTTCTTCCTCAGCTTCGGCGACAGCTCGCTCTTGTTCGAGCTTCGGGTGTTCACTCGCGGCGTCGAACAGCGCTTTCGCCTGCGCCACGAGCTTCACATGAGGGTCGACAAAGCGTTTCGCGAGGCCGGCATCGAAATCGCCTTCCCGCAAAGGGACCTGCACGTTCGTTCGCTGCCAGAGCGCCTGATGACCCCGACCGAGGAGTCCCGCTAGCGCCTGTCACTGCAGGTTGTAGTTGATGATCATCGACCGCCCGTCGCGACGAACCGACAGATTGAACTTGTCGGCAGTGCGTAGCGTCGTGTAGGCCCCGAGCGCCGCATCCGTGCTCGTCAGCGATTGGCCGTTTACGCTCTCCAAAACGTCACCGTTCTGAATTCCGAGCTTGGTGAGCAACGTGTCTTTGCGGATTCCGCGTATCTCCATCCCTATCGATCTGCCGCCCTCGGTTTTCGGTACGACCGCCGCAATCCCAATGAGCTTGCCCGCGTTGTCGAGGACTTTGTTGAGCATCGAACGCGAGATGTTGTAGTTCGTGTCGTTGACCTTCTCGATGCCTTGGGCGAGCTCCTCGTCGGTCAAACCGGCGTTGCGATCGGCGTCGGGTCGCTTTCGCTTCTTGGTATCCTTCTTCTTCGGCGGAGGTCGTGGCGTCCGTTTTGCGAGCCTAGGTTTCGGGCCGCCCACTTCGAACATCCTGAGCTGGCAGAAGCCAGCCTTGGTTTGAAGAACGACGCCGTCGGACTGGATCGCCCGAATTCGCGCCCCTTCGACTTCGCCGTCGCCTCGGTAGAGGCCGACCGTGCGATCGCTACCCTCGATGGCCGCCAGCGACTGCTCCAGATTGCCCGGCAGCACCACGGTTCCTATCAAGCGCATGTTGTTGCTGCAGGCGACCTCGATCTCTCCGTCTGGCATCGCCGTGTCAGGCAGGGTGACCTCCTCGATAGGCGCTGCGGACAGGTCGCCGAGCGCAGAGTCGAAGATGTTGCGCCGCAGCACGACTCCCGGATCGTGCCTCCGCTTCGCTCGAGACGTCGTAACCGGCTTTCGGACCGGGTCGATCGCAGGGCTCGCGTTCGTATCCAGAACCTTTGCGGACAGCAGCGCGGCAGCACCCTGAGCCATGAAAAACGCGCACGAAGCCAGCGTGATGAGCACGATCCCGGCGCGTAGTCGCTTGTTCGTGGCGGCGGCCATGACTCACTGAGCTTAGCCTACAAACGCGTATGTCGATCGGTTATAGTCCCGCGCCCCCGATGGTGACAATCAAGCGGTTTCTCCGGCTCGTCTTGCTGGACTCCTGGCGACAAGCGGACGCCGAGGCAGATACGGCCGGAGCCGATCGGCTCGACTGGCGACCGGTGGTCGTCTTGGTGACCACGGCTGTCACGCTGACCTTGGCTCGCTACTTCGGGAACAACGCGACCTTTGCCGAGCTCGTCCCGTTCGACAAGGACGTCTACACCAGGGACGAGTGGGATCTCATGGCGCGAGCATGGTGGTCTGGCGTGCGCGTCATTGCATACGTCGCGATTCCAATGGCGACCATCGCGCTCATGCCGGGCGAGCGCGTGCGCGATTACTACGTGTCCTTGGCTGGATTCAAGCGTCATTTCTGGATCTACGTCGGGCTTTACCTTCTCGTGCTCCCTTTCGTGATTTTGGTGGCGACGCAGGACCAGTTTCTCGCGACGTATCCTTTCTACAAGTACTCGAACCAGTCCCTCGGACATTTCCTGCGCTGGCAGGTGCTCTATGCCACGCAGTTCATCGCGCTCGAGTTCTTCTTTCGTGGCTACATGCTCAAGGGTCTCAGCCACAAGTTCGGCTACGGTGCGATCTTCGTGATGATCGTCCCGTACTGCATGGTTCACTACCCGAAGCCGCTCCCCGAGACGCTCGGCGCAATTCTTGCGGGAGTCGCGCTTGGGACGCTATCGATGCGCACCCGTTCGATTTGGGGCGGTGTCCTGATTCACGTCGGGGTTGCGCTAACGATGGATTGGCTGGCCGTTACGCAGTGCCCTCCGCCCGACGAAGGCCCGTGCCGCGGTCGCTAGGCAAATTTTCCTGGTAAATGCAGCGCTTCTTGCATATCCAAGGGGGGCATGAGTGAGAAGGCGGCCGAGGTTGCAATTCGCCCGGCGGAGGACGGCGACGTCGAATCGATCCAAGCGCTGTTCCACCAGACCTACGGCGACCGCTACTCACATCCGGAGTTCGTCAGCGCGGCCTACCTCCGCAAGATGATCTACAGCGACAACTCCCTCGTACTGGTCGGCGAAAGCCCGACGGGCGAGGTCGTCGCGACGGCGTCCGTCGTGATCGACGTGGGCGCCTACTCCGACCTCGTCGGAGAATTCGGTCGCCTGGTCGTTCATCCGAGGATGCGTGGGAAACACATCGGTCATCGTCTCATGACCGAGCGGATCCATCACGTCGCACCCTATCTCCACATCGGCTTTGCAGACAATCGCGTCGCCCACACGCGCTCTCAGCAAATCTCGCTGGCGCATGGGTTTGCGCCCGTCGGCTTTCTTCCGATTCACAACGGCGAGTCGGTCGCCCTCTTCGTGCGACACTTCGGCGATGCGCTGGGGCTCAGAAGAAATCACCCACGGCTTGCTCCCCAGGTCTATGGCCTCGCACAGCGGGCGCTGCGAAGCTGCGGCCTCGACGCGGACGCGATCGTAGACGAGATGTCGCCGCCGTATGGTCTCGACGAAGGCTTCGAGCTCGAAGAAATGAGCGCCCGCGGCTACGCGTCTTTGCTCCGCTTCGAGCGAGGGCGCGTGAAGAAGCCGGAGATCTTCAGCCGTGCCCGGCTGCACTTCGGGCTCCGCACGCTCGAGTCACACAACACATCGTACCTTCTCGCCCGCAAGGACGGACACCTCGCCGGGGCGGTCGGATACGCGCACGACGCTCGGCTCGACCACGCCGTTCGCATCTTCGAGCTCGTCGCGGCCGACGACACCCCGATTCGGTTCTTGCTTCGCGAGCTCATGAGAAGATCGCGGGAAGAGTGGCGCGTGGACTACGTCGAGGTCGACGTCAACGCCCACGCGCCCCGCATGCAGAAGACGCTGCTCGAGCTCGGCTTCGTGCCCGTAGCTTATCTTCCAGCCTCCGTCTTCCATCACGTGGAGCGGCTCGACACGGTGCGTATGCAGCGGTTTTACGTCCCGGTCCGGACGACGGACCTGCACCTCACGGACCAAGCGAAGCCGGTGTGCGAGATGGTCATTCGCAATCTCAACACACGTGCGATCCAACCGCGACTCGCCCAGCTGTTACCAGCGACCCGGTTTGGCGAGAATCTCAACCGAGAGCAGGTCGCGAGGCTATCCACGCTTTTCGAGACCGTGATTTTCGATGACGGCGACACGATCGTCGAAAAAGGTGAGCGTGACGCGAGGCTCTACATCCTGCTTTCCGGCGCTGTGCGCGTGTACGCGGGAACGCCGGAAGAAAAGGTCGGCATGGTGACGGAAGGGGAGATACTCGGCGAGGTTTCGCTCCTACGCAGGACCCCACACAGCGCGACCGCCATCGCAGAAGGGCCAGTGGAAGCTGCAGCCGTTCATCACAAAGACCTCAACGTGCTGCTCGAGCAACGAAGCGACATCGGTGTGGTGCTCTTCCGCAACCTGGCCACCGGTCTCAGCAACAAGCTGAGCCGGACGGACGCGTTCTTGAGCATCAAGCCCTGGGAGTGACTCGGGCCCGGTGACGCGGCTCGCTCACTCCTCGATGCTGAGCGCGCCGGTGGGGCAGTACTTGACGGCGCGCTCGACTTTTTCCCGGAGCTCCTCCGGCGGCTCTTCCTGCAGGATGTTGAGAAAGCCCTTGTCGTCGACCTCGAAGACCTCGGGCGCTTCGCCCATGCAGTTCGCGTGGCCTTTACAGAGATCGAAATCCGCCTTGATCTTCATCGACCCTCCTCTTTTTCAGCTCGTCAAAGACTTGAAATAACACACTAATCGGCATCCACGAAGCAGCTTCCACCCCGAGGTCAAAATAAGGTTTCAAAAAAGAGAATTTGATTCTATTCTTCCAGCTCATGTCCGAAGCCGTCGCCAGGGCACGCAGCGCCAAGACCTCGATGTACCGCACCCTCGTGGTCGACGCCGCCGAGCGGCTGTTCGCGAGCCGCGGCTACGAGCGAACGAAGATCCAGGACATCGCAGCGGATTCGGGGCTCTCCTTGGGGACCCTGTATTCGGTGTTCGACGGCAAGGCCGACATTCTCGAGGCGATCCACGACGAGCGGCTAGGCGAGCTATTCCTCCTCGTGAGTAAAGCAATGGCGAGCGACGATCGCGCGGCCGAGCGACTGCTGCGCGGCAACCGCCTTTTCATCCGCTGGCTCACCGAGCACCCCGACTTCCTTCGGATTCACCTCGGGAACAGCGCGTGGGCCTCGAACCCCAAAGCGGTCAGCGAGGGCCGGGTCGAGGCGTGGCACCGCGGTATCGAGCTGATCGCTGCCGTCATTCGGCGAGCGATGGACGAAGGCGACGCGTTCGAGGGCGACCCCGTACTCTCCGCGCGTCTCATGGTTGCAATGCAGCAGGTGTTCATGTCCGCATGGGTCGAGTCCGGGATGCAGCAAGACGCCGAAGCACTCAGCAATCGAATCGAAGAGCAGATTGGGCGCAGCCTACTCAGGAGTTGAGACGTGACAGCAGGAACCCAAACCACGGCCACTCGGTTCAGCGCCAGCACGGCGAAAACGCCGCCCAAGCTCAAAGGGGGGCTTCCGGTCATCGGGCACACGATGGCGTTCGTGAAGGACACCATCGGTTTGCTCCAGCGAACGCACGACGAGTGTGGCCCAGTCGGCCGCTTCAAGCTCTTCGGCAAAGACATGATTCTGTTCGTCGGCCCGGAGGCTCAAGAAGCGCTGTTTCGTCTACCCGACGAGGTTCTGAGCCCGAACGCTGCCTACAAGATGATGGTTCCCGTGTTCGGCGAGGGCGTTGCATACGGCGCCGAGCCGGCGCGCATGGCGGAGCAGATGCACATGCTGTACCCAGCGCTCCGCAACAATCGCATGCGCACCTACACCGAGATCGTGGCGCGAGAGACGTCCGGCATCATCGAGAGCTGGGGCGACGAGGGTGAGATCGAGGCCTCCGCCTTTTTCGGGATGCTCACCAATTTCACGTCGAGCAGCTGCCTGCTCGGAAAAGAGTTCCGCAACGAGATGAGCGAGGAATTTGCGCGCGTCTACTACGATCTCGAGCGCGGAATCGTCGCGTGGGGATACATCCATCCCTATCTGCCGATCCCGGCTTTCCGGCGTCGGGACCGGGCTCGCGCGCGCCTCGGCGAGATGGTTTCTGAAATCGTCGAGAAGCGAAAGCAGTCGGGTTATCGCGGCGAAGACTTCCTGCAAACCCTGATGGACGCGGAATACTCGGACGGAAGGAAGCTCAGCGATCACGAGATTACGGGGATGCTCGTCGCCGCGATGTTTGCCGGGCACCACACGAGCTCCGTCACCACCGCGTGGACCCTGATCGAGCTACTGCGTCATCCGCGTTTTCTCGGCGAAGTCCGCGAAGAGATCCATCGTCGCTACGCCGATGGCGAGGACTACACGTACGAGTCACTTCGAGACCTCGAGACGACTGAAAACGCCGTGAAAGAAGCGCTGCGCATCCATCCCCCGCTCTTCATCCTGCTTCGCGCCGCGCTGCAAGACTGCGAGATCCTCGGGTACCGCGTGAAAAAGGGCAACTGGGTAGCGGTTTCGCCCATGGTCGCGCACCGGGACGACCAGGTCTTCCGCGACGCCCTTCGGTTCGATCCGGACCGATACGGCCCCGGCCGCGAGGAAGACAAACGTCCTTTCGCATACATTTCGTTCGGCGGGGGGCGCCACAAGTGCATGGGCAACGCTTTCGCAATTCTTCAAATCAAGACCATCATGGCGGTCTTGCTCAATCGCTACGACTTCGACCTCGTCGGCGATGCGATCGAGACCGATTTTCAAGGTCTGGTCCTCGGGCCGAAGCCGCCGATCCGGATTCGCTATCGCCGCCGGGCGTCCGCCGCGGTTTGAGCTTCTGGACCGAAGGGCTTGAGCCATAGGATCAGCGCCGGCATGAAGAGGAAGTCCGCCACGAGCGCGATGACGATCACTGCGGAGAGCAGGATCCCGAAGCTCTGTTGGCCGTCCATCACCGAAAAGACGTTCACCATGAAGCCGATGACGAGGATCGCAGACGTAGTGAAGAGCGCGCGGCCGACCCCCTCCATCGAATCATAGAGCGCCTTCTCGTAGTCCCGCGACTTCGTGAATTCGTGATGGTAGCGGGTCATCAGGTGGATCGTGTCATCGACGGCGATGCCGATTGCAACTGGAGCGATCAGCAGCCGGTAGTAGTCGAGATAGATGCCGAGCCACCCCATCGCGCCAATCACGAGGATCACCGGGGAGATGTTGGGCAGCATCGAGACGAGCCCGATCTTCACGGACCGGAACACGAAGATCATCATCAGACTGACGACGGTGAGTGCGAGCAGGCCGCCCTGGATCTGGCTCCAGGTAATGTACTCCACGAACTTGAGCCAGAGCGCGCCGATTCCCGTCACGCTCGTCGTCGACGCCTGGAGCGGTTGTGCTTCTAGGTAGTTGTCGATGTCTTCGACGACTCCTTCGAGCAGGCTCGTCTCCTTCATCTTGCAGCGGAGCTCGAGCGTTGCGCGAGCGTAGTCCATCGTGACGTAGTCCCGAAGCTCCTCGCCGCCCGACATCTCGTAGACCAGCAGATACTGAGCGACCAGCTCTCGGTTTTGGGGGATGTCGTAATACTCGGGATCCCCGTTGTGAAAGCTCTGGTTGATGTCTTTCATCATGTCGACGACCGAGTACGTCTTGGTGACCAGCGGGTGCTTCTCCGCTTGCGTCTGTACGCGCTCGATTTCGCGAAGCACCGCCGGATTCTTGATGCCGCCTTCTTCCCCGCTGTCGAAGACGTAGACGATCGAGTAGTTCCCAGACATGTGATCGTCCACGAACTGTGTCGTCCTGCGGACGGGGATGTCTTCCGAAAACTCGAGAAGAAAGTTCGAGTCGACCGTCAGCTTCGTGATGCCCCATGCGCTGGCTACGAAAACGACGGCGAACGCGAGCAGAATCGGGTTCCGAAACCGAATCACGAAAGCCGCGACGGCGCGGAGGGCCGAGCCGAATCGCTCCGATCTTCTCTGTCGAGCGGCAAGCCGCCTTTGTTCTTTCTCGGTTTTCGGCTCTCGCCCAAAGGTCAGGAAAGCCACGAGGATGGTCACGGACGCGACGAAAGCGGCGATGACACCCGCAGAGCTGTAGATGGCGAGGTGAGCGACCGTCTTCACGGGTGACAGAGAAAGCGACAGGAACCCGGCTGCCGTCGTCAGGCTGGCCAGCAAGCAGGGCGCGCCGACGAGGTACAGCGTGCGACGGATCGACTCGCGTCGGTCGCCGAGCTTGCGGTGGTAGATGTCGAACTCCGAGAGGATGTGTACGGCGTTCGCGACGCCGACCGTGATCAGCAAGATCGGCATCAGGCCAAACATGAAGTCGATCTGCCAGCCAAGAATTCCGATCATGGCCAGGGAAATCGCCATGGCGAATACGATGACCATCAGCGGGCCGATCACGCCGAGCGGTCGCCGAAACACGAAGCCGAGGCTGAGCGAAATCAAGAGGACGGAGAGCGCGGTGAGTATCGGAAGCTCGTCCTCGATGAAGACGATGTTGTACGTGGAGTTGAGGGCGACGTCGCCGGTATGGAAGAACTCGAAGCCAGCGTATTCGGGGCGTGCGAGAATCGCTTCGATTGCCCTGTAGCTGACCTGTGGGTAGAGGTTTGCGAGCCCATCGCCGCCCTCGGGGTCGAGACGAAGCTTTTCCACGACGTCGACACTCGAGCGGTTCATTTCGATGATGACCCCGCCGAGCGCGGAGTCCCCGCTGACCAACCCACCCAGGTACATCGGTTTCTTCATGACCTTGTCCCGAATGGCGTAGAGCTGATCCTGCGATTCGGGAAAGTCCGACAGCAGGTCGTAGACCAAGATGTCGTCGGGCGGCGCGCCTTCCATGAACTCGACGTTGGAAAGGCTCGTGACTTCCTTGACGAACGGCACCTCGTCTTCGAGCTCGCGCGTCAGCGCTTCGACGGCGCGCATGGCGCCGAGATCCCAGACGCCTCCGGGCGCCCGGTAGACGATGTAGCCCACCTCGTCCGACTCGAAATCGTCTCGATAGTCGAGGTACGCGCCGTACGTCGGGTCGTCGGTGTCGAAGAACGACGCCACGCTGTTGTCGACCCGCGCGCTCGCCGAAAGATAACCGCCGAGCGCCCAGACCACGAAGCTCCCGATGATGACCACCCATCGGTGGTCGTGAGACCAGGCGCCGATCCGCTCGAAAAAGCTTCCGAGCGCCGACATCGCGTCCTTGCCTGTGCGTTGGGTCATGTCCGTTGGGCGCTCAATAGTAGAACTCGATGTCGACTTGGATTTGCGCGTCGTTCTGGAAGAAGCGAATTATATTGCCCTTTTGCGGGATGTATCCGCGGCCTTCGAGCCCGATCTTCCAGTGGTCGCCGAAGCGCCGCAATGCTTCCGCCGCGATGAAGACCGAACCGTCTTTCGCATCGATGAACGACCCGAGCAGGAATTCGGTGCTGCCGACGTCGCTCAAAGACAAACGCATGCCGGCAAAGAAGTCATTTTCGAAAACGACGAACGTGTTGTTGTCGCGGCCGTCGTAGATGTATTCGAGAATCAGACCGATATCGACGATGCTGCCCGTGACTTGGTAGAAGGTGTACTCGAGACACCCCACCACAGCCGCGAACGTGGGCCCCTGTCCTCCGCGCACGATCGATTCGAGCTTCAGCAACCAGCCCTCCCGGGTGTACTGGAGGTCGAGGCCTCCTTGGTGAATCAGCTCGTAGAGCGGCTGCAGAACCGGGAGTCCCGCACCGTTCGTCGTCGTGAAGAGCTGCGGCTCTCGCGTCGTTCCGAAGAAGTAGCTCAGCCCCCAATCGAACCCTGCCATCGAATGTGACCACCGAAACGCGACGTCGATCTGACCTTGCTTCAGCCGCGATTGGTACAGGCGCAAATCGTTGTCGACCGGGATCGGCAGAGTGGGGCGCCCCAAAGGCCCCGGGAAGACGAGCGGACGCGCCCAGCTCATGACGTAGAGGCTGTAGGTTCCTGCCGCGTCGTGTGTGAACGACGTCGTGACCATCGCCTGGCCGAGCTTGATGTCGGTGTCGAAGTCCTCGACCAGGTCGGTTTGGTTGATGATGTCGACCAGATGCCGCGACTCTGTGACACCCCAGAACACTTTGTGAATGCCAAAGCCGAACGTCCATTGGTCGAAGAACAGCTCGAAGAAGCCTTCTCGAATGTCGCCGTGCGTGCGATTGCGATCGTGCTGATCGACCCGACCGAACAGGATCAGCTCGAAGTTCATGTAGTCCGTGACGTTCATGAAGAAGCCGGGTTCCCACGCCATCGCGCCGTTGAACCAGTAGTCGTTGGTCACGGGCAAGCCAGCAGGATTCCGTGCGGGCTGGGGAAAGAAACGACCCTGCGCGTTGAAATAGCCGAATAGGTCGCCGCGCCGAAACCGGTCCCCGAAGGTTTCGCGGTCCTCCTGTTCTTCCTCGACTTCGCCCACGGAAGCCTCCGCCTCGGCTTCCTGCGCCGACGCTACGCCGCTTCGCGCGATGTACAGCGTGAGGGCCAGCAAGCAAGAGAGGACGAGAACCCGCATCCGAACCGGAGGCGTAGGTCTAGAGGACCTGCTGCAAACGCGTGCGGGTGAAGTCGTTGTCTTTGAGGCCAGTCTTGAACTCGTACTCGCTCCAAATGAGCTCGGTGCTCTTGCCCGTCTGGTGGTTGACCATGTTCATCCGGAGGGCCCGCCAATGCTTGCCTTCGTATTGCTTGTAGTTGCTCGGTGTGAGCGTCTTGAGCTTGGCGCCCTTTCGGTCGTAGAAGACGATCTTCTGAATGCGGTACTCGTCCTTGTCATACCAGGCCTCGAGTCGGGTGTAGCCAGAGTCCTTGCTGACGGGATACTGCTCGACCAGAAAGCAATCCACCCCATCGACCTGGTCGTCCTTGATGAACTTGTAGGTGTACTTGTCGACCTCCTGAGAAGACAGGTCTTCGTAGGCGAACTCGGAGCCCATGAAGGGTCCCGACTTGTTGTTCGAGGCAATCCGCTTCACGCGCCGGAGCGCGGGCAAGTAGAGCCACTGGTCGTCGGGGTCGACGCCGTGGGAGAACGTGAGGAGAGCCGTGCCGCGGACGTCCCGTGGCGTGTGAAAGACGGTAAGCGACTTGTCTCCGTCGTTCTTGACCTCGAGCGAGCGGATCTCGAGCTCTCGCTTACTTTCCTGTCCGCGCTTGTTCCGAAGAATCATGATCATCTTCGACCTGCTGTCGCCGAAGCCTTCGTCGCGCCGGTCGGCCTCCTTCGCGATCTCCAGGCCTTTTTCCTCGGCTGGTCCTGCTGAGGCGAGCGCGGGGGCAAAGAACGCCGCGAGCAGGATGGGTGCAACCAAACGCTTCATCGTTTCTCTCCTTCGATCGACATGAGCAACGGCGGCAGGAACAAGAGGTCTGCCCCGAGGGCGACCAAGAGAACGATCGCCGTCAAAAGTCCCATACCCGCATTGAGCCCGAATGGCGAGAGGGTTAGCACCATGAAACCGGACACCAAGATGAACGAGGTCACGATGAGCGCCGAGCCGACCGTCGAAAAGGCGTAGCGGACTGCTTCTTCTGAGCACTGGTTGCCCTCGCGTCGGGCGCGAAGGTACTTGCTCAAGAAATGCACGCTGTCGTCGACGATGATTCCGAGCGCAAGCGTCAGAACGATCGCGTTTCCAACGTCGATCCGGCCGACCGCCAGGCCCCAGATGCCAAAAGCCATGAGAGCAGGAACGAGGTTTGGGATGATGCTGATCGCTCCGAACTTAACGCTTCGAAACGCCACTGCCAGAATGATCGCAATGAGGCCGAGTGCGATGAACGCCCCGAGGATCGAGCTTTTGATGTTGCGCTCCGAGATATGCGAGAACATCAGGTTCGTCGACGCGGGAATGGTCCACATCGACTGAGGCGTATTTTGGCGGAGCCACTCCTCGGATTGACCTTGAAGCTCCCGCATCCGCACGGCGGTGACGTTTTCCGTCGTGACGATGAGGCGCGTCGAGGACTTCTCGACGTTGATCGTATCGTTGAGGTCGAGGCCATACGGAAGGGACATCTCGTAGAGCAACAGGTACTGTGCGGCGAGGTCGCGCTCGGTTGGGAGCCGATACCAGGCGGGGTCGTCCCCGTGCAAGTTCTTGTTCAGACGCTTGAACGTATCGGTAATCGTGAACACGTGCTCGACGTTCGCCTGTTCGCGCGCCCAGCTCGCAAAGGCCTCCACCCGGTCGAGATACGAAGGGTTCGAAATACCGGACTCTTCGCCCGAGCTCAGAGAAAACTCCATCGTGTAGATGCCGGAGAGATTTCGAGCCACGAAGTCGGTGTCCGTGCGGAACGCAAAGCTCTCGTCGAAGTACTTCACGAACTCGTCGTTGAGCTCGTTGCGCGGAACCATCGCCGTCAAGAAGACGATCAAGACGGCGCCTAGCACCAGCAGTCCCCTTCGGCGTCGAATGACGAGCTCTCCTAGCTTCACGATTGGACGGGATGCCTCGTCCCCGGCGGTTCCCTGTCGGATCGGAAAGATCGCGACGAGAACTGGCAGCACCACGATCGTGTAGATGAACGCGGCGGTGACGCCCATCGTCGAGATGTTTCCGAGGTCGTTGAACGGGCGAACGTCGCTCAGGTTCAGGGCGAGGAGCCCGATACAGGTCGTCAGGCTCGTGAGAAACACGGGGCTGAGGTTGATCCGCATGCTCTCGGTCATGGCGTCTTGCTTGCTCATGCCTCGGCGCATCGATTGAAACAGCGAAACCAAGAGATGGATGCTGTCGGCGACGGCGAGGGTCATGATCACCGTCGGGGCGCTCGAGCTCGGCGGCGTGATGGGGATTCCTAGCCAACCTGACAGCCCCATCGCGGTCGACGACGACAAGATGATGATCGCGAACGTGGCCAACATCCCCCAAAAAGAACGAAGAAATAGAAGAGCAGTGATCAAGAGAATCACGTACATCAGTGGGACGAGCGTCGAGAGGTCCTGAACCGAGGCCTCGAAGAACGAGTTCGACAACATGACGCCGCCCGTGAGGTAGATGGAGTGGCCGGGGTACTTGCTCTCGATGTCTGCGGCGAGCTCGCGTGCCGCCAGGGCGGCCTGCGTCTGTTCGTCCGAAGCCTTACGAGGCACCGTATGCCGAACGAAAATCGCGGTCACGTGAGCCTCGTCCGAGATGAGGCGCCGCCTGAGTAGCGGCTCTCCGAGAGCAACGGCCTGAAGCTCCTCGAGCTCCGCCGCGGTGTAAACCCGCTCCATGTCCACCAGGTCGTCCACGATCAGATCGTCACCCTCTGCGCGGGTGTGCTGGAAGTTCGTGATCGAGTCGACGCGCGTTGCGAAAGGCAGCTGCCATGCACGTTCCGTGAGCTCGCCGACGGCTTCGAGCGTGGTCGGAGTGAACACCTTGCCCGACTCGGGCGCGAGGACGATCACGGTGTTGTCGTTCTTCGTGTAGATCTCCTGGAGTTCCTCGAAGGCGCGCAGCTGAGGGTTGTCCTCGCGGAAGAAGTACTGGTAGTCGTTCTTGAACTCGATGAACCGGCCGCCGCTTGCCGCAAGGAAGCCGATCGCCAGCGTCGCGACGAGCACGAGCCATCTAAACCGAAACAAGAACGAGACGTACGCCCGTACGAGTTCCCGGCCCTCGGACCCGCTCGCCATGGGGTCTCAATAGACCGATCGAGAATATCGTCAATCCTCTCGCGTCGCTGTCCCGCGAGGAGCCGCGGTGGAATTCCGTCGACAAACGACCCGATCATCTGGGATACAGCCCCTCGGTCGATGGGAGTTGGTATGGGCAGTCATCAGCATGCAGTCGGAGTAGCGCTCTTCTATGGGCTCCTTCTCTTTGGACCCGCGAACACTGCTCACGCCGAAGAGGAAGTCGCGGAGGAGCCGAGCGCGCCTGCGTCTACGGAAGAAGAAGAGGAAAAGCCCGTAGCCACGTTCGGGGGGGCATACCCGGTGCGGTTCGCGCGACGGCCGCTGGTGCTCGACGAAGGGATGGTTCGCGCAGACGGCCGGCTCACAGTCGGGGGCGTCCCCGGGTCAGGCACGTTCTCCGCACTGGATATCGGTGGTGCAGTCAGCCCGATCGACAAGCTCGAGGTCGGGCTGAGCACGGAGCTGACGGGCAACGTTCCGGCGCCTGGAGGAAACAGCCTGATCACAGTGATCTTCTCTCCACAAGCCACCTACGGCGATATCCCGATCTATGCCCGATACACGTACGCAGAGAGCGACGTTGCCCAGGCTGCCGTCGATCTCACGCTTGTCCTTCCATCGAACACCGACTTCCAGCTCGCGGCCGGCCTCCCGCTTCGCATTTTCGAGCTCTTTGGCCTCTTCACGTTGGATGCGAACCTCGGCATTCGATACCGCAACGGCGACAAGTACGCGGCGTTCAGCCCCAGTCCTTCGAAGAACACGGTTGAGTTCACCGCCACGGGGGCGAGCGTCACCAACATCACCGACCACGGCTACATCGAGATCGGCGGCGGAGTCGGCGTGGCCAACGTGGGAGGCGGCACGGACGTCAAGAACGTGGTGGAGATCCCGGCTTACCTGGGCGGAGGCTACACCTATGAAGGCAAAGTGCTTGCCGACATTTTCGCCCAGTTCGGATTCACTCCGCTGATGACAGCCAACGCGCCGCCCGGCCGGGACACTTTCAACGTCGCGGACGACTGGTACATCACGGTCGGCGCCACCGTCCACACCAGGCCGCTCTTCGGTAGGAATTCCCGGCCGAAGCAATAGTATGATGGCATCCGGCGGCGCGCCACGTTGGTTCTCGGAGAACCCGAGCAAGGCCTGGGGCGAGAAGTTCTTCCTCGCGTATTCGCCGGCTTGGATGTTCCTGATGGCGCTGGTGATGGGCTTCGGCATCACGCAGGAGATTGGTGAGTGGGGCTTCTTGGCGATCGGAATCGCCGTTGCCGCTCCACTGCTCGTCGTGCCGGCGTTGATTCGCGACGAGCGCCCCATCGGTCGCAGGTGGTATCAAACGTACTGGTTCAAGGCGAACGTCTACATCGCGATCTTCAACTTCGCGGCGAACTACTTCGGGAGCGAGTACTTCTTCGACGTTCTCGGGATGGTCTACGACTACCCGATGATCGAGCTCAACTTGGACGCCGCCCTGGTTGGATCCGGCGAGCAGCAGGTGCCGGTCCTCATGTATTTGCTGACGCAGGCGTATTTTCTCACCTATCACTCGACCGCGGTCGTCGTGCTGCGTCGGATCCGAACCTCGGGGCTGCCGCTCAGTGCCGTACTTTGGCCCCTCGCGCTGCTCGTCGTTGCGTACTGCTGGGCGTGGCTCGAGACCAAAGCGATGGCAAACCCGTGGATTGCGAGCCAGTTTCACTACCGGGACGTGGATCGCATGCTGGCCTATGGGTCTCTCTTCTACGCGCTGTATTTCATCGCCAGCTTCCCGATCTTCTTCCATTTGGACGAGGCGCGCGACGCGAGGTGGAGCCTCGCAAAGACGGCGGCCGCGGCGCTCTCGGCGAGCATGATCATGCTCTTCTTGCTCGATTTTGCGGCAGCGATCTTTGGACCGCTGACCTGACCCTTGCTACATCCCTCGCACGGCGCGATGGCATCGAAGATCGAGATCCAGGGCGACTACGAGTCGCGATTCGAGCCGGTCGCCAAGCTCATGCGCGAACAGATCCGGCGCTATGGCGGCGGCGCCGCTGCCGCCGTGTTTCTCGACGGCAAGCCGGTGGTCGACATCTGGGCGGGGCCAGGCCGGCGCGACGGTACCCCTTGGCAGCGGGAAACCATGTCGATCTGTTACTCGGGGACGAAGGGGATCACGGCCACGGCGATCCACATGCTCGCGACCGAGGGCCGCATCCACTACGAGGCCCCGGTCGCAGACTATTGGCCCGAGTTCGGGTGCAACGGAAAGGAGCTCATCACCGTCCGTCAGCTTCTTTCTCACCAGGCAGGGCTTCACAGGCTCACGCACCTGGTCGATCGCATCACGGACATCCTCGATTGGGATCTCATCGTCTCGCGTCTCGAAAAAACGGAGCCGGACTTCCACCCGGGGACAGCCAACGCCTACCAAGCGATGACGTTTGGTTGGCTCGTCGGAGAGCTGATTCGCCGAATCTCGGGTCTCACCGTACCCGAGTTCCTGGCGCAGCGAATCGTCGAACCGCTCGCGCTCGATGGTCTTTACATCGGAGAGGCGGATACCGAGATGCACCGGCTTCCTGACTTCGTCGGCTTGCCGCCGCTGCAGCGCGATGGCGGCCACCCGCTGCACATGGACTATCGTGTTCCCTTCTACGTTCGTTCGGCGAGGTTGCGTGGCCTCTGGAGTCGCGGCTTGACTCCAAAGAATGCGAAGCGGCTCTACACGCACCCGTCGTTTTGGAATGCGTGCCTCCCCGCCATCAACGGCGTGGCGACCGCGCGTTCACTAGCGAAGATGTATGCCGTGCTTGCGATGGGCGGCGAGCTCGACGGCGTGCGGTTCGTTTCGGCGGATGTCGTCCGCCAGGCGTCGGAGGTGCAGACCCGGCGCGCCGACAAGGTCGTGATCTATCCGCTTCACTGGAAGCTTGGATATCATCGTACGGACGCGTCGATCATGGCCGTGCCGGAAGCGTTTGGGCATTTGGGCCTGGGAGGCGCAGGCGGCTGGGCGAATCCGGAGCTACGCCTTTCATTCGCGTACCTCCACAGCGGTTTTCCCTTCACCATCGTTGGCCAGACGCGGACGACCATGATGACCGCTGCCGTCTACGAATCGCTGGGCATTTACCGAGGGGTCTGCCATACACTGCGCCATGGGCCGGTGGTGGACCTGGTGCCGAGGCGGTCCTGAAGAGCGGAAGGTGGGGTCGTCGTGAGCGAGAAGGTCGCCGTCATCGGGGGTGGGATCGCAGGCGTGGGGGCGGCATGGTCGCTTCACCGCGGCGGCTACGAGGTCGAGCTCTTCGAAAAAGGCCCAGCGCTCGGAGGCAACGCAAAGACGTTTCGGTGGACCACGGAAAACGGCCACGCCGACTCGCCGCTGCTCGTCGTCGCCTGGCCGCAGATGTACTACCATAACTACGAGCTGCTTCTTCGAGAGCTTGGGGTCGGCATCACGACGCTTCCAATCTCGTATTTCGTCCAGACCCCCGACGGGCACTTCTGTCAAGACGGCCAAACTTCCATCGCGCGCCGCTTCTCGCGCGAGTTCCGAAGATGGAAGCGGCTCGTAGCGTTCGTGAGCCGAATCAACGACTTCTTTCTACCGAGAAAGACGCACGAGTCGCTCTACCACTTCTCGTATTTCAACCCGCTGAACTTGATTCCGCTTTATTGGCTCGCGCGGCTATTCGGGATTTCGAAAGCTTTCTGGGACACGATTTTCGTCCCCATCCACTGTGCGAGCTTCATCACTACGACGATGAAGAGCGTGCCCGCCGTGATTCTTCCGCTGCTCGAAAGCATCGTGCCGCTCGAGGAGCCCACGCAAATGGGAACCTGGGTCGGTGCGCCACGGCAGGTGTTCGACAAGATGACGGAGCCGTTTGCGGGCCATGTGCACGTCGATCACGAGATCACGAGCGTGAAGAGGGTAGGGGCCCGCTACGCCATTTCCGACAAGCACGGGCGCACGTATCAAGCGGACAAGGTCATCTTCGCGTGTGACGCGAGCGCCACGCTCGACGCGCTCGAGTCTCCCTCCTGGCTCCAGCGCGTGCTGTTGGGCAATACGCGATACGTCGACGACATCGATCCCACGTTTTCGAAGTTCGTCATCCACTCGGACGCCACCGTGCTTCCGGAGAAGCACCGCGCTCGAATTCTCTCGGGCTTCAATACCTACTCCGAGATCGACCAGGCGGGGGCGCTCGAGTGTACCTTCGTGATTTCGGCGCAGAACCCGAGCACCAAGGACGCGGGGGTGCCGATGCTCGTCACCTTCAACTCACGCAAGGCCATCGACAAGGTGCAGCAGCGGATCGACCTGCCGCACTCGGTTCACGCGGTGTCTTTGCGGAACCTGATCATCATGTCGATGTCGCGCTACCTCCAAGGCAAGGACGGGCTCTACTACTGCAGCACGTTCACGACCCCCGAAGGCGCGCACGATCTGTCATTCATGTCTGGTCTCGTCGCAGCGCAGGCGGTCGGCGCGCCGTACCCCTTCTCGACAGACAATCGGAACGCCGTCGCCGACTTCCGGCTGATGCAGAAGATGATGCTACGAGCGGGTGACCGGACGGCTTAGAGAAACGCCGAGTACGAGTTCTCGATTACCAGCTGGATGCTCGTCGCGATTCCCAAGATCGGGAAGATGAACCAGAGGACGTTGCTTACCCCGACGAACAAAAGCAAGTCGCGCGTGCGGTGGCCGCGGTGCCGGCCGTTGTTGAAGAACTGAAAGAAGTACACGGCAGTTCCGTAAAACATCTGCCAGAAGATGATGATGCCGACGATTCCGAGCACTCGCGCTGGCATCAGATCGAAGGTCATTCCGAACGCGAACAGGATTGCGGGGAGTAGGGTGGTGAAGCCGTTTCCGACGTCGATGTTGTAGCCGAAGGATCGGCGGTCGGCGTAGCCTGGGTCGAAGAGCGAATAGGTCGACCACACCCTCGTCCACTCGCTCAGTGAAAGCACTCGGAGGATTGGAACTGGGCGCGTGAAGACCTCCGCGACGGCAACCAGCTCGCGGCCCCGGTACGGCTCTGCGATCGCGTCGTATTCGGCTTTGATCTGGTCCTGGCAGACGAACAGTGAGATCTCCCACCAGGCGATCATCACGTTGACTACGAGGAAGAACGCCAAACCGATTTGTACCGGGTTGAATACGCCGTGCGTCTGATGGTGCAGCCAGACCAACAGGGATGTACCCGAAACGACGAAGAGCACGATTGCGGCTCCTGCGGGTATGGCGAGGGCTCTCGACTGCGTGGTGGTGGTCGTGGTCTCCATCAACTTTCTCCGTAGCCCTTCGGCGCGTCCGTACTATGCTCCGGCGGAGGCTAGCAAAATGAGTGGCGTGAAGCAGTTGGGCTACCTGGTTTTCGAGGTGAGCGACCTCGCCGCGTGGGAGTCTTTCGGCTCCCGAGTCCTCGGTATGCAGGTCGTCGATCGACGCGAAAATGGCGCGTTTTCCCTGCGAATGGACAGCTACCGGCAACGCTTCTTCGTGGAGCCCGGCCCCGCCGACGACCTCGTCGGAATCGGGTGGGAGGTCGACGGCCCTTCGGAGCTCGAGAACGTCGCGCAGCGTCTCCGGGGCGCGGGAACGCAGGTCGTGGAGGGCAGTGAGGCCGACGCCACGAGTCGGCACGTCGCGGCGGTCATTCGATTCGACGATCCCGCTGGCAATCCGGTCGAGGTCTTCTGCGGTCCGGACAAGGCCAGCGAGCCGTTTTCTTCCGAAGTCGTTCGAGGTGGCTTCGTTGCCGAAGACCAGGGACTCGGGCACGTCGTCGTCGTCTCCAAGGACGATGCACAACAAGAAGAGTTCTATGCCTCGGTGTTCGGTCTGGAGCTCAGCGACTACATCCGCTGCGAGTATTTCGGCCACCAGATCGACGTGACCTTCATGCACGCCAACGCGCGGCATCACTCGCTTGCGTTCGGCGGAGGGCAGCTCAAACGGATTCATCATTTCATGGTCCAAGCGAGGTCGATCGACGAGGTAGGCATGTGCTACGACCGCTTCCTACTCTCTGGCGGCAAGGTGCATCAGACCCTCGGGCGACACCCCAACGACAAGATGTTCTCGTTTTACGGCTACACCCCATCCGGTTTTCATTTCGAGTTCGGCGCGGGCGGGATCGAGATCGAAGAGGGCTGGCAGAGCACGACACACGACAGAGTGAGCGAGTGGGGGCATCATCCTCCCCAGCTCCTGACCAAGGCGTACGCCCGCGACAAACGAGCGCGCGAGAAGGACTGAGCATGCCCGTAGCCGCAGTGCCGGAGGGGAAATACGCCGAGGTCGGCGGCGGCATCACGATGCACTATCACGACGCGGGGAGCGGCGAGTCCGGAGTCGTTCTGTTTGCGCACGGCAGTGGTCCCGGCGCGAGCGGCTGGAGCAACTTCAAAGGCAACTACCCCTTTTTCGCCGAGCACGGGTTTCGCACGATCGTTCCCGACACCATGGGCTACGGCTACTCGACCAAGCCGGCGGAAGGTGCATTCAGCCTGTCCGACGTTGCGGCGCAATACAAAGGTCTGCTCGATTCTCTCGGCGTCGACCGAGCGGCGGTCGTCGGCAACTCACAGGGGGGCGCGATCGCAATCACGATGGCGCTCGATTATCCCGAGCTCGTCGAGCGCCTCGTCTTGATGGCGCCGGGAGGGCTCGAGGCGCGAGAGACCTACATGCAGATGGAGGGCATCAAAGCGATGATTCGAGTCCTCTACAAGGAAGGCGTCAGCAAAGAAACGATGCGCAAAGTCTTCACGCTCCAGCTGCACGATGAATCCAAGATCACCGACGAGATCATCGAGGAGCGGTATCAGGTCGCCATGACCCAGCACAAAGACAACATCGCGCGCATCCACGTCGCCAACCAAGAGGACAGGCTCTCCGAGGTTCAGTGTCCGGTCCTCTGCTTCTGGGGCGCGAACGACAAGTTCTGCCCGCCGACGGGGGCGGCAAAGATCGCCGAGCGATGCCCGACCTCCCGCACGATGCTGATCTCCCGCTGCGGCCACTGGGTGATGGTCGAGTACAAAAAGCTCTTCAACGACCTAACCCTAAAATTCCTCCAAAACGACCTCGCCTAAGGGGACATTCTCCCCCCTCTAGACCCCGCTGATTCCAGCCACTTACGACCCACACCGCGAAAACCCGGATGACGTGGGGGATGGTTGCTGAGTTGGGGGCGTGGTTCGGTTTAGTTATATCCGACCCACCCACCCCCAACCCGTAATCCTCCCTCCGCGCCTGCGCTGCGCTCCGGCTTGGCGGCGCATGCGCGCCGGGCTTCGCCGTTCCGGCTCGCGCTGCCGCCTGCACCCCTCCCGCCTGGTGAGGGGCAAGACGTCCGCCTAGGGGCTCGGAAAAAA
>JAHELW010000178.1 GCA_024643985.1 Myxococcales bacterium | reverse complement strand
GGAGGCAGCGACTTCTTCGGAGCTGGCGCCGGTCGTGCGGTTGAGCTGCAAAGCGATATTGGAACTGCGGGATGGGGGCGCGAGCCCGTAGGGCGAAGCCCGGCGCGAATGCGCCGCCAAGGCAGAGCGAAGCGACTGCCGCGGAGGGAGGATTACGGGTGGGGGTGGGTGGGTCGGATTTAACTAAATTACTCCGGCCTCCGGTCTCGGCTGTCCGGCCTCCGCTGGCTTACTTGCTTTCGACCTTGTCGACGACTTCGGCGTCTTCGACGCGGGGCGGGGACTCGGGGGGGACCTGCTTTTCGGTCGGGGTTACGTCGATGTCGTCATCGGTGTTGAGGCCGCGCTTGAGATTGCGGATGGCCTTTCCGAGGCCCTCGCCGATTTGAGGCAGCCGTCCGGCGCCGAAAATCAGCATCACGATCAGAAAAACGATGACTAGCTCGCCGAATCCGAGATTGGGCACGGTATCCCCTCCGTTTCAATCACGGTACGCCTCCCGGCCGCGGTCCGCAACCCCAGGGGGTGTGTGGTATGGGGACCCCTGAATGGAGAGCTATCGAAAACTCGACCCCGCTCGTGTGCGCGGTCTGGTCTTCGACATCGACGACACCGTCACCCGAGGCGGCGTTCTGCAGCCCGAGGCGTTCACCGCCATGCATCGGCTGGCGGACGCAGGGCTCGCCCTCGTCGCGGTGACGGGCCGACCGCTCGGCTGGGCGGACCTGATCGCGCGCCAGTGGCCCGTAGCCTTGGCGATCGGCGAGAACGGCGCGGGCTGGGCGTGGGTCAACGGGGAGCGCTTTCACGAAGGCTACTTCTGCGACGAGGACGAGCGAGCCCGGCACGCGGCGCTTCTCGAAACGATCCGTCAGGAAGTCGCCGCGCGGATGCCTCACGTGCGCGTGACGAGCGACGATCGCGCGCGCCGGTGCGACCTCGCCTTCGACGTCGGCGAGCTCGTCTCGCTGCCGCGCTCGGACGTCGCCGCGCTCGTTGCGCTCATCGAGGAGCTCGGCGCGGCAAGCTCGGTTTCGACGGTGCATGCCCACGCCGTTCCCGGTCCGTGGAACAAAGCCAACGGCGCGTCCCGGGCGGTTGCCGACGCGCTCGGGATCGACCTCGCAGCGGAGCTCGAGCGATGGGTTTTCGTCGGCGACAGCGGAAACGACGCCGCGGCATTCGAGTGTTTCCCGAATAGCGTCGGGGTCGCCAACGTCCGCTCGCAGCTCGATCGCCTTCCGGTTCCTCCGCGATACGTGACCGACTCGGAGCGAGGCGCTGGCTTTGCTGAGCTCGCGGCTCACCTGATGGACGGCCGTGGCTGAGCGCACACCAGGCCGCGGCAAAGCCGGCACCGAAGCCCACTACGAGGACGGACACTATTACGATCAGGCCTACCGCCGCCGGCGGCACGACGTGCGCTTCTACGCCGACCTCGCGGCCAAGTCGCGCGGCCCGGTGCTCGAGCTCGGCGTGGGGACCGGACGCGTCGCCATTGCCATCGCAGAGCTCGGCGTCGACGTGGTTGGCGTCGAGCCGATGGCCCCCATGCTCGAACGAGCGCGGGAACGACTCTCGAAGCGCCCTCTCGACGTGCAGCGCCGAGTCGAGCTTCGCCAAGGCAGCCTCGAACGGCTGAGGCTCAAGCGCCGCTTCCCGCTCGTGATCGCGCCGTTCAACGTCTGGATGCACCTCTACACGCGCCCTCAAATCGAGCGGGGCTTCGCGACGGTGCGCCACCATCTATCGCCGCGGGGCCGCTTCGTCTTCGACGTGCTCCTGCCCGACCCGGTGAGCATGGCTCGCAATCCGAGTAGGCGTTACCGCGGCGGCCAGGTGCCGCACCCACGCGGCGGAATCAAGTATCGCTACGGCGAGTACTTCAGCTACGACCCGATGACGCAAATCGAAACCACGATCATGGACTTCGAGCACCCGACGAAGAAGTCGGAGTCGTTTTGTACCCCGCTGACGCAGCGGCAGTTCTTTCCGGCGGAGCTCGAAGCGCTGCTCCACTACAACGGGCTCACGGTGCTCTCTCACACCGGCGACTTCAAAGGCGAGCCGATCACCCAGGCGACCGAATCGCAGGTGATCGTCGCGAAACGGCGCCCTACTCGCGAAGCAAGACGTCGCAGTAGTACTTGACGCGTTTGACAAGCTTGCCGTGCGGCCGGCTGTGAATGTCCTTCTTGAGGGCGAGCATGATGCGGCGCTGAAGCGTGTAGTTGTTGCGGGGCGGCTTCGGAGGCGGCGCGCCACCCGCGGCGGCAACCGGGGCCCAGAGCGCCTCCGGCGGCCACTGCCACACGGCGAGGTCGGGCCCTTCGAGGCGCGCGATCATCGCTTCGGCGAGCGCGCGCTTGTCGGGATCGTTTGCCACCTCGACGGCCCACTTGCCGACGCTCGCGGTGACCGGTCGCCCCTCTTTGTCGACGCTGATCGGATCCCCCATCCCCTTCTTGACGGGGCCCGCCTTGCCGTACTCGACCGCGCCCGGGTCGTGCTCGAGCCCGAGGAACGCAAAGATGCGCTCGAGAACCGGCTCCGGCTCCGTGACGAGGTCTTCGTAGGCGACGTGCACGAGGGGCACGGGACGCTCCCGCAGGAACCTCGCCATCGCGGGAACGTACCGCTCGAGGATCGGGTTGAAGGCATGCGCCGCCTGCCAGTCTCCGCTGAAAAAGCTGTTGGCGTAGGAGCTGAACACCGCGAGCGGATGCCGCGTGAGGACGACGTACTTCGCGTCCGGGTAGAGCCGCTCGAGAAACGGAAGCACGAGCGCGTTTGCCGGGGTCTTGTCGAGAAAGAAGCTGCAGTCGCTCGTCGAGAGCATCCGTTCGTACAGGGTGTCGGCGTAGCTCCGGAGCGCGTCGAGGTAGTCCTGCTCGCCGTTTGGAAGGTCGTCGATGAACGCCTTCATCGCCTCGGCCGCGTTGATGTGATCGTAGGGCGCCTTGTCGACGTTCCCGTAGACGCCGAGGTGCGCGATCGGGCTGATCAGATGCGGCTCGGGGTGCGTGAAGATCTCCCGATGCGCCCCCATCATGCGCTGAAGGAGCGTCGAGCCAGCGCGTGGGGGCGAGATGACGAAAATGACCGACATGAAGCCTACGCGCCAGGCTCTACCGCACCGCGAGCTGTCGGAGCACGTATTGCAGGATGCCGCCGTGCTCGTAGTACTCGACCTCTTGCGGGGTATCGAGCCTCGCCTTGACGTCGAACGACTTGCCGGTGTCGGTTTTGACGTGGAGCACCTTCCCCGGCCGAAGCCCATCGGAGATGCCGGAGATGGCGAAGGTCTCTTCGCCGGTGAGGCCGAGGGACTCGCGGCCCGCGCCCCCTTCGAACTCGAGCGGCAGCACGCCCATGCCGATCAGGTTCGAGCGGTGAATGCGCTCGTAGCTCTCCGCGATGACCGCGCGAACGCCGAGGAGCAGCGTCCCCTTGGCGGCCCAGTCGCGCGAGGAGCCCGTGCCGTACTCCTTGCCTGCGATGACCAGGAGCGGCGTTCCGTCGGCCTGATACTTCATCGAGGCGTCGAAGATGCTCATCTGCTCGTTGGTCGGCAGGTATCGGCTGATGCCGCCCTCGGTGCCTGGAGCAAGAAGATTCCGAAGGCGGATGTTCGCAAAGGTGCCGCGCATCATCACCTCGTGGTTGCCGCGGCGGCTTCCGTAGCTGTTGAAGTCGCGTGGCGAGACCCCGTTTTCCTGAAGGTACTTCGCCGCGGGGCCGTCGAGGGCAATCGATCCCGCGGGCGAGATGTGGTCGGTCGTGACCGAGTCGCCCAGCAGGCAAAGCACGCGCGCGCCTTCGATGTCGGTCGGGGACTCGGGCTTTCCGGCTTCGACGCCCTCGAAGAACGGCGGCAGCCGCACGTAGGTAGAGTCTGGATCCCACTGGTAGCGGTCTCCCTCTTCGAAGCTCACCTCGCGCCACTGCGGAGGACCTTCCTGCACGACGGCATAGCGCTCGAGGAACTGCTCCTTCTTGACCGCGTTTCGAAGGGTCTCGGTGATCTCGTCGTGCGAGGGCCAGATGTCCCGGAGGAACACGTCCTTTCCGTCGGCGCCCTGGCCGATCGGGTCCTTCTCGAAATCGATGTCCATCGTGCCCGCGAGCGCGTACGCGACGACGAGCGGCGGCGACGCGAGGTAGTTGGCGCGGGTGAGCGGGTTTACCCGTCCTTCGAAGTTTCGATTGCCGCTGAGCGCGGAGGTGACGATCAGATCGTGCCCCTTCACCGCCTCGGCGATTTCGGGATCGAGCGGACCGGAGTTCCCGATGCAGGTCGTGCACCCATAGCCGACCAGGTTGAACCGCAGCGCCTCGAGGTCGTCCATGAGCCCGGAGGCGTTCAGGTACTCGGTGACGACCTGCGAGCCGGGCGCCAGGCTGGTCTTCACCCAGGGCTTGGTTTGAAGCCCCTTCTCGCGCGCCTTTTTCGCGACGAGGCCGGCGGCGAGCATCACGGTCGGGTTCGAGGTATTCGTGCAGCTCGTGATGGCGGCGATGACGACGGCGCCGTTTTGGACCGGAAAGGTCTGGTCGCCCCGCGTGACCTCGACAGATTTGTCGGGAGCGGCTTTGAAGCCCTCGAGCACGTGATGCCACGAGCGCTTCGACTCGGTGAGCGGGATGCGGTCCTGCGGGCGCTTGGGGCCTGCAATCGAGGGAACGACGTCGTTCAAATCGAGCTCGAGGGTGTCGGTGAAGCGCGGGTCGGAGTCGCTTGCGGTGTGAAAGAGGCCCTGCTCTTTGAGAACGCGCTCGACGACGTCGACGAGGGAATCGGGGCGCCCGCTGAACTTGAGATAGGCGAGCGTCTCGTTGTCGACCGGGAAAAAGCCCATCGTGGCCCCGTACTCGGGCGCCATGTTGGCAATCGTGGCCCGGTCGGGAAGCGAGAGGCTCTCCATTCCGGAGCCGAAGAACTCGACGAACTTCCCGACGACCCCCCTCTCGCGAAGCATCTGCGTGACGGTCAAGACGGCATCGGTCGCCGTCGCGCCTTCGCGGAGCTTCCCGGTGAGCTTGAAGCCGACCACCTGCGGAAGCAGCATGCTGATCGGCTGACCGAGCATCGCGGCCTCGGCTTCGATGCCGCCGACGCCCCACCCGAGCACGCCGAGCCCGTTGATCATCGTCGTGTGAGAGTCCGTGCCGACCAGGCTGTCGGGATACGCGATGGTCTTGCCGCCCTCTTCGCGGGTGAAGACGACCGTCGCCAGATACTCGAGATTCACCTGGTGCACGATGCCGGTGCCGGGGGGCACGACGCGCATGTTCTTGAACGCGCTCTGGCCCCACTTCAGAAACTGATAGCGCTCCTCGTTGCGCTCGAACTCCCGCTTCACGTTCTCTTCGAACGAGCGGAGCAGCCCGTAGCTGTCTACTTGGACGGAGTGGTCGATCACGAGATCCGCCGGCTGGAGCGGATTGATGCGGCTCGGGTCCCCGCCCATCTCGGCAAAGCGGTCGCGCATCGCGGCGAGGTCGACCACCGCGGGCACCCCCGTGAAGTCTTGAAGAAGGACGCGCGACGGGCGAAACGCGATTTCAGTGCTCGGCTTCGCGCTCGGGTCCCAGTTCGCCACCGCTTCGATGTCCTCCCGAGTGACCGTCTTTCCGTCCTCGTAGCGGAGGAGATTCTCGAGCAGGACGCGAATCGAATAAGGCAGCGTATCGACGTCCTTGAACCCAGCCCGAGTGAGCGCATCCACGCGGTGAATTACGACCTGCCGGCCACCGGCTTGAATCGTAACGCGGCTTTGAAACGAGTCCTGTGAGGCCATGACCGAGTGCCTACCACGCACGCCCTGGCGCGCCACCTGGGTTCTTGGCTATGGTAGAAAACGCTGCGTGACAAGCGCCCTAAGAAGCGCTATTCACTCCAGCTCTCGGCGCCGTAGCCAAGTGGTAAGGCAGAGGTTTGCAAAACCTCCATTCGCTGGTTCGAATCCAGTCGGCGCCTCTAAAGAACGCCCACCCGTTCTCGATTGCCATCGCGATCCCGTTCACGAATCCGGACTCGTTCTCGGACTCGGCTGGACCAAGAAGCCAAGAGTGGAGCGGAAGCCCATGCGGATTCTGCTGATTTCTCTTTACAGTCTTTACGGGCAACTCGTTTTCGTTCTCGTCTCGCGCCTGCGTTCAACGTTGCGGGCGTTCACTCGTTGTCTCGACGCGGTGACCGCTCGCATTTGATCCGAAGTCCAAACAAACGCGTTTCGTGACCTCAGATCGAGCCTCA
>JAHELW010000026.1 GCA_024643985.1 Myxococcales bacterium | reverse complement strand
ATCTGTTCGTGACCAATACGAGCTCGAAGCCGCGTCGAGCGCTCGTGGAACGCTTGAGAACGATGGGACTCGAGGTTTCACCGGATCAGATCTTCGCGCCGCCCGTCGCCGCTTGCGACTACTTGGCGGAACGCAGCGCGGTGCCGCTGGCCCTCTTCGTGCGGCCGCAGACTCGGGAGGACTTCGAGGGCCTCGAGGTCCTCGAAAACGGCGTGGATAGCGGAGCGGGTAGCGTCGTCATCGGCGACATTGGAAGCGCCTGGAGCTTCGAAACGCTGAATCGCGCGTTTCGGCTGCTGATGGCGGAGCCGCGGCCCATTCTCGTCGCTCTCGGCATGTCTCGCTACGCGCAAGGTGACGATGGATTGGTGCTGGACGTTGCACCCTTCGTCAAGGCGCTCGAGCACGCGAGCGACGTCGAAGCCGTGGTGATGGGAAAACCGGCGCGGGCGTTCTTCGAAGCCGCGGTTGGCAAGCTCGGAGTGAAGACGCCGGAGGCGGTGATGATCGGCGACGATATCCGTGGCGACGTCGGCGGGGCGCAGGCAGCAGGCCTGCGGGGCATTCTCGTGAAGACCGGCAAATTCCGGGAAAGAGACCTCGAAGGCGACATCTTGCCGGACGCGGTCTTGGATTCGGTAGCCGATTTGCCGCGATGGTGGGACACTCACACAGACGGATGAGCCAACCGTTCGACTCACGATTGAAAACGCACGAGCTGCCACGGGAGACCCTGGTCGGTCTCTGGCGGCGGACGGTGCGAGCACACGAGCACCTCAGCTCGACTTGGTTCGCAGCGATCGACGAGACGCACGGCCGCGAGGTTGCCGAAGCGATCGCCCTCGAGGGCTGGCCTCTCAGGCGGCGTGGCGCGACCCCGAGAGAGCTCTTCTTCGACGATCTGCGTTTCATCGTGGCGGCAACCGAGCTCAAGCCGGACATGTTGACGGTCGCCGACCGCGATCAGGCGGAGATGCCATCGGAGCTCTCGGAAGGGCGGGGGTGGTTTCAGGTTTTCGTCGCGACGTCCCGGCTCGTGGGCGGGCGTCCGCCTCGCGGCTCAGCGGCGCCGGCTTGGGTCGGCAGCCCCGGTAGGGCGCGGGGCCTGGCTCGCGGAAAAGGAATCGAGCTTGGTTTCGTGCTGCTTCTCAAAGCGTGGCAGGCCTCTCAGGGCGAGCGTGCATGCCGCATCGACAGCGAGGCGTTCGAGCGCCAGGTGGAGAACGACTTCGACGCGAAAACCCTCGCGCTGATTTGGAATCATGCCGCGCTCGCGTACATGCTGGTCACCGACCGCTGGTACACGGGCGTCCGCAAACGCTCTGGGCAAGCGATCGCACAAAGCCTCGAAAAAGCTGTCTGGATCGACCGTGGGGCCGCCGAGTACGACCTGCAAATAGGCCAGGAGGCGATGGGAGTGACGGGCGATGACGTCGAGTCACTCCTTCGAAGCTTCCAGTTCGCCCCCGGGGAGGTGGGCATTCTGGACGTCGAGCTGGACCTGCGGAGCCCAACACACGGCATCCTCACGCATCATGCTTGCCCCGCGCTCGACCGCTTCGAGCATTTCGACGACGCTCGCCTCCGACATTGCTGCGACATCTGCCTCGCAGCCATGCCGATTTCGGGCGAGATGCTCAACCGCAAGATCGAGTGCAAGCCGCTCAAGCTGCCGCCGCGGCGCGATGCAAACGACATCGCGTGCAAATGGGAATACCGCCTTCGCGAACGCTGAGCATCACCCCTCCGACGCGCCCAGTCGCTCGAGCAGAGCCTTTGCCATTTCGGCAACCTCCTCGCGTTCCAGCTGCCGGCTGTCCGCACTTTCGTAGTGCTCGACGTCGGCCTCCGGAAGATCCGCCAGAAAACGACTCGGAGTGATTTTCACGAGCCGCCCGCGGTTTACGCGCTCACGGTAGCGAGTGAGATAGAGAACGTCCCGAGCGCGTGTCACGCCGACGTAGAACAAACGTCTTTCCTCTTCGAGGTCGCCGACCGAGGCGTCCGTGATGCGCGGGTCAGTGGTCCTGGCATGCGGCAGCACGCCCTCGACGCAGCCGATCAGGAAGACCACCGAGAACTCCAAGCCCTTGGCCGAGTGCAACGAGGAGAGCGTGACGACGCGCTGCTCCTGCGGCTCGTCGGTATCCGCCGGGTCGAGCGCGATCTGATGAAGGAGCCGTTGCAGTGCTTCGCGATCGGCGCCCGACCGCGCTTCGAGTCGATCGACGCTTTGCAGAAGGAACTCGACGTTCCCTCGCCGACGTGCCGTTGCGGGGGAATCGTCGGCTTCATGCAGCATGCCGGCGGAGCGCAGCAGCGACGCGGACGCCTGAGAGAATCGGCCGGCGCGAAACCCCTTTCCTGCAGCCGCGATCGCCTCGGCGAGCTGCCGCGCGGACGCGCGCGCGCGCGGCGAAAGTGCCTCGATGCGTTCCGCGTCGCGAAGTGCGCGAAGTAGGCTCGTGCGATGTGCAGCGGCATGCTTGGCGATGTGTCCAAGCGACTGCGCACCCAGGCCGCGCGCGGGCGTATTGACGATTCGGCGGAGCGACAGCTCGTCTCTCGGATTGAGCGCCACGCGCAGGTAAGCGATCGCGTCCTTGATCTCTTTTCGGTCAAAGAGCTTGGTTCCGCCGTACACGCGGTAGGGAATGCCGCCTATCCGGAGCTCCTCTTCGACCAGCTTGGCTTGTGTGTTCGAGCGATAGAGGACCGCGATCTCGCGTGGATCGATGCCAGCCTCTCGAGCTTTGCGAATCTCGGACACGACGAGCTTTGCCTCGTCTTGTGGCTCGTGAAGCACACAGAGCCGGACCGGTGCTCCCGACTCGCGCGCAGGCTTCAGGACTTTCGCATACTTGCGGTCGTTCGACTTTGCGATCGCCGCGTTGGCCACGTTGAGTATGGCGGCGTGCGAGCGGTAGTTTCGCTCGAGCTTCGTCACGACTGCACCCGGGAAATGTCGCTCGAAATCCAAGATGTTTTGGACGCACGCGCCTCGCCAACCGTAAATGGACTGGTCGTCATCGCCCACGGCACACACGTTGCCGCGTTCGCTGGAAAGCATTCGAACGAGGTCGAGCTGAGCAAGGTTCGTATCCTGGAATTCGTCGACGAGAATGTGCTCGAAACGAGCGCGCCACCTCGCGCGAATCTCGGGTCGCGTGCGAAGGAGCATGACCGGTTTGGTTACGAGGTCGTCGAAATCGACGGCATGCATGTCGACGAGCGCGGATTCGTATTTCGGATAGATCTGGAGCGCAGCCCGATCGTATTCATCGCCGCTCAGGGGAACGTCGCGCGGCGCCAACATCGCATTCTTCCACAGGGAGATACGCGATAGAATCGCTTGCACGTCCAGCCGTCTTTCGCCCGGAAGCTCGCTTCGAAGGAGATCGCGGACGACGCCGTGGCTGTCACCCTGATCGAAAATCGTGAAACGCGAACCGAGACCGAGCGCCTTGGTCTCGTCCCGGACGAAGCGCACGCCGAAGCTGTGAAACGTCGAGAGCCAGAGCCCGCGCGCGGCGTCGCTTCCCACGAAGACCCCGATGCGTTCGCGCATCTCGGCAGCCGCCTTGTTGGTGAAGGTCACCGCCAGAATGGACGCCGGGGGCACCCCCGCCGCGAGAAGCCGCCGAATCCTGGCCGTAATGACCCTCGTCTTGCCGGAGCCCGCCCCGGCGAGAACCAGCAGGGGCCCCTCCCCGTGCTCGACCGCCGCGCGCTGCTGTCGATTGAGCTCCAAGGCACGGTGGGGTAGCCCGCCGTGCCCCATCCTTCAAGGGCGCCTCTTCTCGTCGCCACCCGACGGCTCCATTTGAGCGCCAATTCGTGAGCCTTGCAGCGCGATAGGGTGTTAGAAACACCGACATGGGCGAGGAAATCGAACGCAAGTTTCTCGTGCGTGCGGATAGCTGGCGGGGCGGAGCAACGAGTGCGCGCTTCCGCCAGGGCTTCCTGTCGGTCGAGCCGGAGCGGACGGTTCGCGTGCGGGTCTCGGGCTCTTCGGCCTGGCTCACGATCAAAGGCAAGAACGTCGGTGCCCGTCGATTGGAGTATGAATACGAAGTTCCGAAAGACGACGCTGAGCAAATGCTCGACACCCTGTGTGTACGACCGCTGATCGAAAAGGTCCGCTACACGGTCCGCGTGGGCGAGCACTCGTGGGAGATCGACGTGTTCGAAGGCGAAAACGAAGGTCTAATCGTCGCGGAGATCGAGCTTCGCGCCGAAGACGAGGAATTCGAGAGGCCCGATTGGCTCGGCGACGAAGTCACGGATGACCCGCGCTACTTCAACTCGAATCTCGCGGTACACCCGTTTCGAAGCTGGGGCCACCGCTAGCGGCATCGCGATTGCTCCCGGGCGTCGGGTGGTCTACGACTTCGACATGGAGCTACCGCCGTGTGGTTTGTACCGGACGACCGGCCCGATCGGGCAGGTCGAGGAAGGCCGTTTGGTTTACTTTCACAACCACGGAAACCCCGGGCCCGGCCTCTACCTCCCGGTCGAGTGGAAGCACAACCGGGCCGTGTTTGGAGACGAAGGTAGGACGCTCGAGGATCCTGGCTTGGTGCGGTTTCTGCAGCCTCTCCCTTTGGAGGGGTTTTATCGCGTCGTCGAGCGTTTTCATTGCTGCGAAAAGCAATGCCGCCTCTTCGACGAAGACGCGCTCGTACAGCTAGGCTACAACGCGAACGCGGAACCGATTCTCTTCGTCCCCGAGCTCGTCGACGCCATGCTCGCAATCCCGGCGAAAGGCTGGAAGACCTCCTTCGATACGCTCCAGAACGTGAGGCGGCTCAAGGTGCCGGTGACTCATAGCGCCGGGTCGCCGAAGCAATGAGTGACCTAGCTCACTTTCTTCCGCGCTAGCGCCGTGCCTATACTGATCGCTTGAGAGCTCGGATGGGGTGGTCTGTCGACAACGGGGGCCCGGTGCACGGTGTGGCACCGTCTGGGGGTGCGGCTGAAGACCGGTGGGGCGCGCTGCTCGTGCCGCACGAGCTCGTCGAGCAACACCCTCGAAGCCGCGACCGCGCCTTCCTACTGGTTCGGTACACGGTGCTCGCAGCCGTCTTCACGACTCTATTCGCGCCGTATTTCTTCCTGTATCTGAAGTTGCCATACACGCTGTCGGTCGACGGGCTCTATCTGGTGAGCTTGGGTCTGACGCTGCTGATTCTCCGAAAGACACGCTCGATCGGGCTTGCGGCCAACTGGACACTGACGTGTGCCTTTGCCGCCCTGTTGTTTCAGGCCTGCATGCTTGGGGGCGTGTCGTCCTTGGCGTACCCGTGGCTCGCCTGCCTCCCGGTCGCAGCGATGCTGCTGCGCGGCGTGCGGGGGGGCGCTGGATGGACGCTGATCGCGCTGGCCGGCGTCGTAGGAGTGGGCGTCGTCGAGGCGATGGGGATGCTGCCCGACGCTCCTCCAATCGGAGGCGCTGCGCGCGGCGCGACTACGATCACCATCGCTTCGCTCACAGTCGCTCTGAGTGCTCTCGCGTGGCTCGCAGAAAGCCGGGCCGGCGAGCTACTGGAGGACCTCCAGGCGCAGAAGCAGATATTTCAGCAGCGCGCGGTCCGAGACTGGCTGACCGGCCTCGCCAACCGGTCGCTGCTCACCGAGTGCTTGATTCAAAGCTGGGAACGCTCCCGAAGGCATGGGCCGCGAGGGGCGCTGTTCTTCATCGACCTGAACGACTTCAAGCTCGTCAACGATGCCCACGGTCACGCGGCCGGCGACCGGGTGCTGCGGGAGGTCGCGCTCAGGCTCCAAGACACCGTGCGGTCCTCCGATCTCGTGGGACGCATCGGCGGCGATGAGCTCGCGATCATCATCGAGGGGGTCGAGAGCCGCCACGACGTCGGGGTGCTCGCCGATAAGATTTCCGAAGCGATCGAGGAGCCAATCGAGATTGGTGACACCGAGGTCCGAGTGGGGGCGAGCATCGGTGTGGCCTTTTTTCCGGACAAAGAGTGTCATTTTGGTGACCGTGTAACGATGCCGGGCACGCAGGCAGGCACGGTCGGCGCCCGCGGCGAGGTCGACCACGAAGCGGTTCGGCGGCTCTTGGAGAAGGCCGACGCCGCAATGTACGCAGCAAAGCGGCAGGGGTTGCGCTACTGGGTTCACGAGCACGTGGCGGACGTCACCTTGCGAAGCTCGACGCAACTCGTGAGCGAGCCTCCCCCCGCAGCGTGAGTCGGCCCTTTAGCCAGGCGCCCAGCTTGCGCTAGAGTGGGGCCCATGAAGTCAACGATCGGCATTCTCACGGGTGGGGGCGACGTGCCGGGGCTCAACCCCGCCATTCGCGCCGTTACGATTCGGGCGCTACGCGAAGGTCACCGCGTCATCGGCATACGCCGAGGATGGGGCGGTCTCGTCGACGTCGTTCCAGACAAGGACGCGGACAACAGCGCGGCGTTTCAGGTGCTCACCGAAGAGCTCGTCAACCGGGCGGGGCGAACCGGTGGCACGTTTCTGCATTCCTCTCGCACGCGACCGAGTCACCTACCCAAGGACGTCGTGCCGACTCACATAAGAGACACTTATACGGAAGATGTCAACGACATCACCGACGCCATCGTGAAGAATCTCGACTTCCTCGGCATCGACTATCTGATCCCCATCGGCGGTGACGACACGCTCAGCTACGGTGCACATCTCCACCAAAGAGGCGTGCCCGTGGTCGCAATTCCGAAGACGATGGACAACGACGTTCCGGGCACGGACTACTGCATCGGCTTCAGCACCTGCGTCACGCGAACCATCGAGCTGACCCATAAGCTGCGGACCTCCGCAGGGTCACACGAGCGGTTTCTAGTCATCGAGGTGTTCGGGCGCTACGCGGGTTACACGGCGCTACTGCCAACCATGGCGGGGGCGGCGAATCGCTGCTTGATTCCCGAGCACGAGTTCGACATGGAGCATCTCACCGAGCTTCTCGTGCAAGACCGCGACAAGAATCCGAGCAACTACTCGGTCGTGCTCGTTTCCGAGGGCGCAAAGATCGCTGGTGATACCGACATGTCGTTCGAGGGGCAGGAAACCGACATGTTCGGGCACAGAAAGCTCGGCGGAATCGGAGATCGCGTAGCCGCAGGCCTCAAGGCGACGTCACCGAAGTTCAACCAGGGACGGAAGGTCAACGTGATCAACCAGCGGCTGGGTTACCTGGTTCGATCCGGCGACCCGGACGCCTTGGACTCGATTGTACCGATGGTGTTTGGCAACCTCGCGCTCGACCTGATCGACGCAGGCAAGTCCGGGCGACTCGTCTCGCTTCAGAACGGCCGATACGGGAGCGTTCCCATGGAGACAATCATAGGAACGAAGAAGGTCGTCGACGTCGGGAAGTACTACAACACCGAACGACTGCGGCCGCAATACAAGGCCTTCAACGGTCTACCGCTTTTCATCATGACCAGCGACGCGTAGCGCCGGAACGTCGCACACGATCGTCATCACCACGTCGCCGTCCTGAAACCACGAACCCTCGAATCGCTCACCCTCCGGGCTGACGGCGACGGTGAGCGGCGACCAATCCGCCCCGGGCGCAGCAAGCTCCTCGATCTCGACTTCGGCGCTTCGCGTGTCACGCCTAAGGCCGGCCCTCAAGACTTTGAGGGCGCTTTCCTTCGCGCTCCAGACGAGCGCGACATAGCGATCGCGAAGCGAATCGTCGACTTCGTACGCCACCTCTCGCTCTCGCTCGGTGAAGAAGTCGGACACGAAGCGAGGTGTTCGCGGCTCGACCACCTCCAAGTCGCAGCCAACCCGCGCATCCCACGCGGCGGCGCAGGCCGCTACGCCATCCCGGTGACTGATCGAGAGGGACATACGCAGACGTTCACTGCCGACGAACGCCTCCGGAGCGCCATCTTTCGCGGCGATGACTTGGATTTCCTCGAGCCGTCGGGCGCCGATCAGGTCCGCGACGAGGCTCTTCGCCGTGTAGCGGCCCAAGCGCCACTCGGCGCGCCGCTTCGGCAATGTGAGTCCCGCCTGCGCGGCCCGTTCCTCAGGACCGAGCCAGTCGTCTCCTTCGGGTGCGGCCGATGCACGTGACAGCGACCAGCGAATCGTCATGTTCGGGACTGCTCGCGGGCAATACCTCGCTCGATTGCGTCCACGAGATACGACCGCAACGAAGCTGCCGGGATGATCTTGTGCACGGAGCCCACCTCGAGCGCCCGGTGGACACTGTGTACGCCGTCGAACTCTTCCGCGACTTCACGGAGCTTCTCCGAGTGCACGACTTTGCTCATCTTGTTGATTCGCTCGCGCAAGACGACGCGGTCCGCACCGACCGCTTGATCGAGCTCTTGTTGAAGAGCGACGATGCGTTTGTCGGACGACGTCCGCTTCCCGACGGCTCCAGCAAAAACCACTGCAGCGGCCGGTGCGCCGCCGATCACCGAGGCGTAGGTATTCTCGAGTGCGGAAACCTCCAAGGACGGGTTCAGCTTGGTAGAAAAGACGACGAACGCGCCTCCGTGGTAGCGGGAGATGACCAAGAAGACCATCGGCCCTTTGAAGTTGACGACGGCGCGCCCGATCTCCGCACCGTACTCGAGCTGAAGCAGTCGCATCGACTCGGGGGAGCCATCGAACCCCGAAAGGTTCGCGAGAACGACGACCGGCCGGTTGTTGCTCGCCGCGTTGAGTGCGCGCGCCACCTTCTTGGACGACATCGGGAATAGCGTACCCGCGGTCCAGCCCATGGGGCCGTCGGCTGGGACGAACCCGAGGCGCGACATCGGGCGCGACTCGAGCCCCAGGAGACAAACCGGGTAACCACCGATGTGTGCATCCCAAACGACTGCGGTCTCGGCATCTCGCATGCCGTACCACCGCTCGAGGACGTCGTGGTCCTGGTCGGTCGCGGCGCGCATGACCTTTCGAATGTCGAAGGGTCGCTTTCGCCCCGGGTTGGTCTCGGGGCTGAAAACCTCTCCGACCGTTGCAAAGGTCGCCACACCGACGTGGCCATGAGGCGAATCACGGACATCGCGCTCGACTGGGTCGGTCGTCGCGGCACGTCTCGGGAAACGCTCACCTGGCTTCACGTACGTATGGTCGTAGTGGCGAAGGAGGATGTGGCACGCGTCGGTGAGATCGCGCGCTGCGTACTGCGCCTGCCCGTTCGGACCCATGATCCGGTCGTATCCCCCAATGCCGAAGTTGTCCTCGGCCGACACGCTGCCGGAGTAGTCGAGCGCCTGTTTGCCGGTGAGGACCATCGCGCTTTCGGGGAACATCACGAGTATCCCTTTCGTGTGCATCAGCATCGTCGCCTCTGCGTTCCAATACGGCTGAGCACCAACGTTGATGCCGCAAACGACGATGTTGACCTCGAGCCCTTCCTGAGTGACCTCGACCAGCCGCCGCAAGACGTCCGCGATCCAGTCCATGTTCTCGGTGCCGCTCTCCATCGAGATTCGCGCGCCGGCGGAAATTGCGTACCACTCGACCGGGATCTGAAGCTTCTGCGCGAGATCGAGGCCCGCGATGATGCGCCGGCATTCCGCCTCGGCGAGGTTGCCCATGCCTCGCGTCGGATCTCCGAGAAGCGCAAGGCGAGTCATTCCGTCCGGATACTTGTCGGTGTAGCTCGTCAGAAGGCCGACGATGATGTTCGCCTTATTGTTGCCGGGAGGTCGTTCGATTGGGACGAGCTCGTTCGATTCGTCGAGGTCGTACTCTCGAAACTCGCCGGTCGGGAAGTCGGAGCGCACGTCACTGTCTTCGCCTGGCGTGAGCATGGAGATGATCTCGTAGGGGTGCGTCATTCCACGCTGACGAAGTCGGACGACTGCGTGCTCGTACGCCGTACGCGGCCTCATCGGGTAAGTGGGCAAGTCTCGGAGTCGAATTCGCAAGCCGCCGTGACCGCGGTTGGAAACATCGAGCAGCTTCTTCTCGAGCTTGCCAGTCGCATGATTGCGAACGTCCCCTTGCACGACGATGCGTTCAATTCCGAGACGGCCGGTTTCGGGGGCCAGCCGATAGGCGATCGAGTTGATCTCGTCCTGGGTGAGGTCGAGCGGAGGCCAGAGGAACAAATGAATTCGGTTCCAATAGTATCGCTTTCGCGAGGAGCGAGTGCTTTGCTCGCGCCGAATCGCTCCGAGACACTTCGACAGAGTCTGTTCGAGGCTCGGCAGCGCGACGACCCGACCCGACGCGTCGCGCACGGGAGTCAGATCCCGAACCTCCGCTAGGCAGATCAATCGCTCATCCTTGCCGGTCACGCGGTACAGGTACACCTCTTCCGCCGTGGGAACACGCTCGGTCTCGAGCTCGCGAAGACGCCAGAGGAACAGGCGCTTGCTGAGCATCGGGTGCATACCTCGATAGATCAGCTCTTCGCGGAAACCGTCGTCGCCCATCCGGAAGGTGAAACCCTGAAACCCGGCCGACCCCAGCACGGTCTCGCTTCCCGTGATGGAGACGATGACGCGGCGAATCGGCCGGTCAAACCGAGCTTCGTCGAGCATCGCGTTGAGCTCCGCGGACGTCGCGTCGGGTCCACGAAGCGCCCCGCGCTGCCACACGTAGAAGTCGACGACGACGTCGTCGCCAGGGGGTATGGATTCGATGTGAGGCCTGAGCGCCGCCATGGCACTCGGCAGCTTTTCCCCGAGGACGTGCGTTGCAACTAGGTGAATCCTCTTGCCCTCGTACTCGTACCAGCTCTTCGACACGTCGAATCCATCGTCGGGAAAAACCTCGAGATCCTGGAGATCGCACATCTTGTAGAAGCGGCGCGCGAGGGTCTCGAGCATGATGAGGCGCTCGTCTTGGCCGGCCTTTTCGAGCCGACCGGACAGAAACCCCTTGAGCGGATGCGGGACGGCCACGAGCTCCGCAATCTTTTCTGCGCGGTTGGACGCGTTCGGTTTGCTCGCGAGCTCGGTGAGAATCGAATTCGCCTGGGCAAACGCTTTCTTCGTCACCTCTTCTTGAACGGGTCGTTCGAAGTAGTGATACTGAAGCTCGCGAGCCAGGTCGTGAATCGTTGCGTATCGGTCCTGGGTCTCGCTGATCATGCGCGACAGGAGCTCACGGAAATCGTCCCCCGCTCGGCTGCCGAGTACGCCCACGTTGTCGAGACGGCTCTGCAAAATGCTCAAAATCGGAGCCAACTGCTCGTCGATCCGCCTGTTGCTCTTGCAGATTCTAAACAGAACCTCTTGCAACGCAGGACGGCGCTGAATGTCTTCGAGCCCGTAGTGTCCGACCGCGCGGCGCAGCTTGCTGAGGAACGCCGGGGGCAGCTCTTCCTCTCTGCGCACGGTGAGATCTCTTAGGAACGTGAACAGGTATTCCTCAGAGGTGTGCTTGCCGAAATCCTCTGAAACCGTGTCCTGCGGTCGCCGCCGGAAGAGAGCGCACAGATCCACGAAAATGTTGAGGATCTCGTCTTCGAGGGAGAGCAGCGCGGGATCGTCGGGCCGGGCGCTCGACCCGAGGAGCTCGCCATCCGCAAGCTCTCGTGAGAGCTCGACACCGTCTGCGTCGTAACCGAGTGTGAGACACCGAAGCTCCGTCAGATTGCGATTCGAAGTCGACCAAGTCGAGTCCCGGCGGATCGCGAGGTCGGAAAAGCTGAGCCGGTCTCCGAGCGAGGTCGCACCTTCGGAACCTTTCGGCTCGATGAGCAACATGGGTGCCCCGAGGGCGAGCTGCACGTTGTTCATGACCATGACCTCGCGCACCTTGCCGGCGAACTTCGCCCCGATCACCATCTCCATCTTCATTGCTTCGAGAACGATGAGGCCGTCGCCGACCTCGACCTCTTGGCCTTCGCTGACGAGAACGTTGACCACGACGGCGGGGGACGGCGCGCGAACCAGGCCGCCTCGGTCTCGAGAGACCCTGTGCGGCACACCGTCGACTTCGACGAGCACGCTCAAACCCTGATCGACCGATTGGATTCGGAAGTTGTGACCCCCGAGCAGCAGCCTTCGCTCCGCGCCCTTGAAGCGTTCGACCTCGACCTCGATGCGCTCCCCGCAGCCGTCGACACGATACCTCCTGGGACCCAAGCGAGAGACGGTGAGCTCGTACGTATTGCCTGCATACGTGAGCTCCATGCTCTGCCCGTGCTCGCTGGCGACCTCGGGACGCCCGCGTGCCGCGGCGGTGTAAAATTGCGCGCGCTGGACCTCCATCTCGGCGTCATAGGTGTCGATGGCCGCCTGAATCAGCGCAATCTCGGCGCCCTCGCGCGGGAGATGTCTGTTCTCGGCCACCAACCGGTCCATCCACCCGATGTCTACCTCGCTCTTCTGTACCGATGGATTGTCGATGAGACCCAGCAAGAAACCCTTGTTGGAGGTTCCGCCGCGGATCACGACCTCGCTTTCCAAAAGAGCACGGCGAAGCCTGGCCATCGCCTCTTCGCGCGTTCGACCATGTGCGATGATCTTCGCGATCATCGAATCGAAATCCGAAGGGATCTCGTCCCCCTCTGCGATCCCCGTGTCGACTCGAAGGCCGGGTCCGCTCGCAAGCCGAAGCTGCTCGGCGACACCGGGCGAAGGCGCGAAGTTGTCCTCTGGATCTTCGGCGTTGAGGCGCACCTCCACGGCATGTCCTCGTTTGGGCGGTGGCTCTCCCTCCAAGCGGCCGCCCTGCGCAACGTGAATCTGAAGCTTCACGAGGTCGGCGCCGGTCACCAGCTCGGACACGGGATGCTCGACTTGCAGCCTTGCGTTGACCTCCATGAAGGAGAACGTCTTCTTCTCGGGGTCGTAGAGAAACTCGACGGTGCCCGCATTGCGATAGTGAATCGCCTTCGTCAGCCGGGTGGCTGCTTGTTCGAGCTCGTGCTGCTGGTCGAGGGTGAGCACCGGTGATGGAGTTTCCTCGAGGATCTTCTGGTTTCGGCGCTGAATCGTGCAGTCGCGAACGCCGAGGGCCCAGGTGGTCCCATGGTTATCAGCAATGATTTGAACCTCGACATGGCGTGCCCCGGTCACCATGCGCTCGAGGAACACGGTACCGTCGCCGAAACCTTTGGCCGCTTCGGAGCGTGCGGTCGTCAAGGCTTCAGCGAGCTCCGACTCGCTTCGAACGCGGCGAATGCCGCGGCCGCCGCCCCCGGCGGTCGCTTTGATCATCAGCGGGTAGCCGAGTCGCTCCGCGTGCGCGCGCGCGTCCTCGGGGGTTTCGACCGCACGACCACTCCAGGGAGCGACCGGCACCTCGGCCTGCTCGGCGAGCTGCTTGGAGGTGATCTTGTCACCGAGCTTGCGCATCATGTCGCCGGTGGGGCCGATGAATACGACGCCGAGCTTGTCGCACAAGTCGACGAACGCGGCCCGCTCCGATGCGAAGCCCCACCCGGGCCACACCGCCTCTGCGCGCGTCTCGACGAGCGCGCGTTCGAGCTGCTCGTAGTTCAAGTAGCTCGACGTTCGCTGACCGTCGGTCGTGGCATAGGTGGCAGGGCCCAAGGAGTAAGCCTCGTCTGCCTCGCGGACGAACATCGCCCGGCGATCGGGCTCGGTGTAGAGCGCGATGGTGTGCAGCGGGACACCCCGCTCACGCGAGTATTCACGGGCGGCGATGATGAAACGCATGGCGGGCTCGCCGCGGTTGAGGATTGCAACTCGCTGAAATGTTTGTTGGCCCATCGTCAATCCATTGCTACGCGAAGTGGTTTACGCTTTTCGGGATCGACGTCGTCTGGGAGCTCCGCAGTTCGATAGCCCCGGAGGACGACGTAGAGGTTACCCGCCTCGTCTGCGACGTATGCGTCGAACGACTTGCCATCTTCTTTCGGCGTAACGATGGCGTGCAGCCGACCTTCCGCACGGTCGGCGGGCTGAACCACCGCTACCTCGTCGATGTGCTGCGGGAGGCCCATGCGTCCGGTCGTGCCAATCTGCCAGACTCCTGCCGTTTGAAAACAGAGCTCGACGAGCCTGGGCTCGGTTACCAGCTCGAGGTCAGCAGGGGCTCGATCCTCGGGGAGCTCACCTCGCATTCGGCCGACGACCATCCCGTTGTTGCGCCACGCCGTATCGAGAACCTGATAAGCGGGGCCGTGGAAATAGACCTGGTAGATGTCGCGGTCTGCAACGGTAGCGCCCTCTGCCGGCGGAGGCGTCGACGACCTCTCGCGCTCGACCGGCTCTCGATCGAGCCGCACGCTCGCGGAGAAATGCGTCTTCACGTCCGTTCGGCCCATGATCTCTCTGATTCCGATGAGCCGGCAGCGCGCGACGACTTGATCTCCGTCGGTTGTGAACTGCGCGGTCAGAGTCAGCGTTCGCGGCTGGTCCTTGTAGAACTTGAACGGCGCCAGGAAATCGACCTTCTCGATCGCGCTGATGTGCCAGTCGGGGAAAAGCGCCTTGGTGATCTCGCCAAAGCCCTCGATTCCCATGACACCCGGGAGCACGGGCGTGCCGCCGATTCGGTGATCGTACAGGAACGGCTGCTCATGGGGATCCAAGGTCGTTTCGACCTGTAGACCCGTGTGAATCCCCATCGACACGATGTTCGTATTCATCGGCCCTCGGTGAGCGACGCGCAGCTTGCCCGGATCGAGGCCGCCGGTGTCGTCCCACTCTTCGACGAGGATGCCCAGGGCGCCGCCGACGACGATCTCTCCGTTGGTTCCGGCTTCGAGCTCGCTGCGAACGACGGGAATTCCGTTCGCCGGCTTCAGCATGTCGATGCCGGCAAACTCCATCATCTTCGGGATGGAGCCACGCGACGCCATGCCGATGTCGGCCCAGGCGGTCCAGTCGACGACCACTCCGCGGGTTTCGGGGCGGGCATGCCGGAAGCTCGAAACCGACTTGGCAAGGAGCTCGTTGGCGGCGCTGTAGTCGGTCTGGCCTCCGTTGCCAAAACGGCCCGCGATCGAGCTGAAGACGACGGCCGCGCCGAGCGGCATGTCGCCGATCGATGACAGGAGGTGGTACCAACCGTTGGCCTTGACGTCGAACACGAGATCGAACTCCGAGGGTTTCTTGTCGGGAAGGAAATGACTGACCTCGAGGCCTGCTGCGTGGAGCAGCACGTCGATTCGGCCGCTGGTGCCCCGAACTTCATCGATGGCCGCTCCGACCGCATCCTTGTCGAGTAGGTTGACCGAATGATAGTGGGCCTCGCCGCCAGCGGATTTGACCGACTCGATGGCCGAGAGCGCGGCGTGCTTGCGTTCGAGGCCAGCGAACAGCTTTTGTACCGCCACGGGCGTGGCCTTTTGGCCGCTCTGCTTCAATCGTTCGAAGAGCTCCCGCTGCAGTCCATCCGGATCGGACTCGAAACGCTGCAAGTCCGGATCGCTCGGATCTGGCTCCGGCGTGAGGTCGAACAAGTGAAACGTTCCCCCTGAGGCCTTCGCGAGGTCGGCAACGATCGCGGACACGATCGAGCCGGCCGCGCCGGTCACGGCGAACACCGTGTCTTTTTCGAGTGGAAATGGCCGCTCCGAGGCGAGAGGCTCGAAGGACGCGGTGACCGTCCATCGATCGTCACCCGCATAGCCCACCTCGCAGACGCCGGAATCCATCAGTGTCTCGCCGATCAAGCGCTCGGCCACCGTAGCCGCATCGATTCCGGCCTCGAAGTCCACGACCTTCACGGTCGCGTCGGACTTCTCTCGCTTGTAGGTCTTGGTGAAACCGGTCACGGCGCCCCCGAGCGGTGCGACCGCGCCAGTGGCATCGAAGCCATGTCGGCCGCCGAGGCGCGTCGCCGAGATCAGGAAGGTGCCGCGATCGGAAACCTGATCGTAGAGCGTGCGCATCGTCGCGTACAACAGCTTGGCGCGCACGTCGATGGCCTGACGCCACTCGTCCGGCGCGAGTTTCTCGATCGGACTCTCTTGGTCGAGCGCCGCGAGCCAATACACGCCCCGGATCGGGCCGTCGCGCAGCCAGCCTTCGAGCGTTGCGACGAGATCGTCGGCGGTCGACGAGCCATCGATCCTGAGGACCTGCATCCCGCACTTGTCGAGCTGAGAGACGAGCGCTTCTGCGACACCGCCCCGGTCGCCCATCACGACGACTCGCGCGCCCTTTGCGAGCTCGACGCCAGTTGCCTTGCAGAGCGAGATCGGTGGCCGCAGCACGGCTACGGGAACGCGTCGAAGCCCCGTCTCCTCGCCGGCCGCCACCCGGAGCGCAGCCTCGGACGCTGGGGGCGTCTCCGATGCCGCTGCGGGCTCCGAAGCGGGCTCGGTCAAGTCGGAGCGCTTGTCTTTCACCCATCCGATCACGTGGTTGAGCGTCGGGAAATCCCGGAGCTCCAGCGTGTCGTCGCGCGGAATCCCGTAGGCCTCCCGCACGGCGGCAAACGTTTCCGCTTGCTTCACCGTGTCGATGCCGAGATCGGCTTCCAGATCGAGGTCGAGCTCCAGCATATCCTTCGGATACCCGGTCACCTCACCGACCACCTCCAACACCTTCTCCGTGATCGCGTCGGATCCTGGCTCGGCAGCGGATGCTGCCTCGGCGGCGGACGCCGCTGTCTCTTCGGCTTCGGACAAATCCGGCCGCTTGTCCTTCACCCATCCGATCACGTGCTTGAGCGTCGGGAAATCGCGCAGCTCCAGCGTGTCGTCGCGCAGAATCCCATAGGCTTCTCGCACCGCCGCAAAGGTTTCCGCTTGTTTGACGGTGTCGATGCCGAGATCGGCTTCGAGATCGAGGTCGAGCTCCAACATGTCTTTCGGATACCCGGTCACCTCACCGACGACCTCGAGCACCTTGTCGGTGATCGCGTCCCCGTAAAGCGACTCCGTCGCCACGGGGCTATCGCCATCGGGGTCCAAGCCCCGTGGAGGCGGCGAAGCCGCCTCTTTACGGGGGAGGTCTGGACGCCGGTCCCTCACGAATTGAATCACGTGCTCGAGCGTTGGAAACTCCCTCAGCTCGAGATTGTCGTCACGCGGAATGTCGTACGCAGCTCGCACCGCGGCGAACGTTTCCGCTTGTTTCACCGTGTCGATCCCGAGATCCGCTTCGAGGTCGAGCTCCAGATCGAGCATGTCCGACGGGTATCCGGTCTGCTCCGACACGATCTCGAGAACCTTGTCCGCGATCGGATCGGATGCGGCCACGGTCGGCGCCGCGGCCTCGGCGGGGGCGGAGCCTCGTGCAGGCGGCGAAGCCGCCTCTTTGGGGGACGCTAGATCCGGACGACGGTCCCGCACGAACTGCACGACGTGCTGAAGCGTCGGGAACTGTCGAAGCTCGAGGTTCTCGTCCCGCGGGATATCGTAGGCGGCTCGCACTGCGGCAAACGTTTCCGCCTGTTTCACCGTGTCGATCCCGAGATCCGCCTCGAGGTCGAGCTCCATGTCCAGCATGTCCGACGGATACCCGGTCTGCTCCGACACGATCGCAAGCACTTTCTCCGCCACCGGATCCGACGCAGGCGCCGGCGCAGCCGCAGCCGCAGCAGCGGGCTCGGGTGCCGCTGCGGGCGCGGGTGCCGGCGCAGCCGCCACCCGTGGAGGCGGCACAGCCGCCTCTTTACGGGGGCCTTGGTCACGCACGCGAAGCGTTCGGTTGACGGTCTCGAGCTCCGCGGATCCATAGCCCGCAGCATCCGCAACCCACTGCTCGAACGCGCGCTGGTCGTCGATCCGCGTGACGTAGCCGAGCTCGCGGGGAGCCGGCCGACGGCCGTCTTGGCTCGGCATCCAGCGAACCAGCGACATGGAGATCTGCGACCCAAAGCCGGCGCCGAGGCGAAGCGCGTAGTACACGGGGTAGCTTCCGCCTCTCGATAGATTCAAAGGACCGAGCTCGGGGTCTACCTCTTTGAAGTTTGCAACCGGAGGCACCATCCCCGTCTCGAGGATCTTGACGGCGGTGGCGTCCTCGACGCCCGCACCCATGGCGTGTCCGGTCATCCCCTTGGTGTTCGCGATCACGACCTGGTCCGCGTTTGCGCCAAAGACACTGCGGAGCGCGCGGATCTCCGCTTGGGCGCTCCCGCCGCGGGCTGGCGTGTACGTTTCATGTGACACGAACACGGTGTGAGGCGCGATTTCCGCACGATCGATGCCGTGCCGGGCCTCGCAGTCCGCCATCAGCTGCTCCATCAGGCCCTCGATGTGGGTGATGTCGAGGCGGCTCCCGTGGAACGCGCTGTTCGCGGTCACGGTGCCGAGAACCTCGGCGATCGGTCGGAGGCCTCGCTCCCTCGCTGCGTCCGCGCTCTCTACGATCATGCCCGAAGCGCCCATTCCGAGCACCAGGCCATGGCGCCGGCGGTCGAACGGTAGGGCGGCTTCTTCGAGAACCTCGTCGGTCGCGGCCGCGCCGCTCGCGAGGAATCCGGCGCCGATCCACTCCATGAGATTGTCGCTGGTCACGTTGTCCGCCGTGACGATGACCACGCGCCGGCACCTTCCGCGGGCGATCCAGTCCTCGGCGAGGGCGACGGCCTGCGTGCCGCTGGCACACGCCGAGTTGATCTGGGTGTTTGGCCCTCGCGCCCCGATGTACTCGGCGAGCTGGGAGTGCCCCATCGATAGGATCTTGAAGATGAAGCGCCGGTCAAACTGGTATCCGTTGCCCGCCGCGCCCGCGCGAAGCTCTTCGATCCGACGGTCGAGCTCCGCCGCGATCGCGCTTTCGCCCCCGTTCGTGGGTACGCGGGAACGCAGGTGCAGGAGCTCGTCGAGAACCTTCTGCTCAGCATCGTCTTCGAAGTGCCGTCGGAGCTCGTCGACGAGCATGTCGTAGCCCGGGAAAGCGGACCCGAAGATGACGCCGGTGTCGTCCCGCATCGATTCTGGAAGACCCCAGCGGTCGGGGAGCTGGGTCCCTTTCGAAGTGGTCTTGTAGTGCATGACGAGAGGGATTCCCGCATCCCGCAGCGCCTCGAGGCCAGCGGCGATCGCCATCCGCGTGGTCGAATCCATCGCCGCAGCGCGATCCTCGGGAATGCCGAAGTCGGTCGAGAGCCCAATGTGGCCTCCGCGTCCGGCAAGCTTGATGACCTCGGACGGCGAATCGATGGTTTCGAAGCGCGGCCCGCCCTTTCCGGACTTCACGAGGCGAGTGATCTTCTTTTCCGACATCGCTCGGCGGAGACCGATCGGAATGGCATCGATGAAGGGTTGCCCGTGAAGCATGCGATCGACGTTGTTGTCTTCGAAGATCTTGTCGGCGCCTGGGAGCCCGATGCTGGCGCCGGTCACGACGACCGGCTCGCCGCTCTCGATGGCGCCGCGACCGCCTCGGTAGATCGCCATGCCTTGGTCGAGGAAGTCTGCGAAAAGACGCCCGAGCTGCACGTATCGGTCTTCGGTGGCACCTGCAGCGCCCGCTCGTGGAGCCACGGGGCGCGCTGGCGCCGAAGCAGACGGAGCCCGCTCGGGTCGGGAGCGCACCTCGAGTGGCGAAGCTTCGCGTGCGACTTCGGGGGCTCTTCGTTCGCTCTTCGGCGCGCCGTGCCCTGACGCGTAGAGACCCGTGAGCGCGACGTTGAAGGACGGAAGGTCGCCGACCTTGGGATGGTTGGTGAACAGCGAGAGCGTGTCGGGCTTCCCGCCGAGGACGTCGTCCGCGAAGCCGGCAAGCGCCGACTTCGGACCCACTTCGACGAACACTCGCGCACCCGCCTCGTAGAGGGTCTCGAGGCCCTTCACGAACTGCACGGGCGAAGCGATTTGCTGACCGAGCAGATCGATCGTCTCGCCGACCACGTTGGGGCCCATCGGATAGAAGTCGCCCGTGACGTTCGCGACGATCGGAATCTTTGGAGACTCGACGCCCAGGCGCGCGAGCTGATTTTTCAAAGGCTCGCTGGCGGGAGCGACGATCTCCGTGTGAAACGCGTGGCTCACCGGCAGGGGAATCGCACGGTGGCCTGCTTTGGTGATCGCCTCGATCGCGGCAGTCACGCCGGGGGTCGACCCACCGATGACAGACTGAGCATAGCTGTTGATGTTGGCGATCACGACGTAGCCGTCGATCGAGTCGACGATGCGCTGCACCTCGTCGATCGGCGCGAGGACCGCTGCCATGAGGCCGTTGTCGTCGACCGATACTTTGGTCATTTCGCGTCCTCGAGCGCTCACCGCTTCGAGCGCATCGCGGAAGCTCAAAGCTCCGGAGGCAACCAGCGCGCCGTACTCGCCGAGGCTGTGCCCCATGACGAGATCGGGGGTGACGCCGTACGCGGCCATCAGTCGCGTGAGCGCGAGGTCCGTGGTGAGAACCGCCGGCTGCGTGATGGCCGTCTGCCGGAGCGCTTCCTCCGCCTCGGCCTGGGCCGCATCGTCGTTCGGGTCGACGAAAATGACCTCGCTCAGCGGTTTGCCGAGCAAAGGCTTCATCACGTCGTCGGCTTCCCGGAACGTGTCCGCCACGATGGGCTCCACCTCGCGAAGCTCGCGCAGCATGTTGACGTACTGCGACCCCTGACCCGTGTAGAGGAACGCCGTCTTGGCCGCGGAACCGGTCTGATGGAAAATGCCCTGGGGGCGAAGGGCCTTCCACATCGCCGCGTTGTCCGCGCGAAGCCCTTTGAGCGCGTTCGTTGCGCGCTTTGCGAGTTCCGCAGCGTCGGCGAAGTCGATGGCGAGGCGTTCTTCGGCAGCGAGGTCTCCGGCCGCGGGCGCCTGTCGATCCGGGGCGCGTCCGGCCTTCGCACCCTCGAGCACCGCCTCGAGCTTGGCCGTGAGCTCCGCTTTCGAGCCGGCACCCAAGAGGAGCGAACCCCGCAGCGGCGCCTTGTCGGCCATCGCGACACCGCTCGGAGCCGGCGCCGCGCCCGCGGGCACGGACACCGTGGTGCGCTCCCTGGGCTTGATGCGTCCGGGAACATGCTCTTCGAGCACGGTGTGGAAGTTGGTTCCGCCGAAGCCGAAGGCACTCACGCCGGCGCGTCGGACGTCTTTGAACTCATCCCACGGCTTGAGCTCGGTATTGACGTAGAAGGGAATGTTGCCGAAGCCGATCTTGGGATTGGGTGTCTTCAACCCGATGCTGGGTGGGAGCTGCTTGTGATGGAGCGCGAGCACGGTCTTCAAGATTCCCGCCGCGCCCGCCGCGCCTTTCAGGTGCCCGATGTTGGACTTGACCGAGCCGATGGGGACGCTCGACGCCTCGAGTCCCGCGCCCGCAAACGCATCGACCATGCTCTGCACCTCGACCACATCGCCAACCCGCGTCGAGGTGCCGTGGCCTTCGATCATGCTGACGGTGGCGGGATCCTCCCCTGCGTGCGCCCACGCCCGCTCGATCGCGAACTTCTGCCCGACTGGATTGGGCGCGGTGATGCCCTTGCCCTTGCCGTCGCTCGAGCCGCCGACGCCGCGAATCACGGCGTAGATCTTGTCGCCCGCCTCCTCGGCATCTTCGAGACGCTTGAGAAGAAAGACCGCCGCGCCCTCGCCCATGACGAAACCGTCCGCGCCTTCGTCGTACGGCCGCGTGCCCGTCGCGGAAAGCGCTCCGATCTTGCAGAACTTCGTGTAGCTCGGCGCGCTCATGTTGCCGTCGACGCCACCGGTCAACACTGCGTCGTAGTCTCCCTCTTCGAGACCCGCGATCGCTGCGTTCATGGCGGCCATGGCGGACGCGCACGCGGCGTCCGCGATGTAATTTGGGCCGTGAAAGTTGAAGACCGAAGCCACGCGTCCCGCGATGATGTTTGCGAGCTCGCCCGGCATCGTATCCTCGCTGATGTCCGGATAGTGCTCGCGCACACGACCAAGCGTTTCTTCGACGATCGCCTTTTTCACGTCGTCGGGAAGCGCCTGAAAGCTCGGCGCTCCATCGAGCTCTTTTTGAAACTCGGGGAAGAAGATGCGGAGGGCGGTCTTGTAGTGCTGATCGCCCGCCATGGCGTTCCCGAGGATCACGGCGGTTCGATCGGTATCGAGGGCACGCTCCGGGTAGCCGTAGTCGAGCAGCGCCTCCCGGCACGACATGATCGACCACTTCTGAGTACGGTCCATCGCATCGGCGACCTTGGGAGGGATGGGAAGCTTCCACTTGAGAGGCTCCCAGTTGAACTCGCGAACCCAGCCCCCGATCTTGGAGTACGTCTTATCGAGCGCTTTGGGATCCGGATCGTAGTAGAGCGCGGGATCCCAGCGATCGACTGGAGTCTCACTGATGCTGTAGCGGCCCGATGCTACGTTGTCCCAAAATGCCGCCGCGTTCGGGGCGTCGGGAAGCACGGCCCCCACCCCCACCACGGCTATTGCCCGGTGTACCTTGTCCTGCATGTGTCGGTTCCCTCTTGCTCAAGTTCGCTCGTAGAGCGCGTCTCCCACCTGGTTCATGTCCTCGATCAGCCCCGCCTGAGCCGCGTACACCTCGGATAGGCGCGCGCTCGCTTCGAGCGACGACACATCAGCATCGCTGGCACTCTCGGCACCGACGACCCAGCGCATCCCATCCACGGCTACTCGTTGGGCGGCCTCGCGGCCGAAGACCCGAGCCATCGCAGCGATCGCCGACGCATCGAATCGCTTTGGTGTCTTCGGGTTGAGTTGATTCATCTCCGCGCGTGCGGCGTGCCGCGCAAAGGCGGCGGCAGCCTCGACGTAGGAAGCAAGCTCGCCGATTCGGAAAAGCACGTGCTGATTTCGGGTGAGCCGCTTGGCGCGGGCTCGTTCCATCACCTCGGCCAGCGCATGTGCTGCGAGCGCCGCAATGTCGGCGCCGACGCGGCTGTGCTCTGCGTGCACGCCCTCGAGCCTCCGCCCGAGGTCGTGGTAGTGCTGACCGCGGGTCTTGAGATGGTGCTGCCAACGGTCACGCCCGATCGTCATCTCCATGATCTCCGAAGTACCTTCGTAGATCGTCGTGATGCGCACGTCACGCTTGATTTTCTCGACCATGTACTCCTTGGTGTACCCGTATCCTCCATGCCCCTGAATGGCGGCATCGGCGGCGGCGTTGCCGGCCTCGCTCGCGAGGTACTTGGCGATGGCGCCCTCGGTGTTCAGAAGCTCGTCGCCGCCTTTGTCGATCGCCTCCGCGGTCTGCTCGATGTAGGCGCGCGCGGCCTCGAGCCTCACAGCGTGAGGAACGATGAGTTTGTGGGTGTACCCCTGCTTTTCGGAGAGGGGGGCGCCGCCCTGAATCCGCTCGGTCGAGTACTCGATCGTCCGGTCCAGCGCTGCCCAGCCGGCCCCGAGGCCGAAGGCGGCTACCATCAGCCGCGTGAAGCCGAATACCAGCTGAGCCTGGCGAAGCCCCTGACCTTCTTCCAGGCCGACCAGTCGATCGGCGTCGACGTAGACGTTTTCGAGGGTCAACGCGGTCGTATTGCTGAGGCGAATGCCGTGTTTGTCCTCGGGTTTTCCGGCTGTAAACCCGTCGGCCCCGCGCTCGACCACGAACCACGAGGGGCCGCCGGGCGCATTTGCGAGCACCGTGTAGACATCGGCGTAACCGCCGTTCGAAATCCACTGCTTGCTGCCGGTGATCTCGTAGCCGGCGATTTTGCCACCCTTTTCGACGGGCACAGCAACGGTCTTGAGAGCCGCGAGATCACTTCCCGCCGCGGGCTCGGTGGCCCCGTAGGCCATCAGGAGGCCCTCTTCCGCGATCCGGCTCAGCCAATGGGCTTTCTGCTCCGGCGTGCCGCCAAAGACGATCGGATCGCTTCCGAGAAAGGTGGCCAACACGCCCGTGGCGAGACCGATGTCGATTCGCGCCATCGCCTCGCACACCCGGTAAACGTCGAAGGCGCCGCCGCCCATCCCGCCAAACTCCTCGGGAATGAAGACGAGCTGGACCCCGAGCTCCTCGCTTCCGATCGCGCGGACTAGCTCTTCTGGAAAGACGTCCTTTTCGTCGAAATCGAGAAGCTTGTCGTCGGTCAGAGACGCCTTCGAGAAGTCGTCGAGCGAATCGAGCACCAAGCGGAGAGACTCCGCGTCGAGCGAGCTGGCGTGAGCCATGGACGGCATTCCTTTCGGCCACCGCAGATCTTGCGTCCTGGGTCGCTCACTGCGCTGGGGCGAGTGTGATCAAAGCAGCTTTCGTGCCACGCTGCCGGTCGAAGATGAGAGGTTGTAATGCGCAGCACAACCGCAATGTGCGCCGACGGATACTGTGCAGCTCGACTAGCGTTTTCAACGAAAAAATTGCGCTAGGGAACGATTGTCGGCAAGAAATGCAGATTTTTGCGCGCTGCGTCATGGGCGGCGATTGATTCATCGGCGAGGCGCTGAGCGGCGCTGCTTCCCGTTCGCGAACTTCTGGCACGGCCGCGGTCGAGCACTACGCTCGCCTTGATCATGGCCTCCCGGGTTCGACGCGTGCGAGCGCGGCTTCTGAAAGCGTTTTTCCGAGCGCACGCGAAGGTGTACGAGCGCAGCGACGGCCGGCTCGGCGCCTGGCTGGGCCTCCCGACGCTTCTGCTCACCTTCACCGGGCGCAAGTCCGGCAAGACCTACTCGACGCCACTCGTCTACTTCGAAGACCGGGGACGTTACGTCGTCGTCGGCTCCGACGGCGCCGCGCGGCGCGACCCCCAGTGGTGGAAGAACCTCGCGGTCAACCCGCGCGGCTCGATTCGCGTCGGCCGGAAGAAGCTCGAGGTCGAGGCGACGCTCGCGACGGGCGAAGAGCGCGAGCGCCTCTGGGAGCTTGGAAAAGGGGTCAACCCGATGTGGGCAAAGTACCAGGCGAAGACCGAGCGAAAGCTGCCGGTCGTGGT
>JAHELW010000177.1 GCA_024643985.1 Myxococcales bacterium | reverse complement strand
CTCGTGAGAAGGTCGTCCGTCAGGTAGTGCAGCTCGTTGGCCCAAACCGACGAGCTCACGTGCACGAGAAGCACACCACGAGTCAGCCGCACGGGCCGCGCGTGCTCCACGAGGCGCCGTGGAACCGAACGGTTCCACCAGGCAAACACTTTGGCGGCCTCGTACTGGTCGGGCGCCGGGTATATCCCTTTGAGGAGCTTCGCCAGTGACTCGAGCCTCCCTTTCTTGCGCTTAGCCATCGTCCAGGCTGGCCTTGTAAAGGGCGAGGAGATCGTCCTCGGTGCAGGGTCGAGGATTGAGTTGGTGGCAAACGTCCTTGTAGGCCAACCCGGCTAGGCGTTGCAGATCGGATTCCTGGATCCCTTGTGACCGCAGATCCGAGGGCAACCCGAGCGACCTTCGGAGGGCTCGAACGGCGCCGGCGCATTCGAACGAAAGCGTGCCCTCATCGTCCCCACGGACGCCGAGCTGATGCGCAATTTCGGCGATGCGATCCGGGATGACCACTCGGTTGAAGTCGAGCACGGCAGGCAGGCAGATCGCATTGGCGAGGCCGTGGTGCAATCCGAACTCGGTCGAGAGAGGATGGGCGAGCGAGTGACACGCCCCGAGTCCCTTCTGAAAAGCAACGGCGCCCATCATGGCCGCTTTCAGCATCTCGGTACGTGCTTTCAAATCGCCCGGAGACTCGGTGGCGGCCCTGAGCGATCGATGGCAGAGGCGCACCCCGCCGAGCGCGATCGCGTCGGCCATCGGGTGGTCCCCGAGCGCCGAGTAGGCTTCGATGCAGTGCGCTAGCGCATCCATCCCCGTGGCGGCGGTCATGAAGGGCGGCATCGTCGCAGTCATCACCGGATCCAGAATCGCCACGTTCGGAAGCAGCGAAGGCGCGAAGATCACGGTTTTTGTGTTCGTGGCCTCGAGCGTCACAACGCCGCTTCGGCCGACTTCGCTTCCGGTTCCCGCCGTCGTCGGAACCGCGATCATCGGTGGCAAGGGCTCTACAATCCTCGTGCCTCCGCCGATCGCGTCGTCGTATTGCGCGAGAGGGGCAGGGTGCGTCACCGCGAGGCGCACGAGCTTGGCGACGTCGAGCACGCTACCGCCACCGACGGCCAACACCAGGTCGGCCCGAAAGTCTTCGAAGACGCGCGCCGCGGCCAGCACCTCGGACTCGAGCGGGTTCGAAGAAACGTCCAACGCCGCCGCGTGCGGAAGACCCGCTGCATCGAGCGACTCTCGAATCGGCTCGAGCAGCCCGGCTTTTTCGATGCCCCGATCCGATACGAGGAGGACCCGCGTACCGCCGAGCTGACGGGCCTCGTTGGCGCACTGCTTTGCGGCGCCTTCCCCTGCGACGACTCGGGTCGGAAAGCTCCACAGCACGAGATTCGAGCTGTCCGTCATTCCGTGCCTACGCGCCTCTCCATCAAAGCCTGAATAGCATCATTTGGGCTCATTCGACCCTCCGAGACAGAGACGAACGTCGAGGAGATCGGTGTTTCGAGACGGTGTCGTCGCGCGTGCTCCAGCAGGTTTGCCGCCACCTCGAAGCCCTCGACGTAAGCTCCGACCTCTCCGATCGCGGTCCGCAGCTCGCTGCCACGGGCAAGCGCTCGACCGAGCCGAAGCTCGGGGCGTTCGTCGCCTGCGACCGCGGCGATCAGATCGCCTAGGCCCGCGAGCCCCATGAACGTCGACTCCTCGGCTCCGAGCGTTTGCCCGACTCTCGACATCTCCACCATGCCGCGAGTTGCAAGGACCGCGAGAGTGCCCGGCTCGGCGCCCACCTCTCGAGCGTAGCCGAGCACCACGGTGAGAAAACCGACGGTCGCGCTCGCAAGCTCGACGCCGACCACGTCTTCCGTGTCGTAGATGCGAAGCCCCGACCCCCCGATCGTGTCGCGCACCATCTCGGTGAGCTCGGGGAAGCCCGTGCCGAGAATCGCACCGCTCGGACGTCCCTCGGCCAAGGCGTCGGCGACCAGCGGACCTGCAAGCGCACCGATTCGCCGGCACACCGTCTTTTCCCTTATGACCGTGGTGAGTGTCTTCAGCTCGCTGCCGATCAATCCGCGGCTGATGTGGACCATCAGATGCCGACCGTCGACCACTTCGCCGAGCTGCTCGGTGACGGGAACGGCATGCCGCGCCGGCACGGCGACGTAGACGAGCTCGCAATCACGGATCGAATCCATGTCGGTCGAGGTGCGGGCTCCGGGAACTTCACGCGCCTGCCTGCTCCAGAGCACGACGTCGTGACCGTTTCTTGCCGAGGCCTGCGCAAGGGCGCGGCCGAAGCCTCCTGCGCCGACGACACCGACGCGGATGCTCATCGGTGAGCTCCGAGGTTGGCGATTTCGCACGCGGCTTCCAGCTGCTCGGAGTCGGCCAGCTCCTCGGCGAAAGGCACGAGCCGGTTCTGGTAGTAGAGCAGGAGCGAAGGATCGCGCAGCACGACGCGGTCTCCCTCGAGGCTCGCTGCGGTGGAGTCGTGGTACCCATTCCAGAAGCTGAGGGCTCGTTCGAGAAGCTCGGCCGGGTCGTCTTCCTTGACGATGTCGCTCGAAAGCACGCGCCCTCGCTCTTCGAGGGCCAGGATCCGATCCCGGAGCACACCGAGCTCTTGGCACACGGCTTCACGGTCGAAGCTGATCTCTCCGCGCAACCTGAGTCGCGCGAACAGATCCATCCCCGGCGTCGCTCGAACCAAGCCACGAAACAACACGTGTGCCACGACCTGCGTGCTCATCAGTACCGTTTCCGTCTCGTAGCGTTGCGCCAAGACCTCGCCGAGCTCGCGTGTGTAGGCCGCATCGCGCGTGGGGTCGACGACCGGCTTTCCTCGGTGCTCGACGTAGCCGCCGGCGTCGATGACCCTGCCCGTCGGCGTCATGGATTCGCCGCCACCACCGACGGCGTTGCCGAATGGGTCGATTGGATCGCCGAAGCGAATGATGCAGGCGCCGCGCATTCCGACGACTTTGCGAAAGAAAGCAAACCAGCGGTCGATTTGGGAGAACTCGTCGTCCTCGATGATGTAGCGGGCTTGCCCTTCCTCCGTCAGCCAATCGTGAACCAGCGTTTCCGCCTCGAGCACGAGCGCGTAGTTGATGGTCGTGGGAACGAACCAGACGGGCCGGTCGATGCGGCGGACACGATTGGTGGTGAAGGCCTCGACCGCGGAGCCGAGCAGACCCAGCTTCAGATGGCCCTCGATCATGCCAGAGCGGCTCCGCGTTCCGCCTGGAAAAAAGAGCGAGTGATAGCCCCGCTCGATCATCACCTGCGAGTAGAGCTTCAATACTTCCTTATATAAGCCGACGCGGATCCGTCGATCGACGCGGTACGCGCCCAGGTTGTGCATGAAGAAGCTGATGATTGGGTTTGTGAAGAGGTTCTTGCCCGCGCCGTAGATCACGGGCGGCAAGCCCGAGATCTCGAGCGCCTGGGCGAGCACGATCGAATCGAGGTTCGACGAGTGGGTCGGAACGAAGACCAGACTGCCCCGGCTTTGGAGGTCACGAAGGTGCTCGAGGTCCCCCTGGGCCTTGAGAACGCGCCCGAGCGCTTCGGGCGACGGCGCCATGAGGTCCTGGGTGAGGCGGCGCGGCTCCATGACCCCTCCGATCAGACGGGGCACCGCGCGCCGAGCGAACCGGTAGACCCGCGGGTCGAAGTTTCCGGCGACGTCGCGCGCCATGTTGGTCACGATGGTGTGCAGTACCCGGCGCTGCTCGGTATCGTCCATCTTGCCGACTCGGCGGATCATCGAGCGCCAGTAACCGAGATGGTCGCGCGCTTCCTCGTCGCGCTGCTTTTCGAGCCGCCGGATCTCGTGAAAGGCGGCGTCGTTGAGCGCGAGCTCGAGGCGGGCTCGGTCGGATTCGTGAGCCGCACAGATCCGGTTTACGACATCCGAGACGATGTCGTCGCGCTCGCTGTTGAACCAGAAGATCGAGGGATCGCTCGGCCGGGGCACGTACGGCCGGATGTGCGGGAGCCGCAGGGGACGTTCCGAGAGGAAGCGCTTCAGCATGCCGACCTACACCGTCTCGAAATAGCGGTTGAGCTCCCATTCGCTCACGGAGCGGTTGTACTCCCGGCACTCCCAATCCCGTGTGCGTATGTAGTGGTCTACGAAGTCCTCGCTCAAGACCTGCCGGGCGGCCTCGCTCTCGCGCAGCGCGTCGACCGCAGCCTGGAGCGTAAGAGGAAGCGTGAGGGCGGGATCACCACCGACTGTTGCGTCGCCCGATGTCTCAGGCGGCGGGTTGAGCTTCTTCTCGATGCCGTAAAGACCCGAGCCGAGGCACGCGGCCATCGCCACGTAAGGATTGATGTCCGCCGCCGTCTGCCTGAATTCGATGCGCGACGCGGAATCAGTCGGCCCGAGAATCACCCGAGAGCCGCACGTTCGGTTGTCGATTCCCCAGGACGCGTTGAGAGGAGCCCACACCCCAGGGACGTAGCGTTTGTAGCTGTTGACGAACGGCGAATAAAAGGCCGTCAGCTCGGGAGCGAGCGTGACCAGCCCGCCGAGATAGTGGTGGCCCGCCTCGCTCAAGCGATCGCTTCCGGCTGCTGCAAACAGATTGATTTGCCCTCCGGCGTCCCAGAGGCTCTGGTGCAGATGGCCGCTCGAACCGGGGAGGTCGGGATTCCATTTCGCCATGAAGGTCACGGTGAGGCCGTGGCGCGAGCAGATCTCCTTGAGCGTCGTCTTGAAGAGGGCGGCTTTGTCCGCCGCTGCAACCACGTCGTCGTAACGAATGGCCGCTTCCCAGACGCCCGGGCCGGTCTCGGTGTGAATTCCCTCGACCTCGATGTCGTACTCTGCGCAGGTGTCGAGAATGTCGTCGACCAGCGGCCGATGCTGTCCTTCCCTCAGCCAGGAGTATCCGAACATGCCGGGGCTCAGCGGCTCGAGATCGCGAAATCCCTTTTCGTGGAGCGTCTGCGGCGTCTCTCGAAAGACCCAGAACTCGAATTCGGCGGAGAACTTCGTCGTGAAGCCGGCCGCGAGCGCCCGTGCGTCGACCTGCTTCAAGAGGTTTCGCGGGCAAGCGGGATGTGGCGCGCCGTCGGTCGTGTAGAAGTCGACGAGAAAGCTCGCAGTGTCCGGGGCGTAGCGAAGCACCCGAAACGTCGAAGCGTCGATCTTCGCGAGGGCATCGGGATAGCCGGTGTCCCAGCCGGTGACCCGCGCGTTGTCGTAGAGCTGATCGGCGACGTCCCACCCGAAAATGACGTCGCAGAACCCGAACCCCTTTTCGAGCGCAGACCAGAACTTTTCCAGGCTGATGTACTTGCCGCGAAGCACGCCATCGACGTCGAAGCCACCGACCTTGACCTTTCGGATGCCCTTTTCTTTGAAGTCACGGCGCAGCTCTTCGATCACGGCTCCTCCTCGGGGCCGGAAGCATAGCCTGTTTTATGGGCCGGTGTCGGGTCGGTTAACTAGATGGAATCCACCGGTGGACCAGCCCGAGCCCAACCACGAAGATCATTGCGACCGAGGCGTGGCCCAATAGCTCGTGCGAGGTGCCGGCGATCGAGCAGTGCGCCTTCAAAACGAAGTTGCCCGCGACGCCCGCCGCCGCAGCGGCGACGAGGTTGCCGAGCGCGTTCCCGCGATCCACGAGACGCAGCAGCGCGTACACGGGCACGCCGAGCAGGAGGCCGACGCCCATGCATGCTCCGGCCATGAACCCGCCGCTGTGATCGTGCGTCGACGACGCGAGCGCCGCCGGGAGGGGCCAAAACGCCGCCACGACGGTCGCAGCAACGGCGATGCACGCCAAGCACATCGACTGCCAGCGAGGCAGCGCCGGCAGGTGCACCGGACGCGTGACCATGAACATTGCCAGGATCAGCAGGACGCAAAACGCGACGAGGCTTGCCGTCCAGGGAAAGCTGCGACCCTCTGACGCCACGAGAGGGAAGGCGAACCATCCGATGAGACCAAGCACTGCGAACGTCGAAAGCACGATCACGCGCCGCGCCATGGTCGAGCGGCTCCGGAGAAATCCAGCGAGCGTATGGTCGCTCCGATCGCACTTTGCCCTGACGTTCGAGAACATCTGATCGACGAGGTCGCCACGGGTGGCGCGGTCCGCTGCATCGAGCTCGCGCAGTCGCTCATCGAGACCAGGGTCGGGTCTGTCGCTGGCACCAGTCATTCATCACCACGTATTTCCGAAACCAACAATTGTTTCAAAGTTGCGTAGGCTCTGTGAGCCCGAACACGCACCGCACCCTCGGAACTGCCTACAATTTGCGCGATCTCGGCGTATGGGCGCTCCTGAAACCAGTGGAGCTCCACCACCTCCCGCTGGCTCGTTGGCAGCCTTTCCA
>JAHELW010000176.1 GCA_024643985.1 Myxococcales bacterium | reverse complement strand
GTTTCGTCTACGGAGCAGCGGGACTCGCGAGCAACTGGGGGGTGAGCCGCGTCGTGATCGGGCTCACGGTCGTCGCCTTCGGCACGTCGGCGCCCGAGATGCTGGTGTCCGGCATGGCGGCTGCCGCGGGAAGCCGAGAGATGGGTATCGGCAACGCGATAGGTTCGAACATCACCAACGTGACGTTGGTGCTCGGCGCTGCTGCCGTCGTGGGTACTTTGAGTGTTCACTCGCGCCTGCTCGTTCGCGAGATCCCGATTCTGTTTCTTTCGATGGCCGTCTCGTGGTGGTTCCTCTGGGACGGGGAGCTGAGCCAGCTCGAAGGGCTCGTGCTGCTCGGCGGGCTGATCGCACTTCTCGCGTGGCTCAGCGTCGAGGGTGCGAAGGAGCGCGCCGAGTCGCCGTCGGAGGGCCTCGGCGAGGCGGCTGACGATGACATTCCGACCTCCCTGCCCACGTCCCGTGCCGTGGCCCTCTTCCTGCTCGGCCTCGTCTTTCTCTTGGTCGGCTCCCGCGTGCTCGTTTGGGGCGGGGTCGAGCTCGCGCTTGCGCTCGGTGTGAGCGAGCTCGTCGTGGGGCTGACGCTCGTCGCTCTTGGCACGAGCCTCCCCGAGCTTGCGGCGTCCGTGGCCGCATCGCGCCGCGGCGAGCACGACATCGCCGTCGGGAACGTCGTCGGATCGAACATCTTCAACTTGCTCGGCGTGTTGGCGCTTCCCGGAATCATCTTGCCCGGCCGCGTCTCCCGCTCCATCGTCGTACGCGACTTTCCGATCATGCTGGGCGCGACGCTTCTTCTCCTCTTCATGGCGGTGAACGAAGCCAACACCGTCGGGCGGAAGCGCGGCCTGACGTTGATCTTCGTGTTCATCGTCTACTTCGTGCTGCTGTTTGCACGGCCGACGTTCGCCGACGGCCCCGGTTAGGGAGTACGCACCCACACGAGGGTCATGTTGTTTGCGGGCATGCCCACGCGTTCCTCGAGAACGAAGCCCGTTCCGCGGGCGAGATCGGCCAGCGCGTCGATGTCGCGCACACCCCATCGCGGGTCCCGAGATCGAAGGTCGAGGTCGAACGCGGCGTTGCTCGGCGCCGTGTGCGCACCGTGGACCCGATAGGGGCCGTACGTCACGAGCGGTGCTCCGGCCGCGAGAAGCTTCCCCGCCCCCTCGAACAGGGCCTCGGTCGCTTTCCACGGCGAGATGTGGATCATATTGATACAGAGCACGGCGTCGGCCTCGTCGATCGGCCACTGCGCCGAGCACACGTCGAGCTCGAGCGGAGACATCAGGTTGTCGAAACGCTCTTCATCGACCCAGCTTCGAATGCTTTGCAGCGCTCCCTCCGCTGCGTCGCTCGGCTGCCAGCGAAGCGAGGGGAGTTGCTCCGCGAAAAAAGCCGCGTGTTGGCCCGTGCCGCTCGCGACCTCGAGCACCAGGCCGCTCGGCGGAAGCACGCGACGAAGGACTTCGACAATCGGCCCTCGATTGCGCTCGGCCGCCGGTGCGAAACGCTTTGCCATACGGACTGCATAGTCCATAACTCCCCGTCATCGAACCGGAACGTCGACACGAAAGGGGCAGAGCAGGCTGGGGCCTACTCGTCGCCGTGTGCCTGGCGGCGCCGTGGGCCACCCGCATCTTGCTCCTCGGGGAAAAGCGCCTGCCGGTTCGGCTTGCCGACCTGCGAGGCGTGTTCGGCGATGGCTCGGTCGCACTCGTGGTCGCTGGATTGATCGGGCTCTTGCTCCTCACACGCCGCTGGTGGGGAAGAGCGATCGCGTGGATCGTCGCGCTGTGCTTCGTCGCCGCGACCTTCGCGATCTACGAGTTCATTTCCGTCTTCGATTCCTTGTACGCGCTCGGCCACGCGCACTTTCTCGCCGATCCGACGTTTCTTCGCGGCTCGGCTCTACGCATGCGACACCCCATGTTGCTGCTCGCGCTAGTCGCGCTCGCCTCGGCTGCGGTCGCGGTCGCTCGCCCTCCGACGATGCGGGAGTGGCGGTGGTGGGGCGCCGCGCTCGTCCTGTGCGTTTTCGGGCAAGCCTCCTTGCCGCTATCTCACTTCTACGACGGCTGGCGCCAACGGCACGCGGTTCACGCCCAGCTCTCGCTCGTGCCCGTCGCTTCCGGAAAGCAGGCGGGGACCGTGGGCGCGGAGGTTCGCCGCGCTCTGCGCTCGGACTTGGACGGCGAACGCTGGCTCGGACCCTTCGAAGATCGGCCGAACGTGATGCTGATCATGGTCGAGGCGGCGTCCGGGGCATCGCTGCCCTCGCTCGCAGCAGAGGCGAAGGTGAAGAGCCTCGCGCCGATGCCCAAGCTCGATGCGCTTGCTGAAAAGCATCTGCTCTTTTCGCACGTGGTCTCGCATCAGCGGCAGACCAATCGGGGCGAATACGGCATTCTCTGCGGCGACTACCCGAAGCTGCTCACCGATCAGTCGAAGATGACCGAGCAGGTATACGGCGAGGCCCGAAGATGCCTTCCCGCGGTCCTGCGCGATGCCGGCTATCGGACCGCGTACATCCAGGCCGCCCCGCTCGGCTTCATGTTGAAGGACCAGTTCATGAAGAAGGCCGGGTTCGACGAGCTCGTCGGCGACTCTTCCTTCCCCCAGAGCTACGCGAGGACGGACTGGGGCGTCGACGACATGGCGTTCTTCGAGCAGGCCCTGCCCCACGTCCTCGATCTCCATCGCGCCGAGGCTCCTTTCTTCGCGACCCTTCTCACCGTCGGGACACATCATCCGTTTACCTTTCCGAAGGACGCCGTCGGCGAAGGCAAAAAGGATCGTCAGGCTCGGGCGTTTCGATGGGCGGACGACGCTTTGGGCCGTTTCATCTCCGAGCTAGAAGCACATGGGGTCCTGCGGGACACCGTCGTCATCATCACGTCGGACGAGTCGGCCGGCTTGGTGAAGACGCTGAGCCAAACCGCGCGTATCCTCGCGCAGAGCTGGTCCTTTGCAATCGTGATGCTGCCCGAGCCCGAGGCGAAGAAGGTCGACACGCTCAACGCGCACGTCGACATCGCGCTTTCGATTTCCGACCTGCTGGGCCTCGAGCGCGAGGGCCAGCACTTCGTGGGGCGGAGCTGGTTTCGCGAATACCCCAAGCCGAGAAGGATATTCGCTGGAAACACCTACGCGCGGCGCGTGCTCATGTGGCAACCGAAGAGCACCGTCATCTGCGACGAGTCGTTCGAGGAGTGCAAACGCTACCGAAACGGGCGGTTCACGTCGCCCGGCCGCGGCGCGCCCGCCATGCCGCGCGAGCGAAGGCTTCTCGAAGAGCTTGCCCGCCTGACTCGTTCGGGGCGAAGCGAAATGCCCCCGTCGAAGCCGATGACCCTGCTGACGAACGAAGAAGCAGTCGTGCCTGCCGAGGAAGGAAAGAAGCTGCTCGCAGGTGGACAATACCTACGGGTCGGAGAAGGCACCTCGCTCACCGTCCGTTTCGACCTCGAGGTGCGAGGGGAGGGCGCGACGGTGGAGCTTCATCAGGACGTGTTCCTCGACGGCTACGAGAAGTTCGCGAAGAAGGGGGTTCGACTGCGAGATGGGCAGCGGTGGCGGCTCGAGTACGACATCGGCGTCCCACGGGACTCGAGCCAGCTCGTCGTTCAGCTCTACGCAACGACGATATCAGGAAAGTCCACTCGTATTCGTTTTCGCGAGGCCGAGCTCGTCATGAACCGCGCCCCGGACGCGTCGGAGGGCGTGACGATGGTCATCGACGAGATCGCCCCGGAGCTCGACCGCTGAGACGAAGGCGGCACCGGATTCGCTCGAGCTGCTGGTCTTCCCAGGTCTCGAGCTCGTGCCGGAGGCTCTGCATCTGCTCGCGCTCCTCGGAGCCCCGAAGAAGCCGCTCGGCGGCTCCTGGCACGCGTTCGTAGGCGAATCGGGCGTCGGCGGAGCGATGATGAATCAAACGGTGCCGGTCCGTCGTGATCGCGCCTTTCGGCTCGTACCCCCGGTTCGCGACGCGGATGCTTCGAAGCCGTTCTCGAATCGTCGCGTCGTCGAGGGACGGAAGGCGAAAGCTGTCGAACAAGGCCCGGCCGCGAACGGGAAACGCTTCGGAGAACGTCGAGCGATTCGCGGCGTCGGGGTCGAGCGTCAACAGGCTCTCGGCGGGCGTGCCAGCCGGTTGGGGCAGACCGAGAAATTGAAGGACGGTCGGCGCGATGTCCGCAACGCTGACTCCGACCTCTGGCCGCGCCGGCTTCAGGCGATCGTGCCAAAGGACCAGCGGGACGTCGACCATCCAGCCGTCGAGATAGACGTGGTGGCCGAAGTAGCGCCGCTCTCCGAGCGCTTCGCCGTGGTCCGAGAAAAAGACCACGAGGGTATCCTCCATCCAGCCGCCCTCCCGCAGGTCGCGCAACAGGAGGCCGACCTGCGCATCGAAGTACGCCACCTCACTGAGATAGGCGTTCCTGCGGCCCTCGCCGAAGTCGTGTGAGGGGCGCGACGTGTCGGGGTCGTGGGGCGCATAGTAGTGGATCCAGGCCATCACCGATTCGCCGTCGCTTCGTGCCTGCCGAAGCGCGTCGAGCAGCACCGCAGTGGCGCGCGCATCGTCCTTCGCGAAATGCGTCTCTGCGCCCGGGGTCAGGAAGCTCGTGACGATCGGCAGCCGAAACCAGCCGACGTCGGGCAAGATCACGAGCTGGCGATCGACGAAGCCCCTCGCGCGCGTGAACACGGTTTCCGGAAGCGAAGGAGAGAGGTAGAGCTCGGCGGGGCTCAAGCCCGTGAACGCGCTGCCGATCGCAAACAGGGTCGCGGGGTACGTCGTCGTCGCGTTTTGAAACGACACACCGTCCGCTGCGGCACGGACGAGCTCTGGGGTGATCTCCGTCTCGTTCTCCATCGCTCCGAAGACGTCCTTTCGAAGCGCATCGACGCTGATGAGAATCACGTTCCGTCTCTCGTCGGGAGCAAAACCGGGAGGCGCTGACGCGATCTTCGGCGTCGGCGCCGGGCAGCGAGCCTCTTCGCCCGACGCCGTGTCTTCCGTGCCGAGGTGAGGAAGGACGTACAGCGTCACGAGAGAGCCGGCGCGGCTCGACGCGATCAGCTCGCGTTCACCGGTCGCGACCCAGTCCGCGCTCATGCGCGAGCCGGCTCCGATGAGCGCGCCCGCCGCTGCGACCCACGCGAGGACGAACGCGCCCCGCCACCTCCGAACGAGCAGAAAGATGCCCGTCGCGGTCAACGATCCTGCCGGAAACACGGCCTGCGCGATCGAGTAGTCGTATGCTCGATAGCGTGCGATCGAAAGCGAGAGAAGCGCGATTAGACCCGCCGTGATCGCGAGCCACGCCGCGAGCCTCCCCGGATCCACGGCTCGCATTCCGGCGACCAACCAGAGCCAACCCGCGGCGCCCGCGAGGCCGAGCAACGCCGCCATCGCCGATCGAAGCGCGCCGCGCTGGGGGTGGGCTGCCCAGCGTGGGCCCGAAAGAAGGAAATCGGTGTGGCTCCACGCGATCGCGACCCCGAGGAGCACGATCGCCGAAACGATCGCAACGACCGTCGTCCGTTGCGAGCTTGCCCCCCGAAGCGCGGTGCCGAGCGCCAGCGTCGTTGGTACGGACCCGATCGCGGCCAACCAGCAAAGCTGCCCGAACAGCGTCGCGGAGAGCGTGTCGCGCAGGAGCGGCTCGCCCGAGACGAAGAGGAGGCACCCCACGTAGGCGGAGCCCCAGAGGACCGAGAGCGGCATCAACCGGCTAGAGCGCATCGAGCTCTTCCGCGTCTCGTCGCAGTGATTGCTCGACCCCGACCAACCGGCTCGTCCGTACCGGCGGCTCGAAGGCGCTGTGAAACACCCACCACGCGAGGTCTGGCAAGACGGGGATCACGCTCCAGGCCTCGATTTGTCGGCCGCGCCAACGCAGGTCGAGCATGAAGTAGTCGCCGAGCTGCCGATAGGGGTGACGTGCGGCGAAACCGGCGCGCTCGTCGTCGGTAAACGCTTCGACCGCAGCGACGAAGACCCACCCGGTGGCGCCCCGTTCGTTCGGTATGCTCGGTCTCGGGTTCTGCACCCAGCGGTGCGTGACGCGGTCGAGCGTGATGTCGAAGCGCGGTTCGAGCCTTCGTGGCTTGAGGCTCGTGTGGAGCTGAACCCCGGTCGCTCGGTCGGTCCACGCCTTGATGCGTTCGGCGAGCCGCAGCTCGGGGCGGCCGGAGTCGTACGCGTCCATGTCCCCACGGACCGGAGTGAAAAACCACATCGAGCCGCCGACGTGCCGTCCCTCCGGAACGATCGCGATTGCCCGCGCGCCGAGAGGCACGAGCAGCAGCCAAACGGCGAGGCTCGGGGCGAGCCCCGCGCGCGCTCGGAGCCAACGCGCGGAGGCGAAGAGCGACGCTGCCACCGAGATCGCAACGCCCGGAAGAAGCGGC
>JAHELW010000025.1 GCA_024643985.1 Myxococcales bacterium | reverse complement strand
GGAGCGCCCAGAAGATGAAGCCTGCCGAATGGTTGGCCATGTTGGTGTAGATGGCGTTGATCGGGAGCACCAGGTAGATCGCGCTTGCAACGAGGGCATGCGCGTCATCCCAGAGACGGCGCACGACGGCAAAGAGCATGACGAGAGCGGCCGTGCTCCAAAACCCGGCGACCAGCCGGATCGATAGCTCGCGGTCACCGAAGAGCTTCACGGCCAGCACGTTGTGCAGGTGAAGCGCGAGCGGTGCGTGCGTGTAGACCTGGTCTTTTCGCGGGGGAACGTTGGCCGTCTCGTACTGCAGCGGAAACACGACCTTCCAGCGAAGGGTGTTCCGCGCTGCGTTGTGATAGGCGGCGCCGTTCCACCCGTTGTGACCGCGCGTCCATTGGTCCGCGACGCCCCACACACTCAGGAAGACCTGAAACGCGAGCACGATCGCGAAGGCGACACGCACCGGCCTTCGCCCGTCGCCGACGCGAGCAGAGCCCATCGCTCCCGAGTATGGCCGCTGTTTCCGGCGGCGTCAGCTTTCGAGGAGCCGGCGCGCGACGACGTGCGCTTGAATCTCGTTGGCGCCCTCGAAGATGCTCAGCACACGGGAGTCGACCAGCAGTCGCGACGCGGTGTACTCCTCCGCGTATCCGTTTCCGCCGTGGATTTGGACGTTGGCGTCCGAGGCCTCCCAGGCGGCGCGAGTCGCCAAGAGCTTGGCCATGCCCGCCTCGAGGTCGCAGCGCTTTTCCTCGTCCTTCTCGCGCGCGCTGAAGTAGGTGAGCTGCCGGCCCGCTTGGACCCGGCAGACCATTCTCCCGATCTTTCGGGCGACGCGTGGGAACTGGAAAATCGGACCTCCGAATTGCTCGCGCTCTGTCGCGTAGAGGATGGCGTCCTCGAGAGCTGCCTGCGCGAGACCAACGCCCCGTGCGGCGGTTTGAATGCGGGCGCTTTCGAACGTCCGCATGAGCTGCTTGAAGCCTGCGCCCTCTTCACCGCCGAGCAACGACGTCGCGGGAAGCGCGAAGTCCTCGAAGCTGAGCTCGTATTCCTTCATGCCGCGGTATCCGAGAACCTTGATTTCGGTGCCGGTGAGGCCTTCGTCCACGAACTCCGGCTCGCCGTCCTCCCCGGTCAACCGGGTCTTCTCCGCGAGGAACATCGAGAGCCCCTTGTAACCGGGCTCGTCGGCGTCGGTGCGCGCGAGAAGCGTCATCAGGTCGGCGCGAACCGCATGGGTGATCCACGTCTTCTGCCCGTTGACCACGTAGCTGCCGTCGTCCTGTTTGACGGCACGGGTCCCGAGATGCGCGAGGTCAGAGCCGGTGTTGGGCTCGGTGAAAACGGCGGTGGAGAGCACCTCGCCGGCCGCGATCGCCGGGAGCCAGCGCTGCTTCTGCTCTTCGGTGCCACCGCCGAGGATCAGCTCGGCTGCAATCTCGGCGCGCGTGCCGAGCGAGCCGACCCCGATGTAGCCCCGCGAGAGCTCCTCGGTGACGACGCACATCGCGACCTTGGTCATGCCGAGACCGCCATACTCTTCGGGAATCGTCAGGCCGAAGACGCCGAGCTCGCTCATCTGGTCGACGATGTCCATCGGGATGAGAACGTCCTGGCGGTGAATCTCCTGTGCCTTGGGAATCACCTCGGCATCGACGAACTTCGAGAACTGGGCGCGGATTTCCTCGAGCATGTCGTCGTCGAAGCCGGGGTCGGGCATCCCGTGGTCTCGCGCGTGCGCCGCGATTTCGAGGTAGACCTTCCCATTTGCGTGCTCAGCGGAAAACGCCGTGACCTGTGGGAGCAGAACCGTCTCGCGCAGGTCGCCCTCCGTGATGCCGAGGTCGGCGAGGCTGATGCTCTCGCACGCCCCGAGGTCGACGCCGCCCGCAACGGAGCGTGCGACCTCGCCGACGTATGCACGGGCGACTTTCGCTTCGTACTCGCCGCCGGTGCGCTCCGCCCACGACGCCATCTGACGGCAGGCTTCGAGCTCGGTAGCCAAGTATGCAACGGCGTGCGCCTCGAGCTGGTGCTCGTTGAGCTTCTTGGCGCTGATTCGGTCTCCATCCGAGACCCGCGCCTTCACGTTGTCGTGTGCGCGCTGATAGAGGCGTTCGATGGCTTGAATGATTTCCTGCATGATGTCCCTAACCGTTGGCCGTCTTGCCGAGCGCTTCTACGTATTCCCGGCTCAAGCGTTCGCAAAGACTCAGCGGCGTGTCATCGCCGCCGAGATCTCGTTCGGCGCGAGCTTTCAGCCTCTTTAACCCACCTAGGGTCGAAACTCCATGCTCGCCATGCTTGCGGCTGAAAAGGTCGAGGGCCCAGTGCACCTCGCCTCGTCTACGACGCTCCGCCAGCTTCGCCGCCAAGTGCTTTCGGTGCCGATCGAGCGCGTCGATCAGCTCGTCGATCCCGGTCCCCTTCGTCGCGCTCGTCGCCACGATGGGGGGGTCCCAGCCCGCGTCCTGGTCACCACCGCCGGCGCCGACCGCGTGGGCGGTCCGGAGGGCGCCCTGCAGGTCGGCAACCGCCCGCCGGGCGAGCTCGTCGTGGTCGGCCTTGTTCACCACGAGGACGTCGGGGATTTCCATGATCCCGGCCTTCAGGAACTGAAGCACGTCGCCGCTCCCAGGTTGAATCACCAGGGCGACCGTGTCTGCCACGTGCACGATGTCGATCTCGGATTGACCCACGCCCGTCGTTTCGACGACGACGATGTCGTAGGCGGCCGCCAGCACGCGGGCCGACGAGTTGGCCGCGTATGCAAGGCCGCCCACCTCTCCCGCGGTCGCGAGCGACCGCACGAACAGGCCGTTGTCAGTTGGGTCGAAGCTCATCCGCGCCCGATCGCCGAGCAAGGAGCCGCCCGAGCGGATGCTCGATGGATCGACCGCGACCACCCCGACGGTGCGTCCGCGCCGGCGAAGGGCGCGTGCAAGCGCGGACGTCAGGGTGCTCTTGCCGACCCCAGGGGGCCCGGTGAGCCCGATACGGTGGCCTTCTCTGGCCTTGGGTGCGTCCTGGAGCACGGCCAGAAGGTCGGCGACGCGCGCGTGAGATTCAGGCCGCCGGTCTTCGACCAGGTTCAGTGCCCGGGAGACCGCGCTCTTGTCGGCCGACATGACGCGCCGTGCCTCCTCGGAGGGGTCACTCGGCGGCATGCTCGCGATCCACGAGATCGATCAAATCGCTCATGATGTTGTCGAGCTCGAAGTCCTTGGGCGTGTAGACCGCCGCGATCCCTTCGCGGCGGAGCCGTTCTGCGTCGGCCTCTGGAATGATGCCGCCCGCAACGACGGGAACGTCGCCGAGGCCTGCGTCGCGGAGGCGCTGTACGACATCGGGCACGAGCGCGAGATGAGAGCCGCTCAGGATGCTCAGGCCGATGAGATGAACACCCTCTTCGAGGGCGGACGCGACGATCTGCTCGGGCGACACCCGGATGCCTTCGTAGACGACGTCGAAGCCGACGTCTCGCGCCTTGATCGCGATCTGCTCGGCGCCGTTCGAATGACCGTCGAGCCCCGGCTTGCCGACGAGCAGCTTCGGCCGGCGGCCCATCCGCGCCTCCAAATCGTGCAGCCGGTTTCGCAGCCGCTCGACGGTTTCCGCAGCCGCTCCGGACCCGGTGGTCTTGACGGTTGCACCTGCGACTCCGGTCGGAGCTCGGTACTCGCCGAAAACGCGGCGCAACAGGTTGGCCCACTCGCCGGTCGTCACTCCGGCGTGCGCCGCGGCAATCGAGGGCGGCATCATGTTGGCGTCGCTCCGCGCCACCCGCTCGAGCTCCGCCAGCGCTTTCTTCACCGCGTTTTCGTCCCGGGCCTCTTTCCAGCGGGCGAGCGCCGCGCGCTGGTTGGCGTCCACCTCGGGGTCGACCGTGAGGATCGCATCGTCGAGGTTCTCGATCAGGGGGGAGGGCGCGCCTTCCACGAACTCGTTGACGCCGACGACCACCTGCTCGCCCGCTTCGATCGCTCGCAGCCTCGCAGCGTTGGATTCGACGAGCTTTTGCTTGATGTACCCGGTTTCCACGGCCTCGACCGCGCCGCCACGGTCGAGCACCTCCTGCACCTCGGCCCAGGCGGAGTCGACGAGCTCCCGGGTCCGCGACTCGACGACCTCGCTTCCCTTGAAGAGGTCGGCGTACTCCAAGAGGTCGGTCTCATAGGCGAGGATTTGCTGCGCACGCAGCGACCACTGCTGGTCCCATGGTCGCGGCAGCCCGAGCGCCTCGTTCCATGCGGGCAGCTGAATCGCACGCGCGCGCGCGTCCTTGCTGAGCGTCACGGCAAGCATCTCGAGCACGATGCGAATGACGTTGTTTTCCGGCTGCTGCTCGGTGAGGCCGAGCGAGTTCACCTGCACGCCGTACCGGAACCGGCGCTGCTTCGGGTCGGTGACGCCATAGCGCTCACGCGTGACTCGATCCCAGAGCTCGACGAACGCGCGCATCTTGCAGAGCTCTTCGACGAATCGAATACCGGCGTTCACGAAGAAGCTCATGCGTCCCACGACCTTGCCGAACTCGCTTTCGGGCACCCGACCGGTCGCTTTGACCGCATCGAGCACGCCGATCGCCGTGGCGAGCGCATACGCGAGCTCCTGGGTGGGAGTCGCGCCTGCCTCCTGCAAGTGGTAGCTGCAGATGTTGATGGGGTTCCACTTCGGGACCTCGTCGACGGTGTACGTGATCAAGTCGGTGATCAGGCGCATCGACGCAGCCGGCGGAAAGATGTGCGTTCCACGCGACAGGTACTCTTTGATGATGTCGTTCTGAGTCGTGCCGCGAAGCACGTGCGGGTCGACTCCCTGATCCTCCGCGGTCGCGACGTAGAGCGAGAGCAACCAGACCGCGGTGGCGTTGATGGTCATCGAGGTGTTCATCTTGTCGAGCGGGATCCCTTCGAAGAGGGCGCGCATGTCCCCGAGATGCGAGATCGGAACGCCGACCTTTCCGACCTCGCCGCGCGCGAGCGGATCGTCCGCGTCGTATCCGGTCTGCGTGGGCAGATCGAACGCCACGCTCAGGCCGGTTTGGCCTTTGGCTAGGTTGGTCCGGTAGAGCTCGTTCGACGCGGCCGCCGTGCTGTGACCGGAATACGTCCGCATGATCCACGGTCTGTCACGCTCACGCTTCCCTTCCTGCGCCATCGGCCCGGTCCTTTCCTCGTCGCTCCGCCCGAAGGGGGCGGAGAAGCCTACCTCTTTTTTTCGACACGCCTGCGTTCCGGACTCCAACGACCGTTGCGGTGCTTTTTACAACTTCACACGGTCGAGCCCAGTCTCGAGGGCGTATCATACGTCGTGTGGGGGTCAAGCAGGCTCAGAAGCAAACGATTCCCGCATCGAGACGCCCTGGTGGGTTTTGTAAATTTGCGGTAAACGCCTTGGATGGGCGAGACGAATGCGGCGATGGGCCAGCGACTGCGCGAGCTGCGGCTGCGGCGCGGGCTGCAGCAGAGCGAGGTCGCGCGCCGTCTCAAGATCTCGCCTGCGTACCTGAGCCTGATCGAGAAAGGAAAGCGTGTCGTCCAACTCCCGCTCCTCTTTCAGGCGCTCGAGGTCTACGGGATCGCGGTCGAGGACTTCATGGAAAGCCTCGGCGAGCGACACGTGGACGATGGGCTCGCGCGCCTGCTCGACGACCCACTGCTTCGTTCCTTGAACCTCAGCGAGGAGGACCTCGCGAGCATCAGCGCCGAGCCCCGCATGGTGGCGACGATTGCGGCGCTCTTCAATCTCTACAAGAACACGCGAAGTCAGCTGGACCACGTCGTTGCGAGCATCGCCCAGCGCGAGCAGCAGCGCGACGAGGGCTCGGTCCGGTTCGACTACGACCCGTACGACGAGGTGACCGATTTTCTCGAACGGAACGACAACTGGTTTGGCTCACTCGAAGAGCGCGCCCAACAGTTTCGCCGCGACTGCGCGTTCGGGCGCAGGGTGACGAGCGAAGATCTCGAGCGCGGGCTCCTCGACCAGGTCGGGGTGCGTGTGCGCCGGACCGCCGAACGGGCGGACAGCTCCGTCATTCGCTCCTGGAACGCCAAGGAGCGAATTCTGACCATCTCGGCGGATCTGTTCGAGCAGCGTGCGAAGTTCCAGCTCGCGCACACGGTGGCACTCGCTCTCTTCGACGAGGAAAACCTACACGAGCCCATTCTCGAGGGCATCAGCGCGCAGCACGCGGAGACTCGCACGCTCACGAAAATCCACCTCGCGAACTACTTTGCCGGCGCGCTGTTGCTACCATACCCCGAGTTCTATCGTGAGGTCACCAGCACGCGCCACGACGTCGACCTGCTCGCTCAGCTGTTCGAGTCTTCTTTCGAAACGGTCGCGCACCGGATGTGCAACCTCTCCGACCCGAAGCGACGCGGCGTGCCGATGCATTTCCTTCGCGTCGACGTGGCGGGCAACATCTCCAAACGCTACTCGGGCGACGGTATCCGGTTTCCTCATCGCGGCGGGTCTTGCCCGAAAATGGCGGTGCACCTCGCATTTCTCACCCCGAACGTGATCACGAAGCAGTACTCGGCGTTTCCCGATGGCTCGACCTATTTCTGTTTCGCCAAGGTGGTGAGCGAGCCCCAGCAGGGCTCACTCGTGAAGGGCACGACCTACAGCATCGGCCTCGGAACCCACGCGGACAACGCGATGCATTTCGCGTACGCGGACGACATGCCCTTTGCCGACCCGAAGAAGATGGCCGTGCCCGTCGGGACCACTTGCCGCTTCTGCGAGCGGACCGACTGCAACATGCGGTCGGCCCCGAGCTACAAGTTCGCCTTCCGGGTCGACGAGTACACGAAAAAGGACAACTTCTTTTCCCCGCTCTTGCGCGCCGATGAAGACGCGGAGGCGGCGCGGGCGGCTCGCCGCAAACCCACGACGTGATATGGTCGCGGCCCGGAGGAACCCATGCCGACGTTCGATGTCGTTTCCAAAGTCGACTCCCACGAGGTCGACAATGCACGCAATCAGGCCAGCAAGGAGATCGCGCAGCGGTACGACTTCAAGGGTACCGACACGTCGATCGAGCAGACCGAAGAAGGAATCGTGATTCGATCCAACAGCGAGGGCCGGCTCGACGCGGCCCGTGACGTGCTCGAAAGCAAGATGGTGCGCAGAAAGGTCTCGCTGAAATCGCTCGACCCTCAGCAGCCGCAGCAGGCGGGGGGAAGCACTTGGCGCCAGCTCATCAAGCTGAAGGAGGGCGTCACCAAGGAAAAAGCCAAAGAAATCGTCAAGGCGGTCAAGGACAGCAAGCTCAAGGTCCAAGCATCGATTCAGGGCGACGCGGTCCGAATCTCGGGTAAGAAACGAGACGACCTTCAGTCGACGATCTCCATGTTGAAGGAAAAAGACTTCGATCTGCCCCTGCAGTTCGTGAACTTTCGGGATTGAGGCGGAGCACGTTGACGTCGACGCGAGATGAGCTCGTTGTGGGCTACCAAGGCACGGAAGGCGCGTACAGCGAGCTCGCCGCGAAGCGCCATTTCGCCGATGCGTCGCGACCAATTCGATGCAGCGGCTACCACAGCTTTCGCGAGATGCTGGAGGCGCTCCGGGCCGGCGAGATCGACTACGCGGTTCTGCCGATCGAGAACTCCATCGCGGGGTCGATCAACGAGAGCTACGACTTGCTCGCGAAGATGGGGCTCTTTCTAGTCGGAGAAGAGCTCCAGCCGATCGCACATTGTCTCATCGGCGCAGCCGAGGTGGCCGTGTCGGACATTCGGCGCATCTACTCCCATCCGGTTGCGTTGGCGCAGTGCGGGAGCTTCTTGGAGACGCTCGAGGACTGCCACGTCGAAGCGTTCATCGACACGGCGATGGCGGTGGAAAAGGTCAAGCGTGAAGGCGATCCGAGTCAGGCCGCCATCGCGAGTCAGCAGGCGGCGGAGCTCCACGGGCTGCCGATTCTACGCCGCGACATCGCGGACCATCCCGAGAACTACACGCGCATGGTCATCGTCGCGGCCGAGCCGGCGCACTACGAGCACGGCGTTCCGTGCAAAACCTCGCTGATTTTCTCGACGATTCACGAGCAGGGCGCGCTCGCTCGCTGCATTGCGATCTTCGCGGAGCGCGGTCTCAACCTCACCAAGATCGAGTCGCGGCCCAAGCCCGACACCCCCTTCGAGTACGTCTTCTACATGGACTTCGAGGGCAACATCGATCGGGAGGCCACTCAGGCAGCGCTCGAGGAGTTGGAGGCGGTGACGACGTTTCTCGTCGTGCTCGGGTCGTACCCGATCGCGCGTCGTGCGCTCAGCTAGCGACGGCTTCGGCAACGTGCGCGAGGCGGTGAGCGTCGGTCTCCAATCCGGCAGCCAAGCAGGTTGCTGACACCACCTTCAAGGAGGCGGCCTCGCCCGCTCCGTCCTCGTTCGCCCGCGCGGCGGAAAGGGCCTCGAGCCCGTCGATCATCGCGTCTCGCCCGCGGCCCTGCGCGAGGTGCAGGCACGCCGACGCGATCGAGATCCGGATTTGAGCACTGGGCGTGGACCCCGGGGCACGCTTTGCCGCCGCGAGCGCGTCCTTGGCCGCGGCGATGTCCTCCCGGACGACGTACGAGACGACGCGCAGGCAGTGGGCCCCGGTCAAGTCGCCGCCGCCTGCGATCGACGCTTCGATCAGGTCGTCGAAGGTGGCGTGGTCCTCGGCCCGGAGGGCGGCGACCAGCTTCGCGGTGCGTTCGAGCGCCTGCTCTTCGGGCACGGGGATCGTCGGGCGGTCTTCCACCTCTTGCTCGGGCGCCGAGGCGGACGGCATGCGGACCGACTTGCTGATTTCGGAGGCGGCCGACCGCGTCTCACGGTCGGGCTGATATTGGACCGCAGCGGCAGCGAGGCGGACGGCGGCGCCGTTGTACCCATTGTCGGCGGCGAGAGAGCCCGCGGCGAGAATGGCATGGGCCCCGCGTTGGAGGTCGCCTCCCTCACAGAGATACGCCCCGACCGTCGCGGCCATTGCCGGGCCGACGAGCGGCTCCGCGCTGTGAAGCGCCGCCGCCACGAAGCGATAGACCTCGGTGCGGCGGGCGGGTGGCATCCGTTGCACCACCGCTCGGCGAAGAAGCTCCGAAGCAGGCTTGCCCTGCGGGGTGAGCAGCCCGTCGCCGATCAGCGCTTCGAAGGCGCGGCGCCGGGTCTCCGTAGGCACCCCGTCGAACGCCACCGCGGCGTCGATGACCTTGGGTGACGAAGCAGGAAGCGCGGAGCAGGCGACCTCGAGAAAACGCATCGAGGACGTGTCCAGCGTCGCGAAGCGCTCTTCGAGCAGCGCGCGGGGGCCGAGGAACTGCCGCCGCTCGGCTGCTTCCTCGCGCCAGGTGAAGCGTTCGCCGTCGTGAACGATGTCTCCCGTTGCGATCGTCGTGCGAGCGGCCTCGACGATGCCGAGCACCGTGGTGCCCCCCGTGATGACCAGCTGCTTGGCTATTTCCATGTCGGGGTTTGGGCCGAGGATTGCGGAGGCCACCAGGAGCGCCTCGTTGGGGTCGAGCGAAGGAAGCTCGATGCGCGCGGAATGCTTGATGGGCCGAAGGCTCGCCGGGACGCTCGATTCGGTCGTTCGGACGCAGAGGAGCGCGGCCACGCCTCCGCCCGAAAGCACGGCGCCGAGCACGTCGAGCGTGGCCGGGTCGACCGCGGAGAGCCGGTCCACGTAGATCCAGGGCATCCCCGTGAAATCGCGAAGCGTCTGAAGCGTCGCCTTGAGGGCGTGGATCGTCGCCTCGCGACGGGGTGGCGTCGCGCACGCGATGGCCTTGAGCGCCTCGGCGACTCCCGGCTCCGTTTTCTTGAGGAGCTGCCGGGCGGGTTCGAGTGCGCGCCAGGCCTTGAGAAGGGCGAGGCGAAGCCCGCCGAGCGGCTCGAGCCCCCCCGGCACCGCCCCGATTTCGAAAAACGCCGGAGGCCGGAGCTCGTCCCGAAGCGCAAACACGCCGGACTTCGCTCCGACGCCGAGCGGCCCTTGCAGATAGAAGGAGTGTGTCTCCGAGCCCGCCGCGGCTTTCTTGAGGGGTTCGAGGGCATGCCGAATGCTCGCGGGGGTCGGCGCTCTCTCGAGGAGACCCACCGAGCGGCGGCACTCTTCGAGCAAGGGCCGGTCTCGATCGATCGCTTCACCGCGAAGCGCAAACGAGGTCGTGCTGACCGTCCTCCCGAAGAGATAGGTTCGCGAAGCTGCCTCCCGCGATTCGACGTCGAGCACGACCTCACCGGCGCGCGCCTGGTTCGCGAGAAGCTGCGCGCGATCGATCGCGCTTCCGCTGCTCGTCAGCTGCCCTGCGTCGTCGGTGCTGCTGCTGATGTCCCCGGTCGCGATTCCAAAGGCGATGGGCAGCCCGCCGGCGGGCACGGGCTGCGATTCGGCTTCTGAGAGTAGTCTCAGCGCGAGATTGATGGCCGACTTCAGGTCGTGCAGCGCAAAGTTCGCGACGACGGTCCCCGCAAGGGACGAAATCACCTCACCGCCCTGATTTTCGACTTCGTGGGTGACGTATCTCGCCCACTGGCCCGCCGCAGCGGTCGTTTCCTCCTCCTCGAACGCAGGCGGGAGAATCCGATGCCAGAGGACGAAGCGCTCCATCGTGTCTTATCCGCCCAGCTTCGCCTTGAGCGCCGCGAGCTCGTCCTCGATGTCCTCGTCGTTTTCGTTCGTTTCGAGGTCACGAAACCGCGCGTCGACTTCTGCGCGTTTCGGGTCCTCGAGGAGCTCGTGTGCTTCGACCTCCGCATCGAGCTGGTCGATCTGGTCGGCCATGCGCTCGAGGTCGGTGAACGCGCCGCCGCCGAGCTTCTCGCCCGTGCGGATGCCGGGGCTCACGGGCTGAGTGCGCGCTTGGCGCACCTGGGCGGCGAGCGTCTTTTGGCGTGCCTTGAGGTCGTCGAGCTTCTCCTCGATGCGCTCGAGCTGCAGCTTCATCGCATCGGCGGTCGTGGTTTGCTCCGCGGCCCGCGCGCGCACGCTTTGCGCCTCCTTCAACGTCCGAGCCTTTCTCCGCAGCGCTTCGCGCGCGAGGGCGTCATCGTCTTGCTCGAGCGCGAGCACCGCCTTTCTTTCCCATTCGGCTGCTTCCCCCTCGAGCTCCTTTTCCTTTTTCTCGAGGCGCTTCGCGCTTCCCAACGCTTCGACCAGCTCTTTTCGCGCGCGCGAAAGAGCGGACTTCATGTCGCTGACGGTCTGGCCGATCAGCTTCTCTGGGTCCTCGGCCTGGTCGATCAGCGCGTTGAGGTTCGATTTGATCACCCGGTTGAGGCGACTGAAGATACCCATGTTCCCCCTCTTCGTTCCAAGATCCCACGGCAAAAGGCCTCTGTAAAGGGAGTGAGCTTTCTCGACTTCCCAGCTCCGATTATGATAGCTGGGGGATCATGTTGAAGGGGGCACACGTCCTGATTACGGGGGGCGCGGGGTTCATCGGCAGCTCGCTGGCAGCGCGGCTGGCCGACGACAACCACGTCAGGGTTCTGGATATCTTGCGCCGCAACGCGCTTTCGAAGGCCGGGCTCGACCGCCATCCGAACGTCGAGCTGGTCGTGGGCGACGTGCGTGACATGACGGCCGTCCGCCGTGCCGTCACTGGCTGCGACTACGTCATCCACATGGCCTCGATCGCCGGCGTCGACACGGTCCTGAAGAATCCGGTCATCACCATGGAGATCTCGCTCGAAGGCACCATGAACGTCCTCCGCGCGGCCAACGACTGTACCGGCATCAAGCGCGTGATCGACTTCTCGACCAGCGAGGTTTTCGGCTCGTACGCGTTTCGCGTTCGTGAGGCAGACGTGACCAGTCTCGGCGCGGTCGGCGAGGCCCGATGGACATACGCGGTCAGCAAGCTCGCCACCGAGCACCTCGCGCACAACTACTGGAAGCAGTTCCGGCTGCCGACGTGCTCGATTCGCCCGTTCAACATCTACGGCCCGGGCCAGGTCGGCGAGGGCGCCGTGCACTCATTCGTGGTTCGCGCATTGCAGGACGACAAGATCACCATCCACAACGAGGGCGATCAGATTCGCTCCTGGTGCTACATCGACGACATCGTCGATGCGATCGAGCTCGCGATGGTACGGGACGAGGCGATCGGCGAAAGCTTCAACATCGGCAACTCGCGTAGCACCGTGACGATCTATCAGCTCGCGCAGCTGATCGTGCGACTCACGGACAGCAAATCGCCGATCGAGTTCGTCGACTGGGATTTCCCCGACGTCGAGCTGCGCATTCCAGACGTCAAGAAGGCGGAGGAGCTCCTGGGTTTTCGCGCGCACGTGGAGCTCGAGCAGGGTTTGATCAACACGATCGACTGGTACCGTCGCAAGCTCAACGGCGAGGTCTGAGGTGGCTGCCGCGGGGCCTCGCGTCTACGACCTGTCCGCTGCGCGCCCAGAGGGCTGGTTCGAGGAGGTGCTGCGGAGGTCGCCCGACTTCGAGCGGGCGTCGCAGATCATCGGCCGCAATACGCTCGGGCTCGGCTTGATCGCCGGCGCGCGCATCGCGAGCCTCACGCCAAGCGCGAACTCCCAGAACCTGACCACGGTCGAGTTCTCGATCGGGGCCGACGAGAGCCTCAAACAGGTTACGCTTCCCGACTTCAGGCAGACCGTCGCGCAGTATCTGCTCGCCCCGATCGCGAGCGCGACGTTGCCGGAGGATCCGGACGTGGAAGCCCTTCAAGCTCACATCGGCGGCAGATACATGCTCGAAGCGACCTTGTTCCACGTGCGTCCGGTCGAGCTCCGGCACGACCTCGGGCTTTCCGAGATCACGCTGGAATTCAACGGGATTCGACACGTTCTCGCGCTCGAAGACTTTCGAGACGTCATCGACGAGCGCGTCCGCTCCGAGCTCGGGCTCGGGGCGAACGACGAAGAGGTCGCGATCGATCTCGAGCTCGTCGACCAGGCGGAGCAGGCCAATGCGCAGGGAAACTGGACCAACACGGTCGCCCTGCTCACCCCGTGGCTCGGTCCGATTTCGATGCTGCTCCGTACCGGTGAAGCCAACTCGCTCGCCGAAGAGGTGCACGGGCGGCTGTCGGAAGGCCTCGACCTCCTCGGCACCGCCTACGCGGAGATTGGAGAGCTCGACGCCGCGAACGAGGTGCTCCGGCTGGGCGTTCAATGGGCCGGGGAAACCAGCAAGGCGGGCGATCTCTTCTTCACTTTGGGGCGAGCCTCCGTCGCCGGGGAGAAGCACGGCGAGGCGATCGGTCTTCTTCGCAGGGCGATAAGGCTGGGCATCGACGAGCGCGACGCGATGCCGCTGCTTGCGAGGTCGCTCGCGGCCCGCGACCAGAGATTGGCGGCGATGATCTGCCTTCACAGGGCTGCCGGGTTGGGCGCAGGAGGACCCGAGCTCGAAGTGCTTCGGGCCGAGCTCCGGGCGCGCTTTGGAGACACCTGGGAGGACCTCCAGCGCTGGATGAGCGACGCGGAGTAGCGCCTTTACATTGCCCCCGAGCCTGCGTACGGTCCGCGTTGGATGTCGGGCTTTCTTTTGTCTATCGATCAGGGAACCACCGGTTCCACCGCGCTCCTCCTTTCGCCTGAAGGACGCGTTCTCGGGCGCGCCAACCACGAGTTTCCGCAACATTTTCCGCGTGCCGGCTGGGTCGAGCACGACGTCGAGGAGATCTGGCAGAGCGTCGGCGCGGCGGTGACCGATGCGGTGCGCGAGTCGGGCGTGGCCGCGGCCGACTGCCTCGGCATCGGGATCACCAATCAGCGCGAGACCACCGTCCTCTGGGACCGAAACACCGGAGCTGCCGTTCACAACGCCATCGTCTGGCAGGACCGCCGGACCGCCGACCGATGCAAGGAGCTCAAAGACGCCGGGAAAGAAGCGCTCTTCCGGGGGCGCACCGGGCTCGTGCTCGATCCGTACCTCGCGGGGACGAAGCTCGAGTGGTTGCTCGATCACGTGGACGGCGTGCGGGAGCGGGCGGAAAAGGGCGAGCTCGCGTTCGGCACGATCGATTCGTGGCTCGTCTACCGGCTCTCGGGCGGCAAGGCACACGTCACCGACGCCAGCAACGCCTCGCGGACCCTGCTCTACGACATCTCGCGGCAGCGATGGGACGAAGAGCTTGCTGCCGAGCTTCGTGTTCCGATGGCGCTTCTTCCCGAGGTTCGGAGCTGCTCGGAGGTGTATGCCCGAACGTCCGGGGTGCCGGGCGTTCCCGACGGCATTCCCATCGCAGGCATGGCCGGCGATCAGCAGGCCGCGCTCTTCGGCCAAACCTGCTTCGAAATCGGGGACGCGAAGTGCACCTACGGCACCGGCGCCTTCTTGCTGATGAACGCGGGCAGCGAGGTCGTTCACTCGAAGAACGGGCTCTTGACGACGATTGCGTGGCGCATCGGGGAGGAGACGGTCTACGCGCTCGAGGGCAGCGCGTTCATCGCAGGCGCCGCTGTTCAATGGCTCCGCGACGGTCTCGGGCTAATCTCCTCGTCGAGCGAAATCGAGGCCAAGGCACGCGAGGTCGACGATGCGGGCGGTGTGGTCTTCGTTCCGGCGTTGGCCGGCCTCGGGGCGCCGCACTGGGACCCGCACGCGAGGGGCCTGATTTACGGGCTCACCCGGGGGTCGACCGCGGCCCATTTGGCTCGGGCGACCCTCGAGGGAATGGCTTTTCAAATCGTCGATCTGGTCGAGGCCATGCAGGCTGATGCCGGGCGTCCTATAACCCGCTTGAGAGTCGACGGTGGTGCGGCTCGCAATGACTTATTGATGCAATTTCAGGCGGACATGTTGGGTGTAGCCATCGATCGTCCGGCGAATGTCGAAACGACTGCTTTGGGAGCTGCTTACTTAGCTGGAATGGCCGTCGGCGTGTTCGATGGTCTCGAGTCTATCGTGGATGCTTACCGTATCGAACGTAGCTTTGAGCCTCAGGTGAGCCAGGGCGAGCGAGAGGGTCACCTGGAGCGTTGGCGTGACGCGGTACGGCGAGCGCGAAGTGAAATGGGAATAACATGAGCGAGAATGATGTCGGGCAAGGCAAAAAAACATTTGATGTACCGGTAGCTTGGGAGGCACTCGAAGACGCTTTCGAAAACAACGCGCAAGAGGTTCACAGCTACCTGCACTACGACACGGGCGAGGTCATCCGCATCGTGGACGGAGTCGCAGATCCCGCGATGCACACACGCATCATGAACGACAGCCGGTATCTCCGAATCGATCCGGTTTCGTCCCGTGAGCAGTACCGCTGGATGGAGCGGTTCATCGCGACGGTCGAAGACGAGGAGCTCCGGCGTCGGCTGAACATCGCGATCGACGGAAAGGGCGCGTTTCGGCGGTTCAAGGACGCGCTGATGAGCCATCCGGTCGACCGGGAGCGCTGGTTCGCGTTCCGGTCGGAGAGGCTCAAGGCATGCATGGAGTCGTGGCTGATCGCGCATGGAATCCGGGCGGTCGACAGGCCCAAGTGGCACGTGCCCTCGGCCAATGAAGTCCACGTCGAGCCCGAAAAGCCCGCGACGGAGCCCCGGAACCGCCATTCGAGCCGCCCGGCCCCCGGTGGGGGAGACCGGCGCAAGCTTCACGAGCTCGCCGACTCGCTGTCCGCGCGCGACCTCGAGCTGGCTTCCGCGTTTCTCGAGTTCCTGAGGGACCGCAGCCCCAGCGCAAAGGCGAGCGGGAGCCGGCCGCCCGTGGTGGAGGAATCCACCGCGCCTCCTCAGACGGCGGAAAGCGAGTAAGCCTCAGGTCCTCTGCGGGATGGGCCGCCGATTGGCCCCGGACCACAAGATGTAGTGGGGGTCAGGCCATGACCCTCGCTTCTGGTCGCGTAAAACGTTGCAATCTCGTATGTTCAGTGATAGCCACGGCCAGATACTCCTTTGGGGGGCAGCGTGAAGATCAAGAAGCTCCATATCGTTGGCTTCAAGTCCTTCGTGGACCAGACCACCGTCCACTTCGACCACGACATCACGTGCGTGGTCGGCCCGAACGGCTGCGGCAAGTCCAACATCGTGGACGCCATCAAGTGGTGCATGGGCGAGCAGTCGCCTTCGCGGCTGCGCGGCAAGCACATGGAGGACGTGATCTTCAGCGGTGCCGAGGGGCGCGGCCCTCATGGCTTTGCGGAAGTGACGCTCACCTTCGACAACACGGACGGCCTCGCCCCGCCGGAATACACCGAATACGAGGAAATCCAGGTGACTCGACGGCTCGACCGTCAGGGACACAGCGACTACCTGATCAATCGAGTCCCGGTCCGGCTCCTCGACATCACGAACCTCTTTCTCGGAACGGGGGTCGGCAAGCGTGCGTACTCGATCATCGAGCAGGGACGCATTGGATTCATCGTGACCTCGAAGCCGGAGGATCGCCGCACGATGATCGAAGAGGCGGCCGGCGTCAGCAAGTTCAAGCTCAGCAAGCGCGCGGCCGAACGCAAGATGGAACAGACCCGCCAGAATCTGCTCCGCGTCACCGATATCATCGGCGAGCTCGAGCGAAGCCTCGCCTCGCTCAAGCGTCAGGCGCAAAAGGCTGAACGCTACAAGCGCTACAAGAAAGAGATGCGGGACCTCGATCTTTGGGTCGCGTCGCATCGTTTCCTCGAGCTGCGCGGACAGAGTGGATCGATCTCCGCGTCTCTCGCCGAAGCAACCGAGGGCGTTCAGTCGAGCCGCAACCAACTCACGGCCGAGGAAGCTTCCGTGGAGGCCGAGCGCGTCGGCCTCCAGCAGCTCGGCGCCGAAGTCGAGCGCGGTCAGACGCACGCCTATGAGCTCGACAACTCGGTTCGCCAACTCGAGGGGCTGATCCGGCAGCAGCGCGATCGCCAAGCGGCGCTGGTCGAACGCAAAGAGCTCGCGACGCGTGAGCTTCATCAGCTCGAGTCGCAGCGTCAGCAGCTGCAGCAGGAAGCCTCGACGATTCGCGTCTCGCTCGGCGAGCTGGAGGCGCTCGAGACGAAAGCGGAGAGGTCGCTTGCCGACGTCGAGGCGGAGCTGCAAACCCGCAAAAACACGGCAGAAGAGGCCGATATGGCGTTGGCGAACGCGCGCGCGCGGCTGAGCGAGGGACGCGCCCACGTCGCGGGCACCCAGGCCGTGCTCAGTGGGTACGAGGCGCGGCGCGAGGAGATGCGCGCGCGGCTTCAGCGCCTTCACGACGAGACCGAAGCGCTGGCGGCGCGCAAGGTCGAGTTTCGCCAGCAGCGTGGCGAGCACGACGCGCGCATGGTCGGGCTGCGCAGCGGCAAAGCGCAGAGCGCGGAGCGGCGCAACGAAATCGAATCGCTCCTCGTATCTCAGAAGGCTGGTTTGGGCGAGATCGATACCGAGGTCGACGCGCTTCGCGAAAAGCTCGCGGTCACGCGCTCCCGGTTGAGCTCGCTCGACGAAATCCACAAACGCTTCGAAGGCGTGGGCGCAGGCGCGCAAGCGGTGATGACCGAGTATGCTCGGGAGGGCTCCGGGCTAGTCGGCCTTCTAGCCGATCGACTCGAGTGCGCACCCGAGCACACGAGGGCTCTCGGTGCAGCGCTCGGCGGCGCGCTCGAATACGTGCTGGTCGACGATATCGATGCCGCGCTGCTTGCCGCAGGCTACCTCGCACGCGAAGAGCGAGGCCGCGCCACGTTCCTTCCTCGTTCGCCGGCTGGCGCCCCGCGCGTGGTGCCTCAGTTTCCGTCCGGGCTCGGCATCGTCGGCCCGCTGCTCACCCTCGTGCGCCACACGCACGCCGATTCGAGCTGGGTGCGACATCTGCTCTACGACGTCCTCGTCGTCGACACGCTCGAAACGGCAGCGCGGCTTCACCGCCAGGGATTTCAGGGGAAGCTCGTGACACTCGACGGTCAGTCGCTTCTCCCCGATGGGGCGGTCGTCGGCGGCGCGAAGGACGAATCCGCTGCGCATCTTCTTCGACTGAAGCGGGAAATCCGGGAGCTCGAAGAGGCGGCGGCGTTGCAGGAGAACGAGCTCGAACGGATCACGAACGAGCAGGGTAGGCTGCGCGCTTCGATTGCCGAACGGCAGGCCGCCATCGATTCAGCGCGCGTCGAGGCCCACGACGCCGAGCTCGAGATGCTCGGCGCGGAGCGAGACCTCCATCTGGTCGAGATGGAGCTCGAGCGCATCGAAGAGCGCCGGGGCGAAATCGCGAAGGCCGAGGGCGAGGCGCGCGCCGCTCTCTCACAGCTGGACTCGGACGAGGCGAACACCAAGCGCGAGCTGAGCGATGCCGATCGACACGTCGCAGATGCGGAACAGGCAGCGGCGATTGCGGCAAGCGTGCTCGCAGAGCGCCGCAGAGTCGTCGAAGAGCAGGCGGCGCGCGCGACCGAGGTCAAGGTCGAGGCGACGCAGGCACGCGAGCGCGCCGACCGCGAGCGATCCGTGCTGGGCCAGCTCGAGCGGTCCATCGCCGAGCTCAACGCGCGCGAGGATCGTCTTCGCGAAGACGTTGCGATTGCAGACCGCGATCAGGGGCAGGCGGCGGGTCGAATTCTCCTCCATCAGGGACGCTTGAGCGAAACGGCGCACGATGCGTCGGTCGCCCGCGAGGAGCTCTCCTCGCTCCGCGGCCGTTTCGACGACGCGCAGACCCGGCTCGGGGAGGCCGAGGTGGCGCTCAAGGAGCTCCGCTCGGTGATCGACGAGCAGACCGCGACGCTCAACGACCTCACGATTCGGGAGCGGGAGCTCGCCCTTTCGTTGGAGCACCTCGAGGAGCAGGTTTCGGACAAGCATCGCGTGGAGCTCGGCCACATGATCGGCGACTACCACTCGCGGCCGGTACCGGGTCCGGAGAACACCGCACGAGCCGAGGAGCTTCAGCGGCTCATCGATCGGATGGGCGAAATCAATCTCACCGCCATCGAGGAGTACGAGGAAAACGCCGAGCGATACGAATACCTCACCAGCCAGCGGCGAGACCTCGAAGAGGCCTTGACCAAGCTCGACAAGGCGATACGGCAGATGAATCGCGAGAGTAGGGCGATGTTCCGTGAGGCCTTTGCCGGCATCAACGAACGCTTCAAGCGCATCTATCCGATGCTGTTCCGCGGCGGCAAGGCAGAGCTTCGACTGACCGATCCACACGACATGCTCGAAACCGGCGTCGACATCGTGGCTCAGCCTCCAGGCAAGCGCCTCGGCTCGCTCGAGCTGATGAGCGGCGGCGAGAAGGCGCTGACCGCCGTCGGGCTCATCTTTGCCATCTTCCAGTACAAGCCGAGCCCGTTCTGCCTGCTCGACGAGGTCGACGCTCCGCTCGACGAGGCCAACATCGGCCGTTTTGCAGAGGCCATTCAGCAGATGACCGACCGCTCCCAGTTCATCCTCATCACACACTCGAAGCGCACGATGGAGTTTGCCGACGTGCTCTACGGAGTGACGATGGAGCAGCCCGGGGTCAGCAAGCTGGTCTCGGTCGAGCTGCGCGGCGAAAAGCGCCCGGTTCCGGCAGCCGTCGAAGCCGCCGAATGATCGCGGCGCAATCGTCGTCCGCAAAGCTGCGACGAGCCGGCTCCATCACGCCGTTTCTGGGCCTAGGGTCAGGCATTGGGCTCGTGGTCGCGAACATGGTCGGAGCGGGCGTGTTTCTGAGCACCGGGTTCATGGCGCAGGAGCTGACCGCCCCATGGATTCTGCTCGCGTGGGGCGTCGGCGCGATCCTCGCGATGGCCGGCGCACGCACCTACGCGGAGGCCGCGCTCCTCATCCCTCGCTCGGGCGGCGAGTACCGATATCTCTCGGAGCTCTTCCATCCCGCCCTCGGATATCTCTCCGGGTGGGCTTCTCTCCTCGTCGGCTTCTCGGCCCCGATGGCGATCAGTGCGTTCGGTGCAGCGGCGTTTGCCTCCGCAGTCCTGGGCATGGGCGATGCGCGTCTCGGCGCTTCGGCGCTCATCGTCGGGCTCACCGTCCTTCATGCTGCGGGGCTTCGAAGCTCCAAGTGGACGCAAAACGCGCTCGTCGTCGCGAAGGGGGCGCTGCTCGCCGCGTTTGTCGGCCTCGGGCTATGGCTCGGTGACAATCGGTGGCCGACGTGGACGCCGCCGCGGGACGACCTCGGTATCGCAGCCCCGTTTGCCGGAGGGCTCTTCTTCGTCGCGTATGCCTTCTCGGGCTGGAACGCGGCGACGTACGCAGCCGAGGAGTTCGAATCGCCGCGCCGCGACGTGCCCCGGGCCATGTTGATTGGTTGCGCGCTCGTCGGGGCCGTCTACCTGCTCGTGAACTGGATTCTCGTTGCAAATCTGACGCCGGATCGCGCGCGCGTGGTCTTCCAGTACGAAGAGGCGCGCGTCACGCTCGGCCATCTCGTGGTGCGTGATTTCCTCGGCGAGACCGGTTCTTCGATCGTGTCGCTCGGGATCGCCCTCGTCCTGATCTCGAGCACGAGCGCCATGCTGCTCGTCGGGCCGCGCATCTACGCGGAAATGGCGCGAGACGGCTACTTGCCCCGCTGGCTTTGCGGCGGCGCTGGAGCCCCGCCTCGCGCCTCGGTCGTGCTGCAAGGGGTGCTCGCAGTCGCGCTGCTCTACCTGCACACGGTCGGCGAGCTTCTGCAAAACGTCGCGGGCATTCTCGTTCTGTTCTCCGCGCTGGTCGCGGTCGGGCTGTTTCGCATCGGGCGGCGCCGCCCTGACCTCGGGGCGCCGAGACCTGCCGCACTCGCGGCCGCGGCGGTGTATGCCGTGTCGTCGGCGTGGATGCTCTACCATGCCTTCGTTGCACGGACCGGCCTGTTGCCGTGGATCGGAGTCGCGGCGGTGGCAGGCCTGCTCGCTTACGCGCTCACTCGACGTCGCGTCAGCTGACGATGTCGTCCAGCGCCTCGTCGTGACGTTCCGCCAGCTCTTCGACGGGGACCTCGCAAACTCCCTCGATCGCCAGGACGTCACCGCCCACGCTTCCAATCTTTTCGAACGGAACGCCCAGGCGGGCGCAGATCTCTCCCGCCCGTCCGACGTGGCCCGCAGGCAGGCTCACGATGATGCGAGTGGGTTCCTCGCTGAACAGCAGCGCGTGTGCCGGCGCATCTTCGCTTGCAGGGAGCGAGACCCGGGCGCCCTGGCCGTTCGCGATGCAGGCTTCTGCCAGACACACTGCGAAGCCTCCGTCGCTGATGTCGTGCGCGCTGTTGAGTAGCTTTGCGCCAGCGAGCTCCAACACGGCGTGTTGAAGCGCGGCTTCCGCCTCGAGGTCGATTCCGACCGGCGCACCTCCGACCTTTCCGGTGCGCTGAGTCAACCACTCGGAGCCGCCGAGCACCCCTCGCGACGCACGCCCGAGGTGCGCGACGACGTCGTGCTCGCGGACGAAGCCGAGCCCGAGACGGTGCTCCGGGTCGTCGAGCTGGCCGACGACGGCCACGGTGGGCGTTGGAAGAATCGCGTTGCCATCGGTCTCGTTGTAGAGACTCACGTTGCCGGATACGACGGGCGCTCCGAGGGCGCTGCACGCAGCGGCGAGGCCGTCGACCGCCCGCGCAAAGCGCCACATCTGCTCGGGCACCTCGGGGTTGCCGAAGTTCAGGCAGTCCGTGAGCCCCAGGGGCTTTGCGCCGACGCACACGACGTTGCGCGTGCATTCGGCGACAGCCATTGCCGCACCCGCGAAGGGATCGAGCTCGACGTGGCGGCCGTTGCAGTCGGACGAGACCGCCAAGTATTTCTCCCGCGTGCCCTCTGCGTCCTCGCAGAAGACTCGAATGACGGCCGCATCTCCCTCGCCCGGGCGGATCACGGTGCCATCCCGCACGATGTGATCGTACTGGCGCCAAATCCACGAGCGGCTTCCGATGTTCGGCGAGCCGACGAGCCGCAGCAGCTCTTCGCCGAGGTCATCGGGCGCGTCACCCGTCATCGTCACCAGGGATGCGCGCTCGGCCGGCGCGGTCTGCGGCCGGTCGTACTTCGGTGCGGCGTTGGTGAGCAGGGCGACGGGCAGGTCGACCACCACGACTGGATCGGGCCGTCCCGTACCGTCGAAGGGGTCGTAGTCGGGCGTCGCTTTGCAGACGAAGCGCCCGGTGTCGGTGACTCGGCCGACGATCGACGCGTCGAGGTCCCACTTCGCGCAAATGTCGAATACCTCTTGCTCCCGGCCATCCTTGGCGACCATCAGCATCCGCTCTTGGGACTCGCTGAGGAGCATCTCGTACGGGCTCAGCGCTTTGGTTCGCCGCGGGATCGCGTCGAGATCGAGCTCGATCCCGTTGCCGGCCCGGTCCGCCATCTCGACAGAAGAAGACGTGAGGCCGGCGGCGCCCATGTCTTGAACTCCGGAAAGACAGTCGGTCGCGAAGATCTCCAGGCACGCCTCGAGCAAGAGCTTTTCCATGAACGGGTCCCCGACCTGCACGGTGGGAAGCTTGCTTTCGGTTTCTTCTCCGAACTCCGCGCTCGCCATCGTCGCGCCGTGAATCCCGTCGCGGCCGGTCTTGGCGCCGACGTAGATGATCGGATTGCCGACGCCTTCGGCGACGCCGAAGAACAGGTCGTCGGTCTTGGCAATTCCGACGGTGAAGGCGTTGACCAAGATGTTGCCATCGTAGCTGGCGTCGAACTGCACCTCGCCGCCCACGGTCGGAACGCCGATGCAGTTGCCATAGCCGCCGATGCCGGCGACGACGCCTTTCAACAGGTGCGGCGTCTTCGGGTGGTCGGCCCGTCCGAATCGAAGCGAGTTGAGCGAGGCGACGGGCCGCGCCCCCATCGTGAACACGTCGCGCAGAATTCCGCCAACCCCCGTCGCGGCGCCCTGGTACGGCTCGATGTACGAGGGGTGGTTGTGCGACTCCATCTTGAAGACGGCGCAGAATCCGTCACCGATATCGACCGCGCCCGCGTTTTCCCCCGGGCCTTGGACGACCTGGGGTCCGGTGGTCGGCAATCGGCCTAGGTGAACGCGCGATGATTTGTACGAGCAGTGCTCCGACCACATCACGCTGATCACGCCGAGCTCCGCGTAGCTCGGTGTGCGGGAGAGCGTGTCGAGGACGCGCTCCCATTCCTCTCGAGAGAGGCCGAACTCACGCGCCAGCTCGGGCGAGCTGTCGGGCTCTCCGGGGAAGCTCGAAGGAGTCGTCATGCCACCCCCAGGTGACGCCGAAGCGATTGAAAGAGCGAGAGTCCGTCGTCGTTGCCGAGAATCGCCTCGCTGGCGCGTTCCGGGTGCGGCATCATGCCGAGCACGTTCTTGTCGCGGTTGTAGATGCCGGCGATGTCGCTCACTGAGCCGTTTGGATTCGCCACGCCTCCGTCAGGCGCGTCCCCCTTGCGCGTGCAGTATCGAAATGCGACCTGATCCTGGCGTTCGAGCTCCTCGAGGCCGTTCGCGGTCGTGTGATACCGCCCGTCGGCGTGCGCGATCGGAAGACGGAGAACCGTCCCGCGCCCCATGCCGGTGAACGGGCCTTCGCTCTCGACTCGAAGATGGATGTCGCGGCATTCGAATCGAAGGTGGGCGTTGCGGGTGAGCGCCCCGGGAAGGAGCCCCATCTCGGTGAGGATCTGAAATCCGTTGCAGATTCCGAGAATCGGCCCTCCGCGCGAGGCAAACTCTCGAATCGCGCCCACGATGGGGCTGAAGCCTGCGATCGCACCGGCGCGCAGGTAGTCGCCGTAGGAAAAACCACCCGGGATCACTACCGCGTCGGCGTCACCCAGGCTCCGCTCTTTGTGGAAGGCGTACCAGGCGTCGGCGCCGACGACGTCGCGCACCGTGTGCAGAGCATCCCAATCGGCATTGGACCCTGGAAATTGTACGACGGCGACTTTCATCGGCTGGCTCGGGTGCCCTCGGCGCGCGCAGCATAGATCGGACCGCGCATCAGGCAACGCGGAAGCCGCACTATCGAATCGGCTGGAAATAGCCGTGGGAGAGAACGGGATCGAGGCCTGCGGCCGGAGCCAATCGAAAAACGATCGTTCCGTGGCAGGTCGACGCGTCGACGACGCCGTACGCACGGCTGTCCTGCCCCATGTACGCGCGAAAATCGCCCAGCAGGTAGAGCTTGCCCTCCGGGACCTCGGTCTTTTTCACATGATGCCGGCCCCCGTCCTCCATGAACATCAGGTGCTCGCTCGGACCGAGGTGCTCCGTGCCCCAAACGAGCGGCCGCGTCCGATCGGTATCGAGGTTGTGAAACGTCGTCGAGCCCTGTGGGTCGAAGCGGACGGGCGCTCCACCGACCTCGAGCTTGCTTCCGGAGGACTCGATCGTCATGCCCTCGACGGCAGCGACCCGTCCAACCACCCAGCCTTCCTCGGTCGGATGCCGGCATACCGCGATCGAGCCGAGCCCGGGCTCTCCCCGCTTGTTGATCAGCACGCGCTCTCCGCGAATCATCGTCGGCGCCATGCCGTTGTGGGCCACCTCCGCCACGTCGAACCACACGGCTTTCAAGACGAGCGCGATGACGATGAGGATCGCGCCGACCCACGACAGGCACCCCAGCCCGCTTCGAACCGCACCCACGATGCCTTCGCTATTCGCTGCTGGCCGTGTTCTTGTCAAGCGCGTCGAGAAGCTCCCGAAGCGCCTCGCCGGGGTCGTCGCGGTCGTAGATCGCGCGGCGCACCGCGATGCCCGCCGCGCCCGCGGCGAGCAGCGCCTCGACGTGCGCCGCGCCGATGCCGCCGAGCGCGTATGTCGGCAGCCCGACACCTGCGATCGCAGCTTCGAATCCCCGGATGCCGAGGGACGGGTTCTTGCCCGGAACGTCGAAGACGGGGCTGAGGAAAGCAAAGCTGGCTCCCGCGCTCGCGGCCCGCTCGAGGCCGGCAGCGTCGTGCCGCGATGCTCCCACGACCTCGAGCTCCGGCCAATGCTCGCGAATCGAGCTCGGCAGAAGCCCGTGCTCCGGCAGGTGGACGCCATCGGCGCCGACGATCTGAGCGACGTCCGGCCGGCGGCTCACGGTGAGCATGCTCTTGCGGGCCGAAGCGATCGCCCGGAGCTCGCGGCCCCACGCGACGAGCTGGCGATCGTCGACTCCCGGAGCTCGCAGCTGCACGCCTACGACTCCTGCGGGACAGGTTCGAAGGGCCCGGCGCACCGGTGCGATCGGCCCCTCGGGATGCTCCGGCATCGTGATGATCCAGACCCGGGGCAGCCTCGTCTGCATCGGCACCTCCCGCCGCTTCAGGTGCTCTGCTTCGAACCGATCACGCCCTGCAGCGGGCTCGAGGCCGTCGCATAGAGCTTGCGATCGATCCGACCTGCGAGAAACGCATCTCTGCCCGCCTCCACGGCTGCCTTCATTGCGCGGGCCATGCGCACCGGGTCGTTCGCGCCCGCGATCGCGGTGTTCATCAGGACGCCGTCGATGCCGATTTCCATCGCGAGGGCCGCGTCGGAGGCCGTGCCCACCCCCGCATCGACGATCACGGGAACGTTTGCGTGCTCGACGATGATTTCGATGTTGAACGGGTTGCGGATGCCGAGGCCGCTTCCGATGGGGGCGGCCAGCGGCATCACGGCGGCGCAGCCCATGTCCTCCAGTCGCCGCGCGGCCACCGGGTCGTCGTTGAAGTAGGGCAGCACGGTGAAGCCCTCGTCGACGAGGGTCTTGGCGGCCTCGAGCGTCGCAGGGACGTCTGGAAA
>JAHELW010000175.1 GCA_024643985.1 Myxococcales bacterium | reverse complement strand
CACGTTTCGGGGCGTCGTGCCGCTCGACACCCAGAGCTGGTCGGTGCTGTCACTCGGCCGGAGCAAGTGGGAACGCAGCTACGCGTGGGCCCGGCGCGATGTCCCCGAGGGGCTGTGGATAACCGAGGGTGCGTGTGCGGGCGCCGATTCGGAGCTGACGATCGAGGGACCGCCGTTTTCCGACGCGTCCACCAGCGAGGTGTGGACCGAGGGCCTCGCCCAGATGCAGTTGGCGGCGCGGGCCCTGGGCGACGAAGACACGACCGCGCGCGCCGGGGCGGTGCTCGAGGAGCTCCAGCGAGCCGCCCCCCACGCCGACGGGCAGGGACTGGTGGCCGCGTGCTCGGAGGTCGAGACCGGGTTTGAATCGAGCTACTTCAACGCGCTCGCCGTGGCCCCCACCGCGTGGGCAGCCATGGCCTCGCGGGGCCTCGACCCATTCTGGTTTCGCGCGATCGACGAGGATGCGCACCCGGCCGCGACCCTGCCGACCGTGAGCTTCACTCCGCCCGCCGACCTGCACTACGCGTGCACGGGCACGCAGCCCTGCCGGTTCACGGCCACGGGCACCAGCACCGGCGTCGTCGGCACCGCCCAAAGCGTCTACCTATTGGTGGAGCCGACGTCTCCTGCTCCTTTGGGCCGCTTCTTCACGCAGGCGGTGCCCGCGACGGTGGCTGCGGACGGCACCTGGACCGTGCCCGGACAGCTGGGCGACGACGTCTCCGCGGTGGAGCCGGGCGATGGCATGCGCCTCGTCGCCGTCGTCGTGGACGGAGCCGCGCCGTCCCTGCAGCTCGAGGTCGTCACACAGCGCACCGTTCCGAGCCTGGTCACCGTGTCGGGCGTGCTGGACGCGAGCGTGCGCTGAGCTGTGGTAGCCTCGTCGCTCGATGGCAACACTGCTCCCCGAGCCCTTTGGTGACTACGAGCTCGTCGAGCGGCTCGGCGTCGGCGGGATGGCGGAGACCTTCGTGGCGGTTCGCTCCGGAGACGGCGGCTTCGAGCAGCGCGTGTGCTTGAAACGGATCCTTCCCGTCTTTGCAGAGGAGAAAGACTTCGTCGGGATGTTCCTTCGCGAGGCGCGTCTGTCCGCGCTGCTGCACCACCCGCACATCGCACGCGTGCTCGATTTCGGCGTCGTCGCAGACACGCACTACCTCACACTCGAGCTGATCGAAGGCATCGACCTCCGCGCGCTGCTTCGGCATTTCAGAATGCGGGCCGAGGGGCTACCGCCAGGGCTGGCCGCCTACGTCGGCCGCGCGCTTGCCGGTGCGCTCGATTTTGCCCACACCGCCGACTCGGAGGGTCGCGTCGCCGGCATCGTCCATCGCGACGTTTCGCCCTCGAACGTGCTGCTCAGCAATGCCGGCGAGGTGAAGCTCGCCGACTTCGGCATCGCCAAAGCGATGAGCCGTCCGGGCAGCATTCAGAGCACCGCACTCAAGGGCAAAGTCCCCTACATGGCGCCCGAGTACGCGCTCGGGCGGCGATGCAGCGCGCGCTCGGACCTCTTTTCTCTCGGCGTCGTCCTCTACGAGTGTTTGGCGGGCGCGCGGCCCTTCGATGCGGAAAACGACATGGCCACCCTCGAGCGGGCGCGAAAAGGTCTTCGAGAGCCGCTCGAGGCATTCGTCCCCAAGGCTCCGCGCGCTCTCATCGAGGCGGTCGAGAAGCTGATCGAGCCGGACCCCGCAAACCGGCCCGAGAACGCCGGCGCTCTGCTCGATCTGCTCGAGGCGGTTTCCGAGCCGCCGCTCGTGCAGCGTGACCTCGGCCGCCTCGTCCGTTCGGTCGAGCGCGATGGACTGTCGACGAGCCTCCCCGGGCTTGCTTCGACTCGAGCCGCGTCGGCTACTCGGCGTCCTCGGAAGCCTCTTCCCTCTCGGGCGTAGCCCCGCTTCCGTACGTGTTGTTCTGCTGCTCTTCCAGCAGGCTCAGACCAATCGCCATCGCCTTGCGCACGCGCTCGAGCAACGCCTCGTCGGTCGCCATCTTTTCGACGGCCATCGAAAGCTTCGACTCGAGCTGTGACCTCAGCGCCTCGAGTGACCCGACTCGCGACTCGAGCTCCTTCTTGTTCCCTTCGAGGAGCTCCACCCGGGTGCGGCTCGCGTCGAGCTCTTGCTCGAGCCCGTCCCGCGCTTCCTGCGTCTCGGCAAGCTGACCCTGCAGCTGGTTTCGGCTCTCGGTCGTCTCGTCGAGCTGCGCCTTCGTGCTCGAAAGCGTTGCTTCGGTTTCTGCAAGCTTTCCTTCGGCCTCGACGGCGCGCTCCTCGTTGAGCGCCTCGCGCTCACGAACGCCGGTGAGCTCGGTTTCCGTGTCGGCAAGCTTCCGGCCGAGCGTGGCCAGCTGCTTCGAGTGCTCCTGCTCGGCGGCTTCCATCTCCTGCTGCTTTTCAGCCTGAAGCGCCGACTCGCGCTCGGTCATCGTGCGCTGCCACTCCGCCTCGGCTTCGGCCATCCTTCCCGAGGCAGCCGTATCGAGCTCCTCACGAAGCGCAGCGAGCGCGCCCTGCTTGGCAACGTCCGCTTCGGCCGCAGCCTGGGCAAGCGCTGCGGCCTGCGCATCGGCCAGCTCGGAGCGAAGCGCGGCCAGGGCCGTCTCCTTTTCGCTTGCAGCTGCGTGAAGCGCCGCCTCGCTGTCCTCCTGCGTCTTGGCGAGCGCCGCCGCCGCTTCGGCCTTTGCGAGCTCGAGCGCGTCTTCCGACGCCACGCGCGCTCTCGCCAGCTCGGCGTCGTGCGCCCCTTTGAGCGCCTCGGCGTCCGCCGCGCGCGCCTCGCGCTCCTGCGCAAGCTCGGCCTCGAGGCTCTCCGCCTTCGCCTTTTCGCGCTCGAAGCGTCCCTTGACGTCTTCGTATCGCTTGCCCGCGTTGTCTTTGTCTTCCGTCAGGCTCGCGATGCTTTCCTGCGCCTTGGCGAGAGAACGCTCGAGTCCGGCGGTCCTTTCGTTGAAGTCGGCCGTCGCGCGTTCGAGCCCGATCGTCTGCTCCCGTAGCTCGAGAATCTCTTTGTCGCGCGCGCTCAGCTGATCGCGTAGCTCGAGAATCTCCTTGTCCTTCTTGTTCATCGCTTCGCGAAGGTCGAGGAACTGATGGCTCGAAACGCCGCCGGAGGACTCCGCGAGCTTCGCCTTCAGCTCGGAGATCTCGGAGCGCAGTCGCGCGGTCTCGACCCCGGGCGTGCTCGGACGTTCACTGCTCGAGGGCGCTTCCGAAACGGGCGGCGCAGACGGAGGCGCCGATGCCACCGACATCTCCTCGGGCGGCATGTCCGACACCATGATCACGTCGTCGAGCTCGACGTCCTCGTACTCGCCCGTTTCAGGCGCCTCCGCGGCGAGCGTCTCTGGCTGCGCCGAGGGCTTCTTCGTCTCGCCTTCCATCAGGAGCGCATCGAAGGCGCTCTCGGCGAACTCGTCGATCTCCTCGTCGATTTCGGGTGGCTCGCCCACGCTCGTGGGCTCATCGCTCGACATCTCGTCATCGGACATTTGGCATCCCCTTTGATTCCCGCGGCCAGACTAGCAGTGATTCCGCCATTTGAGCGAAACCACGACGAATCCGGCCCCCCACTTCGCGTGCAAAGTTCTACCCGCGTCAAAAAATGATACTGGCCCGCGGCAGGGGCTGTCAACGGCCCCACCCCTGGAAAACCGGGCGTCTCGGGGCTCAGTAGGCGACGCGCGCGCTGGCGGCCAGCTGGAAGAGCACGGGACGATCGAGGTCGCCGAAAAACGCGTAGTTCACCCCGCCGTGCTGACGGATGGTGACCACGTTGCCCCCGACATCGTGATAATAGAGCTCGCGGCCCCCCACCCGGGTGCGGCGGGCGTTTTGCACGAGCTCCGGCGACTGGAATACCAAAAGCGTCACCCGCCGGCCGCCGTGGTTGTAGTAGAGCGCCGCCGCCGGTCTCGTGCCCACCTTGATGTATCGGGCGCCGACGAACTTCATGGTCGCCCCGTCGAACTGCGCGGGCTTCACCGGGAACGGCGTCTTGCCTTGGAAGTAGCGAACGACTTCTTGCGGCGCCTCCGCTTCGACGTCCGAAGGAAGTGCCTTCGAGTGAAGATCGACCACGTCCTGCAGCATGCTCGCGCCCTTGTAGTCGGTCCGGTCTGGAAGGCCGACGACGCCGCCGAGCACGAGAAGCGCAACCGCGGCTGCTGCGATCAGCCCGGACTGCCGCCAGCGCATCGGTCGAATGCGAATCGGCGGCGTGCGCTCTTCGCGCGCCTCGTCGATCTCGTCGAGACGGTGCATCGCCCGGTGCCAAAGATGCTCCGGCGCTTCCGCGCCGCCGATCGAGTCCCGGGTTTGCTCCCGGAACGAACGCTCGAACGCGTGATGCTCCTGACAGACCGAGCAGGCCTCGAGGTGACGCTCGAACTCGATCTGCGTGGCAGGGTCGAGCTCGCCGTCGACGAATGCGCCGAGATGACGGCGCACGAGCTTGCAACTCATGACTTCACCGCCTTTCTAGAACGAAACGCTTCCAGTGATACCGGGTCTTCGCCGTCGTCCTCGTCTTCGGCGATGATGCCGAGCTGCACGGCGTGCTGCTGAAGCGAGACCTGTAGCTGCTTTCGAGCGCGATGCAGCCGCGACATGACGGTTCCGATCGGGCAACCCATCACCTCGGCGATTTCCTTGTACGAAAGCTCCTCGACGTCGGCCAACAGCACCATGGCGCGCGCGTCTTCCGAGAGTCCCTCGAACGCCCGGGTGATTTCACGCGAGATCAGGCGGCGCTGCGCGTCGCCGACCGGATCGGTGAGCGCACGCATGGTGGCGCGGCTCATCACCCCTTCTCCGACGGGCGCGGCCATGGCGCCCTCGAGCACCTCGCGCTCGCGGGTCTTGCGTCGATAACGGTTCACGAACGCATTCATTTGAATCCGGAGAAGCCACGCCTTGAAGTTGGTGCCGGCCTCGAATCGCTCATAGAAGCGATAGGCGCGCACCAGGGTGTCTTGAACCAGGTCCTCGGCGTCGACGGGCGAGCGGGTGAGCCGGAGCGCGTTCGAATAGAGCGTGTCGAGGTGCGGCCTCGCCTCCGCCTCGAAAGGACTTCGCCCCGACGCGATCTTGCTCGGTTTCCTGGGCATCGCTGCCTTTAGAACCCGCCGTAACGGGAATTATTCCACGTTATCAGGCGGCCCGCTCTTTGAGGAGCCCTGGCGGAGCTTTGCCTCGAGCTCCTCGATGCGCTTCTGAAGCCTCTGCACCTCGCCCTGGAGGTACTTGGCGCGCTCGGTGGCGCTTTCGACCACCCCGCGCACGCGGTCGTCCGCCGCGCTGTAGACCTCTGCACCGAGCTCTTCGGCACGGCCGACGAGCTTGCCGACGGGGCCTTCTTTCAGCGAAGAAACCAGCTTTTCGCGCCCTTGCTGAATGAAGCCGCGCAGGCTCTGCACGCTCCAGGCGGTCGCATGTCCGGACTTCTGCTCCTCGTAGATGATCTGAGCGAGCGTGATTTTGGTCATGTCCTTTTGCGACTTGTTGTCGAGAACCTTGACCTCTTCGCCGTTTCTGACCAGCTCGGCGATGCGGTCGAGGGTGACGTACTTGCTCTCATGCGTGTCGTAGAGCTTCCGGTTCGCGTAGCGCTTGATGACGCGTGCCTGTGCGGGCTCAACCATACTCACCCGAGGCTAGCCCGGCGACGCAGTGCGTCAAGCTGGCGATTTCGCCCTGCCTCACTACGCTGTTTGTCGGGGGTTTCGAAAGCCTTGGAGCGAGCAAGTCCACCGTCTGACGTGTTCCGTCGCTTGGCCCGCGTGGACGAGCTCGAGATGAGGGTCGGGCTGATCTGCGAGCGCATCGAGCCGATGCCCGACGACGAGGCCGTTTGCTTTCTCGACGAGGCCTTTGGACGCGCGTCGACGGGCGACGCCGATGCGCAGTTGGTGTTCCTCGCCGTCGGTTGGGCGCTGTTCGACCCGCGCCTTGCGCCGCGCCGTCGCTCGCTCGGCGAGACTGCGCGCAACGCCGAGCTTCATCACGTTGCAGACTTCGTAGCCCCGCTGATCGAAGAAGAACGCCCCGAGGACAAACGCCGCATCCCCGACTTCGGCCGAGGGCGTCCGCTCACGCTCGGCGAGCGAAAGTCACTTGCGCGCACGAGCGACCGCTCCCTTATCCAGCGCGTCGTGCGCGACCCGCATCCCGACGTGATTCGCATTCTCCTCGGCAACCCTTCGCTCACCGAAGAAGACGTCGTGCGAGTCTGCGCGGCGCGCCCGAACGATCCCGAGGTGCTTCAAACCGTCTACCGCCATCGCCGCTGGGTGGTGCGCTACCGACCACGAAACGCAATCCTCAGAAACCCGGACACCCCTCTCGACACCGCGCTGCTGCTCGCACCGCTCCTTCGAAAGCCAGAGCTCCGGGAGGCAGCGACTTCTTCGGAGCTGGCGCCGGTCGTGCGATTGAGTTGCAAAGCGATATTGGAATCGCGGGATGGGGGCGCGAGCCCGTAGGGCGAAGCCCGGCGCGAATGCGCCGCCAAGGCAGAGCGAAGCGACTGCCGCGGAGGGAGGATTACGGGTGGGGGTGGGTGGGTCGGATTTAACTA
>JAHELW010000174.1:3894-6704 GCA_024643985.1 Myxococcales bacterium | reverse complement strand
TGGGGGGTGCGATGGGGATCGTCGCCTGCTGCCACTTCGCGATCGCCTGCGAGAGCGCGGTGCTGGCGACACCGGAGATCAAGCGCGGGCTGTTTCCCATGATGATCACCGCAGTGTTGCGCCGCGTGATTTCACCCCGCGAGCTGATGAAGCTCATGCTGCTCGGCGATCGGATTTCCGCCGAGAAGGCCAAGGAGATCGGCCTGCTGACCGAGGTCGTACCCGACGACGAGCTCGACGCCAGGGTCGCCGAAGTCGCTGGCCAGCTCGCAAAGCAATCGCCGACGGCCATGCGGATGGGGCTCGAGGCATTCAACCGGCAGCGTGAGATGTCGGCGGCCGAAGCGCTTCCTTTTCTTCGAGAACAGCTTTACGCCCTCCTCGCAAGCGAGGATGCAAAGGAGGGCCTCGCCGCGTTCTTTCAAAAGCGCGAGCCGAACTGGACGGGCCGCTAGTCGATCACGTCCTCGACGAGGAGCTCGACCGCGCGGCCCCCGAGCCAGTGGTCGGGCTGAAACGCGCCGATGAGCTCGAGGTCCGCACGCCCTTCGATGCGCGAGTGCAGCGACGGCGCAAAGGCGCGAATTCGCTCTTGGCCGACCCGAAGCTCCAGCTTGGCGTGCGCACCTTCGGCACCGACGGCCGTGGCCTCGACGACGTGGGCGCTCAGCTGAAACCGCGGGAGCGGGTGAGCCTCGCCAAAGGGGCCGAGGCGCTCGAGGTCCTCGTGCGTCGGCACTCGAAACGGACCCCCGAGCGCGACGTCGACGGCGATTTCGCGCTCGAACGCGAAGCTGCCGGCTGGCGCCGCATCGGCAAACGAGGCGCGGAAGGCATCGAGCCGATCCTTTCGCAGGGAGAGCCCCGCCGCAGCCCGGTGACCGCCCCACGCGGAGAGGTCCGGAGCGCATCGGCCGAGAGCGCGATGAACGTCGAAGCTTTCGATGGTTCGGACGCTGCCGTGACCGAGGTTGCCGTCCCACGCGATCACGACCGCGGGGACACCGAGCGCATCGACGAGGCGGGCCGCCGCGATACCAACCACACCACGATGCCAAGCGTCCGACGCGAGCACGATGCCATGCTCCGGACGCTCTCCATAGACGTCACGAGCCTGCGCAAAGGCTTCTTGGGTTACGCGCTCGGCAACGGTCTTTCGCTCCTCGTTCTGCGCCTCGACTTCCTCGAGCAGCGACCAAGCCTGCTCGGGAGTCGACGCCATCAAAAAGCGAAGGGTGAGATCCGCGCGGCCGAGCCGGCCGGGCGCATTCAGCCGCGGGGACAGCCGAAACGCAACGTCTCGTGCCGTCATGGTGGCAGATTCCGGAATCTTCGCGGTCTGCCGCATCGCGCGGAGGGCGGGACGCGCCTTCGACGAGCCGAGAAGCCTGAGGCCGGCCCGAACCAGTCTTCGATTGTCGCCGGCGAGCGGCGCTAGGTCGGCGATGGTGCCGATGGCCACGAGATCGAGCCAGGCGCGCAGGTCGAGCTTGGCGCCGAGCTCGGTCCGAACCGCGGCGCCGAGCGAGAACGCAAGGCCGGCGCTGCAGAGTCCCTTGAAGGCGAAGCCGCAGTCCGGCCGGTGCGGGTTCAGGAAAGCCGCTGCCGGAAGCGGCTCGTCCGGGACGAGGTGGTGATCGACCACGATGACGTCGACGCCGCGGCTCATCGCGCCTGCGATGCGCTCGTGGTCGCTCGATCCGCAGTCGCAGGTCACGAGCAGTGCCGGCGCATCGTCGAGACAGAGGCGAAGTGCCTGATCGCTGAGCCCGTAGCCGCCGACGAACCGATCGGCGATGCGTGTTCGCACCTCGCCTCCGAGAGCCTCGATCACCTCGCTCAAGACGATCGCGGACGTCGTGCCGTCGACGTCGTAGTCGCCGAAGACGACGATTCGCTCGCCGGAGCGAATGGCGCGGGCGATTCGCTCGGCGGCCGCGCCGCGGTCGGCCATGGAGTCGGGTGGGCTCAGACCACGAAGCGTCGCGTCGAGGAACGGGCGCGCCTCCTCGGGGGTTTGGATGCCGCGATTGAGAAGAACCTGCGCGGCGCTCAAACCCAAGCCGCATGCATCGGCAAGCATGCCGGCCGCCCGTTCGTCGGAAGGCCGCACGCTGTACCGGGTCACGGGCTAGCCTCGCGTTCGACTGAAGAGTCGCCGGTCCATCAGCTCCGTGATCGGTGCTGCGATGAAGATCGACGACAGCGTTCCGATCAGAATGCCGACGCCGAGCGCGAAGGCGATGTCGCGGATCACGCCCGTCCCGAGGAAGAAGAACGCGGACACCGAGAGAAGGGTCGTGAGCGACGTGACGATGGTTCGAGAGAGCATCTGAGACGTGCTGAGGTTGATGAGCTCTCTCAGGCTCTTGTCGCGAACGCGCACCATGTTCTCGCGAATTCGGTCGAAGACGACGATGGTGTCGTTGATCGAGTAGCCCATGATCGTGAGAAGCGCCGCCACCGTCGTGAGGTTCACTTCCTTTTGAACGAGCACGTAGATGCCGAGGGTGATGAGCGCATCGTGAAGCATCGCGATCACGCCGCCTGGCGCGAAGCGCAGATCGAAGCGGAACGCGACGTAAAGCATGATGAACGCGATCGCGTAAAGAAGCGACTGAATGGCCGCATCGCGGAGCTGTTCGCCGGCCTTCGGTCCCACCCACTCGACCCGAAGAGGCGCGTCCGGAGCGCGGTCGCCGAACTGTTGCTTCAGCTGGTCGGTGAGCTCGTCCGCAACGCCGACGAGGTGCGCCTCGTAGCGGGGGTCCCGGCTTCCAGCGAGCGAGTTGATCGAGCGGACCTTCGCG
>JAHELW010000174.1:0-3884 GCA_024643985.1 Myxococcales bacterium | reverse complement strand
AAGGACGCCCTCCCCGAGCGCGGCTTCGACCGAGGTGCGGATTTGGCCGACCTGGTCCTCCGGCAAGGACGACACTTCGCGGACGCGAATGATGTACTCGTTGGGCTTTCCTTCGACGCTGATCACGTCGGGACGGGCGTATCCCGCATCTTCGAGCGCGGAGCGCACCTCTGCCGGAGTGGTGTCCTCCAGAAACGCGAGCTGCACCTCGGTACCGCCAGCGAAGTCGATGCCGTAGTTCGGGCCCGGGTAGAAGAGCGAAACCAAGCTGAGGGTCGCCATGAGACCGAGGACCGTGATGACCGGCCCGCGGTACTTCATGAAATCGATGTAGGTGCCGGGTTTGATGAATTCCATGTCAGCCCACCCGCAGTCTCTGGACGCGAGCGCCGCGCACGAGCCAGTCGAAGAGCACCTTCGAGCAGAAGGTTCCGGTGAAAAGCGAGGTTCCAATCCCGATGAGGAGCATGGTGGCAAAGCCCTTGATCGGCCCCGTGCCGAACTGCCAGAGCACGATGCCTGCGATGGCCGTCGTGAGCTGGCTGTCGAAGACCGACGAGTAGGCGCGCGCGTAGCCCTGTTCGACCGCCGATCGCGGCGACTTGCCGAGCCGTAGCTCCTCGCGGATTCGCTCGGTGATGAGGACGTTCGCGTCGACCGCCATACCGACGGTGAGCGCGATGGCAGCCACGCCCGGAAGCGTGAGCGTTGCGCCGATACCGGACATGACGCCGAGAAGAAGCTGGAGGTTCAGCAGCACCATGGCGTCCGCGATGAGGCCCGCCATTTGGTAGTAGAACGCCATGAAAATCAGCACCAAGATGACGCCAGCGAACGCGGCCATGGCGCCTTTGCGGACCGAGTCCTGACCGAGCGTCGGCCCGATGAGCTGCTCGTTCGCGGGCCGTAGCGGTGCAGGCAGCGCGCCCGCCTGAAGCACGACCACCAGGTCTCTTGCCTCCTGTAAGAGCTCGTTGCGATCGAGGTAGGCGCCGAGGGTGATCCGGCCTCGCGCGCCGATCTGGCCTTGAATGACGGGCGCGGACTCGACGCGGTCGTCGAGCACGATCGCCATCCGCTTGCCGAGACTTCGGCCGGTCAAGTCGCTCATTCGGGACGCACCGCGCGTGTTCATCGTGAAGTCGACCTCGGGGCTGCCGCTCTGCGGGTCGAAGCCGACCGCGGCGTCGTCGAGGTCCTCGCCGGTGACTTCCGCGAGCCGGTAGAGATAGTAAGTCCGCCAGCCCTCGCCTCCTCGTTCGGGGTCGGCGTCCTGCCTGCCGATGGCGATCTCGTGATCGTCGGGTACCGCAAGGGTTGCGATGTAGGCGCGAAGCCGGTCGCGGGCGTCCTCGCCGAAGGCTTCGGCGAACGTTTGCGAATCCGCGTTGAGGTAGATGCCCTCTGGCGGCGTGGTGAATACCGAGCGCGAGTCGCCATCGTCATCGACGATTTGAAACTTCAGCTGCGCGGTGCGGCTGATGATCGACTTGATGCGATCGAAGGAAGCCTCTTGTGCGCCGGGAACCTCGATGATGATGTCGCCGTCGTTTGGTCTCGCAATGACGGTCGGCTCGAGCACGCCGAGCGTGTCGATTCGGTTGGTGATCGTCCGTTCCGACTGGCGAACCGCCGTCTCCCGCATGTCGGTGAGCTGCTCTTCACGCATGTGTAGGTCGACCACCAGATCGCCTACGCCGCTCGCCACACGGAGATCGCGGAAGTAGTCGCGCACCCAGGTCTTCGAGAGCTTGTCGGCGTCCTCTTGATTCGCAAACGTGATGCGAATCGCGCGAATCGCGCCGCCCTCCTTGTCGACGCGCTCCACTTTGCAGCGCGCTTGGATCTCCGCGAGCTTGGGTTTGTCGAGGTCGTCGACGTCTTCTTCAGCAATCGCGCCAATCAGCACGCCGCACTGGCGCTGCACCTGCTCTGCAATCCTGTCGCGACGGTCGCGAATGTACTCATCGACTTCGACCTCGTACATCAACCGGAGGCCGCCCTTGATGTCGAGGCCGGGGTTGATTTGGTTCTCGAAGGTCTCTTTGACGATGTCGGGGCACGGCAACCAGCGGTCGACGCTCGGCCAGAGGGCGAGAAAACCCAGGACGGACGAGCCGACGACGATTGCCAAACGAAAATACCAGCCTCGGTCCATGATCCTCGCCTGTGCGTTCAGCTTTTTTGTTCGGGAGCTTGGTCCAGGCCCGCGATGTGGCTTCGAAGGACCTTGATGCGAGTGCGGTCCGCAATCTCGATGGTGACGTCACGCTCGTCGAGTGCGGTTACCTCGCCTCGGATTCCCCCGTTCGTCCGGACGGTGTCTCCCTTCTTGAGCGCCCCGAGCATTTGGTCGTGCTGTTTCGCACGCTTTTGCTGAGGGCGGATCATCAGGAAGTAGAGAACCGCAAACATCAACAGGAGGAAACCGATTTGCTCGGTTCCACCACCACAACCCATCGGCCCCGGGCCGGGGCCGCCCTCACCACCGGGCGCCGCTGCGGGGGGCGGACCGCCGCTCACCTCGGGCTGGAGCAAAATCGACATTAATGAGTACAGCACCGCGAACCCTCAATGCTTTTGGAGCCCGGATGCACGACGCGATCCGGGCTCCTCAGGCGCGGGCGGTTCTACTCCATGGTCCGAACCAGGTCAACTCAGCGGAATTGCGGATTTATGCTACAACCGCGCGACCCCCGATTGAGGGGGTGTGAGGAGCAGCAATGGTGGACGAGGTGGACAAGATCTGGTTCGACGGGAAGCTCATTCCGTGGGAGCAGGCGAACGTCCACGTATTGACGCACACGCTGCATTACGGGCTGGGCGTCTTCGAGGGCATCCGCTGCTACAAGCTCCACGACGGCCGAAGCGCGGTCTTTCGCCTGGAAGAGCACATTCGCAGGCTCTTCGACTCGGCCCACATCTGCATGCTCCCGATGCCGTTTTCGCAGGAGCAAATCGTGGAGGCCTGCCTCGAGACCGTGCGTGCGAACGGCCTGGACGAGTGCTACCTGCGGCCGATCGCCTTCATGGGCTCGGGCGAGATGGGCCTCGGCGCGCGCACCAATCCGACGCACGTGGCGGTCGTGGCCTGGCGATGGGGCGCCTACCTCGGTGAGGAGGGCCTCACGCGCGGCATTCGGGCGAAGGTGAGCTCGTTCCAGCGGGCGGCAGTCAACACCTTGATGTCCAAGGGCAAAATCAACGGCCACTACGTGAACTCGATCCTCGCCAAGCGGGAGGTCCAGGCGATCGGCTACGACGAGGCGATCATGCTCGACACGCAGGGGTACGTCAGCGAGGCGTCCGGTGAGAACATTTTCGTGGTGCGGGATGGAGAAGTCGCGACGCCGCCGATGGGCGTGTCGATTCTCGCGGGCATCACCCGCAACTCGGTGATGCGCGTCATGCAGGGCCTCGGCCTCACGATCCACGAGCGCCTCATCTCGCGGGACGAGCTCTACATCGCCGACGAGGTCTTCATGGTCGGTACCGCCGCGGAGGTCACCCCGGTGCGCGAGCTCGACGACCGCCAAATCGGCGCAGGCTCCCGCGGCCCGATCACCGAGCGCGTCCAAAACGCCTACTTCGACGCAGTCCGCGGCGTAAAGATCCCGGAAGAATCCTGGCTAGCAATCGTCTAGGGGACATCCTCCCCCCTCCCAAACCCCCTGATTCCCACCACTTACGACCCACACCGCGAAAACCCGAATTCGCCCTGCATACGGGGCTCGGAAAAAACACGACGCGGGCCTGCGCGGAGCGGGAGCGCCTGCAAATGCGGCCCGCAAGGCCGGAGAATCGGTCGCGACGCCCGTGCTCGCGAGCGGGTGCCCGCTCGCTACGCTCGCCCCCACTCGCTGTGCTGGGCATCCCGACCGATT
>JAHELW010000173.1 GCA_024643985.1 Myxococcales bacterium | reverse complement strand
CGCTCCGATCCGAGACCGAAAACCAATCGGTCCGGCTGTCCCGACTTCACTTGTTTTCGCTCGAAACGTTGCCGCCCCTGTTTCTCCGGTTCTTCACCGAGCTGAGCAGAACCGTGCAGACGACCATGTACCTGCTCGAGCCTTCGAAGGAGTATGTCGGCGACGTCGCGCCGAAACGCGAACGAGAGGCTCTCGTACCGGCCGCTCGTGACGGGCACGCGCTTCTGTCGGACATCGGCCGTCTATCGCGCGACTTCCAACGGCTTCTGCTCGACACGGACGGCGCCGCCGGACCTCAGCTGGAGGCATTCGAGTCACCCGGGCGGGACACACTGCTTTGCTCGATCCAGTCGGACATCTTGGAGTTCCTGAGCGCGCCCGAGCCTGACGCCCGTCAGCCGGCTCGAGCCGACGACCGATCGATCTCGGTTCACGCCTGTACGGGGCCTATGCGTGAAGCGCGCGCAGTTCACGATCTGGTGCGCGGCGCGCTGGAGGACGATGCGAGTCTTCGTCCTGAAGACATCGTCATCATGACGCCGGATCTCGACGTGTACGCTCCGGTGTTCCGCGCCGTCTTCGGCGAGGGCAAAGGACATCGCATTCCGTTCGAAGTGCACGATCGGAGAACACGCGAGGACGCCTCCTTCTACGACGACTTCTTGGCTGCTCTCGAGGTGCTGGACTCTCGGTTTTCCGTTCTCGACGTGATGCGCTTGCTGGACGCGAGCTCGATGCGAAACGAGGCTCGTTTCACTCAGGAAGAACGCGCGCGGCTCACCGAGCTTCTGTCAGCGGCCGGCGTGCGTTGGGGAATCGACGCAGCGCATCGGCGCGAGCAGGGTTTCCCGGAAGAGGGTCTCCACGCCTGGCAGTCGGGTTTGGATCGCCTGTTTCTCGGGTTCGCAGCGATGCCGGACTCGGCGACGGTATTCGAGGGGCTCTTGCCGCGAGGCGCGCCGAGCCTCGGTGATGCGGAGCTGATCGCACGGCTCTCGGCGCTGTGCGGGGTGCTATTCGAGCTCCAGCAGCGCACGCGCGATCCGCTTCCGCTCGATACCTGGGCGGACGAGCTCGGCCGACTCTGTGTTCGTCTGTTTTCGGAGGACGACGAGACCAGCTCCGCCGTGCGGAACGTTCGTGACGCGCTCGAAAGCCTGCAAACGCTGGCGGCGGAGGGGGGGTATACCGGCCGCGTCTCGCTCGAGACCGTGCGAAGAGAGCTTCGAAGAAGTCTCGTGCACCAGACGCCCCCGGCCGGGTTCCTTCGTCGAGGCGTCACGGTGACCGAGCTGGTGCCACTGCGCTCGGTCCCCTTCAGGGTGGTGTGCCTCGCGGGCATGAGCGAAGACGCGTTTCCGCGAGCCGACGATCGCCCGAGCTTCGATCGGACCCGTGATGCCCACCGCCCCGGGGATCGGAACAAGCGCGATGACGATCGACACTCTTTCCTGCAGGCCCTCCTCTGCGCGCGCGACCGTTTGATCGTCACGTACAGTGCGCCCCCGGGCAGTCTTCGAACGGGCGCAAACCCGTCGCCGGTCATCTCGGAGCTTCGTGAGTGCGTGAACGATTACTACGCATCGAGCGGCGGCGAGGAGCTCCTCGAGCCGATCGTCCATCCGCTTCACGCGTTCGATCCGTCCTGCTTCCGAGGAGGTGCGGTCCCGAAGAGCTTCTCGTCCCGCTACGCAGAGATCGGGCGCGTCGTCTCGGGAGAGCCTGCGCCGATGCCTCGGCTCGAGCTCAGGGCCGAGGTCGAAGACGACACGCAGACTCTCGGAGTCGGTGAGCTCGCCAACTGGCTCTGGAACCCGATGAAGCAGTTCATCGACCGAGTGCTGCGGGCGCAGTTCGAGAGGTCCGAGCTCTACGAGCCCACCGGCGCTCTGACCGAGCTCACGCCGCTGAACGCCGCGAACGTGGGCAACACCGCACTTCGCGCGGGGCTTCGGTCGGACGCGCTCTTGCGCCATCTGGCCGCGGCGCCGGAGTTCCCCGACGGAAACTGGGGCCGGTTCCAGCGTCAGCGCCTCGCCCGGGAAATCGAAGCGATCGAAGCGCGGGAGGCTCTCGCGGCTCCACGAAGCGCCATGCGCACGGAGCAGCTCGAGCTGACGGTCGGAGGCACGCTGCTCGAAGGCAGGCTCGATGGCGTGACCGAGACCCTCCGGTTGATCAAGCGTTTCACCAAGCCGGGCAGGCGCGCCGAGCTCGTGGTCTGGATCGAGCACCTCTTGATGCAGGCCGCAGCCGGGCCCCTCCCGAGTCGAACCGAGCTCGTGCTTCGCGGAGTCGAGTCGACGGCCGAGCTCGTTTCTTTCGAGCCGGTCGACGATCCGCGCGCGGAGCTCGAGGCGCTCGTCGAGATGTACCGTAGGTCGCAAGAAGCACCGCTTCCTCTCATCGAGCGCGCGTCGCGCGAGTTCGCCGCAGCGTTCGACGGCGGGGAGCAGACGGCGTTCCGCAAGGCGAGGGCCCAACTCGACAGCCAGCGGCGTTGGGATGACCGCATCGCGTTCGTTCTCGGTCCGGAGGACCCTTTTACGAATCGCGATTGGGCCGAAACGTTCAAGGAGGCGACGCTCGCCGTGTACGGACCCCTCTTGAAGCATCGGAGAGGGCGATGACCGGACCGTCCCCGGAGCTCGTGCCGCTCGATGCGCCAACCCTCGTCGAGGCAAGCGCGGGCACGGGAAAGACCCACGCGATCACGACCTACTTCGTTCGCGGAATCCTCGAGCGCGGTCTCAGCCCCGACCAGATCCTCGTGGTGACCTACACGAAGGCGGCCACGGCCGAGCTTCGCATGCGTGCCCGCGCTCGAATCACCCAGGCGCTCTCGCTTCTTCGACGACGAGGCGATGCGGACGCCGCGCTCGGCGAAGTGGTGTCCAGTGCCGTGAATCGACTGGGAGCGCCCGAGGTCGAACGACGCCTCCGGACCGCCCTCGGCCTGATGGACCAGGCGGCGATCTCGACGATCCATGGCTTCTGCCAGCGGCTTCTTCAGGACCACCCGCTCTCGTTTGGCATAGGTCTCGATCTCACGGTCGACGAAAACGTTCGGTCGCTTCATGCCGAGCTCGCCTCGGATTTCTGGGCCATCGAGCTCCACGAGGCGCCGGAGTGGTTCCTTCAAACGCTCGGCGATCGCAACGTCGGCCCCGACGAGCTCGCCAAGCTCGCCAACGTCGCAACGATGCCGGGCGCCGAGATCACCGGGCCCGAGCCCGCGGAGATCGACGCCCACGCAGTCGAAGACGTGCTTCGATTGCACCGAGAGGCCGCGCGCATTTGGTTCGACGACCGTGATGCGATCCTCGAGCGGCTTCGTACGAAGGGTCTGAGTAAAAACGTGTACAGGGCCGCGTCGATCGAGAACAAGTGGGTGCCGGCGCTCGACGAGCTCTTCGAGCAGCCGAGCTCGAAGAAGCTTCCGACCTTTTTCCGGCGGCTCTGCCCGACGCAGATGCAGGTGAACAAGGGCTATCAACCGCCTAAGCACGCCTTTTTCGACGCCTGCGAAGCCTTGTTGGACGCCCACGAGCGAATTCGACCGATGTTGGATTTCGCGGTGTACTCCTTCCGGCGGCGCTTCTGCGATTTCGTTCGGGAGCGGTCCCGCGAGCGAAGAGAGTCCCACGCGATCTTCTCCTTCGACGAGCTGTTGACGACCGTTCATTCGGCGCTTCGGGGCCACGATGAAGGCCGCTCGAGGCCCGGTTCGGCCGCAGTCGCCGAGACGGTCCGGCGAGCCTACCCGCTCGCGTTGGTCGACGAGTTCCAGGACACCGACTCGATTCAATACGGGATCTTTCGTGCGATCTACGGCGAGGGCTCGGCGGTCTACGTAGGAGACCCGAAGCAGGCGATCTACGCCTTCCGGGGAGCGGACGTGTTCTCCTACCTTCGGGCAGCCGGTGAGGTCGAGGGACGGCGGCACACCTTGCAGACCAACCGTCGCTCGGACCCGGGAGTCGTGCGCGCCGTGAATGCTTTGTTTTCCCAGCGGTCTCCGCCCTTTGCGATCGACCGAATCGATTTCAATCCTGCGGAGGCCCATGCGTGCGAGGACCGGTCCACGCTGAGCCCGCCGCTGGAGGTCGTCTTCTTGAGCACCGACGAGCTCAAACGGCGCATGACGGCGTCCGTGGCGAAGATCGCGGCCAACGAAATCGGCCTGTTGCTCGCGTCGAGCTCTCGAATCGAGGGGCGGCCCGTCGAGCCGGGCGACCTCGCGGTGCTGTGCAGAAGCAACAAGCAGGCATCCGCAGTGACGAAGGCTCTGCGAGAGCTGAACATCCCGACTTCGCTCGATGGAGACGCGAGCGTGCTCAATACGGAGATCGCGGCGGATCTACGGGCCGTCCTGGAAGCCGTGTTGATGCCCGGTGACTCGCGGCTCATCCGCCGCGCGCTCTTGACCCGCCTGATTGGCGTCACGCCGTACGAGCTTTCGTCGATGGAAGACCCCAATTGGTCCGCCTGGGTTTCCCTTTTCTGGAGCTGGAACGAAGCGTGGCACGAGACGGGTGTGCTTCGGGCAATCGAGGAAATGCTCGGGCAGACGCAGGCGGAGATGCGGATCGCATCGAGCCCGACGGCACGGCGCGAGCTGACGGATCTCCTTCACCTTCAGGAGCTTCTGCTCCGCGGGGAACGTCAAAGGCAGCGTGACCCCGTCGCGCTGATGCAATGGTTCCGGCGCCTGAACAGCAGCACGCCAGATGAAGGCATGGTGGCCATCGAAGATTTGCAGCAACGCCCCGACGCCCAGTCGGGCGCCGTTCGCGTCACGACCCTACACAAGAGCAAAGGGCTCGAGTACGGAATCGTCTTCTGTCCCTTCACGTGGGGCGACGCCCGGCTCTCGGACTTCGATCGCAAAGCCGTGAAGTTTCACGACGAAGACGACAACCTCAAGATCGACCTCGGTTCGGAGAACGTGAAGGCGCATCTCGAGGCCAGTACCCGCGAGAACCTGTCGGAGGCGCTGCGCCTTCTCTACGTCGGAGTGACGCGGGCGAAGTACCGCTGCACGCTGTTCTGGGGACCGGGGCAACGGTGGCGCGATTCGGCACTCGCGTACCTGCTTCACGGAGACGTCTTGGACTCTCTGACCGAGGATGCCATGCGCGCCGACGTCGAATCCTTCGTGGCAGCATCGGAGGGGAGCGCGGGCTGGCGCACACCGCGCGGCGCTCGGGCGGACCGCTGGCGCAAATACGACACGGAAGGCATCTTCGAGGCCAGGCCTCGCACGCGTGCTTTCGATCAAACCGCCCGGATCGCGAGCTTCACGAGCTTGACCGGACACGACGAGGAGCCGCGCGGCTCCGCGGCCGTGGAGACGACTTCCCCGCTGTTTTCCGACTTCCCGGGGGGCGCTCGCACGGGGCTTCTCCTCCATGCGATCTTGGAGCGACTCGATCTCGGTGAGCTCGAAGGCAACGGCGCACGCGATTTGGTCTCGCGCCAGCTCACCCTTCACGGCTTCGACCGCGCGCTCGAGGAAAGTCTGAGGGAGGACCTCGCCGTGGCCGCGTCGATACCCTTGCTGCCCGACGTGCTTCCGCCGCTCGTCGGCCTGAATCGCGATCGTCAGCTGCGCGAGCTCGAGTTCACGTTGGCGGTGAGCCAGCCGAACCTCGGAGAGCTCGCCGAGCTGCTTCGCGACCACGGCGCGCCGAACGCCGCGCCCGAGTATGCGGAACGGTTGGAACGGGTGGGCGGTCAGAGGCTGCGCGGGTTTCTCCGTGGCTTCATCGACCTGATGTTCGAGTGGGACGGCCGCTGGTACGTCGCCGACTACAAATCCAACAAGCTCTCCACGTACGAGCCGCCCGACGTTCTCGAGGCAGTCCAGCGCGAGCACTACGTCCTCCAGGGCCTTCTCTATTCAGCCGCGGCTCACCGCTACCTCCGGCGACGGCTTCCCGAATACGACCCCGAACGGCATTGGGGCGGCGCTCTCTTTCTGTTTCTGCGCGGCATGGTGGGTCCGAGCGGCGCGGGCTCGAGCGTGTTTTACGACCGTCAAACCCCGGCGCTCCTCGACGCGTTGGACCACTGGCTCGGAGGTCGAGATGGATCTCGCTGACCTTCGCGCGCGTGGGCTCGTCGACCTGCTCGACGTCGAGCTGGCCCGCTCCCTCAGCCGCGCGGCCGGCGCCACCGACTCGGTCGTCGCGCTCGCGGTGGCGCTTGCAAGCCGGCAGGTACGGCGAGGTCACACGTGCTTTCCGCTCGAGAGCCGGGAGACCGAGCTCTGGCCGGAGGAGTCGTCGCTTCCCGAGCCGCTCCCGGACCCGGACCGGTGGAAGGAGACGCTACGCCGGAGCGCGCTCACGCGCGAGGGGCCGCTCGTTCTCGATGCCAAGGGACGGCTCTACCTCCGCCGATACTGGCAGCTCGAACGGGACATCGCCGAAAGCCTGGCGGCTCGGTCCGCCGTGCGGGATTCCCACGAGGGCGACGCGAGTTGGTTGAACGAGGCGCTCGACCGTCTCTTTCCGGGCGATGCGACCTCTCTGCAGCGACGGGCCGCGACGACGGCGCTCGAGCATCGCGTCTCGCTCCTCTGCGGAGGTCCGGGCACGGGCAAGACGACGACGGTGGCCGCGATCGTCGCGCTGCTCGCGGAGCATCAGCTTCGACGAACCGGCGCCGCGCCGCGGGTGCTGCTCCTCGCGCCGACCGGCAAGGCGGCAGCACGGCTCGGCGAGGCCGTGATTCGCGCCAAGCGGACGATCGCGGCCCCGGAAGAGGTGCTCGGCTGCATTCCCGAGGTCGCGGCGACGGTTCACCGTGCGCTCGGAATGCGGCGG
>JAHELW010000172.1 GCA_024643985.1 Myxococcales bacterium | reverse complement strand
ATCCTGACGCCTCACATCGGCGGCGCGACGGAGGAAGCGCAGACCAACATCGCGCGCGAGGTCGTCGCGAAGCTCGTCAAGTACTCGGACAACGGCTCGACGGTGTCGGCCGTGAACTTCCCACAGGTGACCATTCCCGATCACGAGGACCGGCGCCGGCTGCTGCACATTCACAAGAACGAACCTGGCGTCATGGAGCAGATCAACCACGTTTTCTCGGCGCACGGCGTCAACGTCGCCGCGCAGTATCTGGAGACTCGAGCCGATGTTGGTTACGTCGTGATGGACATCGAGCTAGATGACGCCGGGCCGCTGATCGACGAGCTCAGGGCGATTCCGGCAACGATTCGGGTGAGGCTTCTGCACTAGGGGGCGGCTCGTCGTCCACGTTCGACTCGTCGAGCCACGCCATGAACACCGTGTAGCCCATCGAGAGGACCACGGCCCCGACGAACAGGCCGAGGAGACCGCCCGCGATGAACCCGCCGAGCGACCCGACGAAGAGCACGAGCATCGGAGTGCGAGAGCCTCGTCCCATCAGTAGCGGCTTGAGCACGTTGTCGCTGAACCCGACGACGGTGGCGTAGATCGTGAAGAGCACCGCAGTCGTCGTGGACTCGACCGCGAAGACGTACAGGATGACCGGAATCAAGACGAGGGTCGGCGGCAGCTGCATGACCGCGAGAATCAAGATCAGCAGTGCCCAGAGCCCCGCACCCGGAACTCCCACGACCAGCATTCCGAGCCCGGCCGCCACGGCTTGAATCACCGCGACGCCGATCACGCCACGGATGACGCTTTGAACGCTTGCGGCCACCAGGTCGGCGAGCTCGGGACCTCGTTTGTGCGCTACGATTTTGGCCACTTTGCGCGTGGTTGCGACGCCGCGCTCTCGCATGGGCAGGAGCGCGCCCCCTATGACGATCGCGACGATGAACATGATCAGGCCCCAGCCGAGGTCGCCGAGCGTATTGACGAGCCAGAGTCCCGCGTCCTTCATGTAGGGGCCGAGCTTGACCAGAGCGGATTCGAGATTGCGCGAAGCAGCGGTCCAACCTTCGTAGAGGCGCTCGCCTACGAGTGGCCATTCGGCGACGCCCTCGGGCGGCGGGGGGATGCTGATCTCCTCCGCCCTGAACTCACTGGAGAGATTGGATGCGGTTTCGATCAGGCTCGCGCCGAGCGCGATGGCCGGCAGAATCAGCGCAAGCAGAATGAGACCGATCAGCAGCGCCGAGGCGAGGCTTCGCCTTCCGCCGATGGCGCTCGCCAGCTTTTCGTATGGCGTCTGCAGCGCGATGGCCACGACGACACCCCCAATGAGGGGATTGATGAAAGGCTGAAGGACCCGGAGGCACAAAAACACGAGGAACGCGAGCAGGGCCAACCGAATGACGGTTTGAGTGAAGCGCTGTTGAAACGCGTCGTCCTCGTCCGTGGGGCGTCCTCCGGTCATTCGTGCTCCTCCCGCTCAGGTAGCGCTGCGGGCGAAGTATGGCATGGTCTCGCGACTCTCATGACCAACAAAATCACCGCAAACAAGGTCGTCACGCTCGCTTACATCCTGCGCGATGACGAAGGCGAAATCATCGACCGCTCTCGCGAGGGAAGCCCTCTTCTCTACCTTCACGGTGCGATGAACATCGTGCCGGGCCTCGAGGAGCAGCTCGAAGGCGTCTGCGAGGGCGAGACGATCCAAGCGGAGGTGCCCCCCGAAAAGGGCTACGGGCCCCGGGTGGGCGAAGCGCAAGACGTCTCCCGCGATCTCTTTCCCGATGGCGCGGAGCTCTCCGCGGGGATGCAGGTGGTCGGTCACGACGAAGAGGGGCGGCGAATTCCTTTCTTCATCACCGGGGTGAGCGAGGCGACCGTGACCATCGATCCCAACCATCCGCTTGCGGGCGAGACGCTGCACTTCGAAGTCACCGTGCAGTCACTCCGCGATGCAACCGACGAGGAGATCGAGCACGGACACCCCCACGGGCCCGGTGGGCACTCCCACTGAGCCAGCGCCGCGCTAAAAGACGAGCTGGAGCTGCGCGTTGATCCGAACGCCGTTGCGGGCGCCGGTGTTCCAGATCTGGCGCTGCCAGGTGACCTCGCCCACGACTTTGAGGCTGTTGCCGATGACTCGCGCGCTGCCCGCGAGGCCGAGGTCCTGATCGAAGCTCTGGTCGCCGTTCCGTCCGTACTGGGCGATGGCTTGGTCGGTGGCGGCCGGGCCTGCATTGGAGATTTGAAACTCACCGTAGCTCCGTGCGTCGCTTCGCAACCACGGCGTCAGATAGACGATGCTGTAGCGGATGGCGAGCTCCCAGATTTGATTGAATCGATAGCCGGCTTGCGCCATGAGCCCGAGCGGACCGAATAGGATCTTGCCGCCCTGCCAAGGCTTGTACCAGGCCACGTGGCCCGCGACGTTCATGTGAACGCCGCGAATCTTGCCGAGCCACTCCGCGGATAGCCTGAGCCCGAGGTCCTTGGTTGCATCCGGCCTGGCGTCCCAGGCGATGCCGGTGCCGAGGCTGTGGCGGAGGTATCTCGTTCGGAGCGTGTCGCTATTGCTCGCGGTGTCGATTTCTCCGAAGTTCTTCGCGACCCGAGCCGCGATTTCGGGATGAAAGGCGCTGACGACGTCGCCGAATCCGAAGTCGGACGCGTTTTCTGGAACTTCGCCGTACACTTCCGTGATTCCAACCCCGTGCGCGGCCCGTGCGTTCACGCCGCTGAAGACGCCGATCGCATACTCCAAACCGAGAAAGCCTCCGCTCTTCAGCATTTCGGCCCCGACCTGGCGCTCCGATCCGAACATGCGGGTCGTCAGCGCCCAGTCGGCGAACGAAAGGGATGCAAAGGACTGCGCGCGGTAGCGGTCATAGGGAATCTTGAACTGGCCGATCCGGAAGCTTGCGAACTTGAAGCGCGTGAACGCAAACCACATGTCGATCAGCTCGAACGCGCTCGGAGTGAGGTTGATCTGAAAGCGGCTTCGTATTCGCCCGTCGATGAACGAGCTCGAAAGCGTGAAGCGGATCCGTCGAAACTCGAGCGTCGCGCTCGATTCCCTCGGGAAACCCGCCCCCTCGAGCTGCTGGTCGTACTGGAACTCCATCTGCGTGGCGAGGCCGATGCCGACCCAGTCGTCGGTCTTCCCCACGGGGATTCGCACCGGGCCGAGCCGCGTTGGAAGCTTTCTCTCCTCAGAGTCGTCGACGCTCGCCTGGTCGATGCCGGTCGTGCTGGGCTCCGCGGCCAGCGCATCTCCGGCGTCGGTCTGCTCCTCCGGCTTCACGGAGCCGGTCTCGCGGGCGACCTCGAGCGTGCGCTTTGTCCTTCGTTCCCGCTGGTCCTCTGCATCCAACTGCGCCTCGATGCAGTCGAGGTCGCACTCCTCGGAAGGCACGTCACCGACCTCGGGTGCCGCATCCTTCACCTCCGTGAGAGACGGCTCGCCGCCGAGCTGCTCGTTGTCTGCCGTCTGCCCGTCACGCTTGATGAAGGGCTCGCGTTTCTTCTTCGGCTCTTGTCGGGGTGTCTCGGCGTTCCGCTCGGGTGCGCCGGCATCCGCGTCCTGCGCAAAAGCGCCAGCCGTGCTCCCGAGCATGAGCGCCAAGAGGCTCGACCGCAGCAAGAGACGCATCGGTCACAGGATGCCAGCGACCGGGGCGCCTCGACTAGTTTTCCGAGCTGGAGATGACCATTTCGTCGATCTTCTCAGCCTCGATGTCAGCCTCGCAGAACGGCATGTCGTTCCAGCTCTTGTCCGAATAGACCTGCGTGAGGTCCGCGAAGTGCGCGGACTCCGGATTGGTGGACTGCGAGTAGGTCAGCACCGCATACGCGTCGGGGCATTCCGTCTCGTCCCAGGTAACGGTCTGAATGTAGCTGTTGCCTGTCGGAATGTTGGAGTACCCGACACCGTCGACGAAGCGCGCGCTGATGGCGCTGAACATGAAGCGCGGGTTCCCGCCGTGGATGGGGATCCGCGTGCTGTCGCCGACGGGCCGGAACTGTACGTCGCCCCACAGTCGATCGAGCGGTATTCCGTTGGCCAGCATGAAGTCCACCGCGTCACCAAGGGACTGCTTCACGGCTTCGACGACCGTTGGATCGTCGTCGTCGAGCGTGTTCGGAGTATTGACGGGATCGCTCGCGTCGAAGGGGACGGCCCAGAGGTCGTTGCCGAGGTCGTCGACGCGGCGCCAAAACTCGGTCCAAAGCATCGCTCCCTGACTGTCGTTGTCGAACCGACCATCCCATGTATCGAGGACGTCGCACGCGGTTGCGGCGTCCACTGGGTTGTCGCTGTAGACGCTCCAGTCACCCACGCTTTGGCAGATCGTCAGCACGTCGGGCCGTGTGAGCTCTTCCGCGATGTTCCTGTTGCCGTACATGGCTTCCTGTACGAGCTCCACCGTGAATCCAGGAGTCGTGTCCAACCCGTCGGTGCCTGCAATTCGCTCTTCGGCCTGCACGAAAGTCTGCCTCGTTCGGAGCGACTGCTGGATGCCCTCGCTCCCGATGAGCGGCGAGAAGCCTTCGAGAAGCATGTCTGGGTTGGACAGCCAGTACGCGTCGTTGGCGTTCGCGGTGTACGGGACCCCGGGTCCGGTCGGGAGCTTGGGAAGGTTTTCAAAACCAAGGAGGCCTTCCGGACCGTCGGTGTCGGTCCCCCATTGGCACTCGCTTCGAGACCCGTTCAGCGTGAAGAAGCGGTTGGCCGTCAGGCCGGCCGCGATGATGCTGTCTGAGCAGTCGGCGAGCTTTTCGGCCGTCACGTGCGGCACGGTGGAGACGTCGGCGTAGTAGCCGGTGCCGTCGCGATCGGCCGCAATCGTGTTCACCCACGGCAACCCGATCATCTTGAGAGCTTCCTCGAGCTCCGCGATGCAGTCCGCCTTGCCCATTTCCTGGAACTGGCTGAGCGCCCGGGTGTTGTCGAAGTTCGCGTCGCGGATCGCGATTGCGGTGTCGTTGCCGGTCGGCCATCCACCGAAACCCGCGTTGACGAGGGCGAGGTCCACGATCGGTCCGTACTCCGTCATGTAGATCTCTTCGATTCGGTCCTCGATGGTGCCGTTTTCCAGCTTGACCTGGATGGTCACCTCGAACGTTTCGATGTCACGCACCTCGGAGTCGTACGTGTACTTCATCGGATCGTCTTCGAGCAGTCGGAGCTCGTATCCGGTAAACCGCCTTCCGGTCGAGACCGTGTGTGTCCACGCGAGGTTTTCGTTGAAACCGATGTTGACGACCGGGACGCCCTGAAGGGATGCACCCATCACGTCGTAGACACCCGGGATCGTCAGATGCTGGATGAACCACCGTTCCGGCCCGGTCCACGGGAAGTGAGGATTGCCGAGCAAGATCCCGTGATCGGTCTGTGACCCCTCCGCGCCGATGCCGTATGCGTTGCTGCCCATCGCGGTTGCGTCGGGAAGGCCCCAGCTCGACTCCTCGATGACGACGCTTTCGGGGACGAGCTCTGGTGCTGCGGCCGCCATGGACATCGTCGGCGCTTCGGCGGCGAGAATCAGCGGCGCCAAGGTGCCGATGCCGGCGCGAAGGATCAGCTTGCGATAGACCTTGCCAAGGTCGATTTCCGTGACCTCACGAACCCAGTCCGCACTTCGGCAGCCCTCCGCTCCCGCGGGAAGATTGTCCACGCCGGTTTCGGCGAGATAGCGGTTCAATCCTGCGGCGTAGCCCTCCGCAAGTGCCGTCAAAGTCGGATCGGCTTCTGCGAGGAACACGTCCTCGATGTATTGGTCCGTATTGAAGAAGCGATACACGAGATCGTCTGCCAGGCTGCCCTCGTCTTCCCCGAACCAGCGCAGGCTCTCACCGTTTGCGCGAACGATTTCCTTCATCAGCACGCAGTAGTTCTCGCGTGCGTAGGCGTAACCGGCGCCGTAGCCCAGACTGCCCCAATCATCCGCCGTGACGTGGGGGATGCCGTACGTGGTCCAGACGATGTCGGCGGTGTAGTTGCCGTCACCCGGGTCACCGGGGTTTTCCTCAGTCGCGGGGTTACCGCAGAGATCCAGCGCGCCGCCCCCGGCGCCACCGTCTCCGCCGGCGCCACCGTCTCCACCCGATCCGCCGTCGTCCGAGCTGCATCCCATCGTGCCCACTGCTGCGCACAGTGCAATCAAAGTAAGTGTCCGCTTCATGTCGACTCCCTCGGCGCACGCGCGCCGTGTTCCGTTTTCGTGACGGCGACCATAGCAACACGACGGCGTCGGGCTAGCAATGCCCCGAAGCTTGCTCTGACGCACTGCGTCGCACTCGTGCCCGAAGAGGCTATCTGCGGAGCGTGCGCTTCACGATCGCGGGAAGGCTGCTTCCAATCTCTGCGATCAGCTTCGGCCAGCTGAAACGGTCCACCCATTCGACGACGAGGCCGTCGTCGACGCGGAGCTCGCCCTGGACCGGCAGCGTCATCGAGAGGCCGCCCCCTTCGAAGATGTCGACGCGGTCGGTATAGACGACGCCGTTTCCACGCTCGTGGATGTCGGCGTACTGCACCTCGAAGCGCTCGGCCTGCTTGAACATGCCGCGTAGCGCCTTTTCGAACTGGCGTTTGTTGCGCGCGGTCGTCAACGGATAGTTCACCCAGCGAATGTCGTCCGCCGCAAGCGCGATTGCGGCATCGTAGTCGAGGCGCTCGAGCGCCGAGATGAAGCTCTTCACGACCTCGAGCGCGGTCGGCGAAGCGGTGGAATCGGTTGTATGAGTTGAGGTGGTCTGCGTCGTCATCGGTCAACCATAGAGCGCGAGCAGGCGGCCGGCTAGCCGCGGAGCCGCTCCTTCGTCCTCGTGCTTGAAGAAGACGAAACACTCGTCCCAGCCGCGCGACTCGATCGCACGAAGCCAGCCCTCGAGGTCCTCATCCGAATAGTCTTCGCGGCGAAGCCGGAGATATCCCCAGCTCGCGGTGGAAACCAGGTCGAGCGCCCCGCCGTCGTCCGTGTCCGCGAGGCAAAGCGCGTGGCCCCCCTTTCGCAAGGCGTCGTAGACATCGTCGTCGAACCAGGAGTCGTTTCGAAACTCGAACGCGGCGCGA
>JAHELW010000171.1 GCA_024643985.1 Myxococcales bacterium | reverse complement strand
GCGTGAAGCTCGCGCGCCAGGCGCTTCACGGCGTCCGCGGGTACCCCGGTGACCGCTTCCGTTTGGCTCGGCGGGTAGCGTTTGGCGATCTCGAGGACCTGATCGAGGTTCTCGATGCTGCCGGAGAGCCGCCCGAGCTCGACGCCCTTCGCGCAGAGCTCGTGCAAAAGCCCGAGGAGGAACAGAGCATCGGTGCCGGGTCGAATGAACACGTGCTCGTCCGCGATTCGCGCGGTTTCCGAGCGCCGCGGGTCGACAACGACCACCTTGCCACCGCGCTTGCCGATCGCTTCGAGGCGCTTCTTGATACCGGGGCCCGCCATGATGCTCCCGTTGGACGCCAGCGGATTCGCCCCGAGGATCATCATGAAGTCCGTGCGCTCGATGTCGGGAACCGGGAACAGCAGCTGATGGCCGAACATCATGTACGAGGCCATCATCAGCGGCAGCTGATCGCACGAGGTTGCAGAGAAGCGATTCTTCGAGCCGAGGGTTCGCAGGAACGGCGGTCCAAACACGAGCGTCCCGAAGTTGTGCGCGTTTGGGTTTCCGAGGTACACGCCGACCGCGTCGCGGCTGTGCTCCTTCTGAATGCGGTGGATACGATCGGCAACCTCCGTGAACGCTTCGTCCCACGAAATCGGCGTCCAGCGGTCGCCGACCCGCCGCACGGGCTGCTTCAACCGATCCGGGTCGTCGTAGAGATCCTTGAGGGCCGTGGCCTTGGGGCAAACGTGACCCCGGCTGAAGACGTCGGCCTTGTCACCGCGAACGGACAGGATTTCCTTGCCCTCGATCTCGACTTCGACTCCGCACATCGCTTCGCAGAGGTTGCAGGTCCGGTAGTGGGTGGTGCGCTTCGCTGCCATCGGCCAAGCATACCCGAGGTTGCTCGGCGAGCGTAGCGGCGGCGATCAGCCCTTTTCGAAGCTGAACGACGCCCCGTCCGAATCGACCTGCACCGTGTCCCCCATTGCGAACTGGCCCCGAAGCAGCGCCTCGGCGAGTGGATCCTGAAGCTCGCGTACGAGGACCCTCTTCAAGGGACGGGCACCGAACGCCGGCTCGTAACCCAGGTCGATCAGTCGCGCTTTTGCTGCTTCCGACAGCGAGAGCTCGATTCCCTGGGCCGTCAACAGCTTTCGAAGATGCCGAAGCTGGATCTCGAGAATCGCCCGGAGCTCGTCCTTGTCCAGGCGATCGAAGATCAGCACCTCGTCCACGCGGTTGAGGAACTCGGGGCGAAAGTAGTCGTGAAGCCGAGACTCGATCTGCTCGCGGAGGTCCGCGTCGGAGCCCGAGTGCTCGAGAATGAGCTCGCCCCCGACGTTCGAAGTCATGATGATGACGGAGTCGCGAAAATGAGCGACTCGCCCGCGGGAATCGGTCAGCCGGCCGTCTTCGAGCACCTGGAGCAGGATGTTGAACACGTCCGCATGCGCTTTTTCGATCTCATCGAAGAGGATCACCGAGTAGGGACGCTTTCGTACTGCTTCGGTGAGGAAGCCGCCCGCTTCACTGTCGACGTAGCCTGGCGGTGCGCCCAACAAGCGCGCGACCATGTGCTTTTCCATGAACTCGCTCATGTCGAGACGGGTGAGAGCGGCCTCGTTGTCGAAGAGAAACGCGGCGAGCGCCTTGGCAAGCTCGGTCTTGCCGACGCCGGTCGGGCCCAGGAACAGGAACGAGCCGATCGGTCGTTTCGGGTCGCGGAGGCCGACGCGCCCGCGGCGAACGGCCTTGCTGAGCGCGTTGACGGCGTGATCCTGTCCGACGACGCGCTCACGCAGCCGCGCCTCCATCTGAAGAAGCTTTTGAGCCTCCTCCTCCATCATCTTTGCCGCGGGAATGCCCGTCCAAAGCGACACGACCTCCGCGACGTCCTCCGCGCCGACCACGCGTGCCTCGTCGCCGCCGAGGCCTAGCTGGACGCGGGCGGCGCTCTCGTCGATCAAGTCGATGGCGCTCTTCGGGAGCTCCCTGCCGGCAACGTATCGGCGCGCGAACCGGACGGCCGCTTCGAGTGCATCATCGCCGATTCGAACGCCGTGCGCCTCTTCGAAGCGACCTCTCACGCCTCGTAGGATCTCCACCGCTTCCTCGGGCGAAGGCGGCTCGATCTGAATCGGGACGAACCTTCGCGACAAGGACGATGCTTCGTCTTGAATCTCTCGAAGCTCGTCGGGGGTACATCGAGCAAGCGCGCGCACCTCCCCACGACTCAGCGCCGTGGCGAGCATGTCGCCGGCCCCACCTCGCGTTCGCAGAAACGAGGCGAGGTTGGGCAGAAACAAGATCACTCGCCCTCCTGAATCGCTCACCGCATCGAGAATCGACCGCATGCGCTCCTCGAGCTGACCGCGAAGGCGCGTCCCGGCGACCAGCGCGCCGGAGTCGAGCGCGATGATCCGCCGATCCGCCAACATGTCGGGCACGTCCCCGTCGGCAATGCGCGACGCAAGCGCTTCGACGAGCGCCGTCCGGCCCGTTCCGCTCTCGCCGACGAGAAGAGGATTGTTTTCCTCTCGGCGTGCAAGAACTTGCAGCATGCGACTTAGCTCGTCCTCTCGCCCGACGAATGGATCGAAGGCCTCCTCGGCCGCCATGCGCGTCAAATCGCGGCCGTATTCCTCGAGAACGCCGCTCGAAGCGGCCTGTCGATGCGTTGCATTCATCGGCTGGGTCTTCGCTAGCGCCTCCCGGAGAATAGCGCTGCTCACGCCGACGTTCCGCAGGACCGACCGCACGAGGCCTTCCGGCTCCTGCGCACAGGCCAGCATGAGGTTTGCCTCGTCGACCGGGGCGCCTCCGTGCCGCGTCGCTTCGAGCTCGGCTCTCGACAAGAGCTCGAGGAATCGAGACGAGAGGTAGGCCTCGCCGGCACCGCCACCCCCGTCGAGCCTGCGAAGCGCCCATTCCGACTCGACGAGCACATCGGTCGGGTCGACCCCGGAGGTCCGCAGCGCCGCTTGCGCCGTTTCGGCACGATCGACGAGCTCGTACCAGAGGTGAATGGGCTCCACTTCCGCGTTTCCACGGTCGTCTGCGAGCTGTTGCGCGTTGGCGACGTATCGTCGTGCGTCGGCACCGTACGCATCCAGCCGGAGAGTGACTTGCTTCAAGCCTTCTTTTCCGCTTCTTTCTTTGCGGCCACGAAACGGAGTCGCAGATCGTACAGCACCTCGCCGATCAGCCGCTCCTCCTCGCCGGTGAGGTTGCCTTTGGTCTTTTCCTCGAGCAGCGCGATGCAGTCGATGGATTGCTTGGCATGAGCGAGATTCACCGTGTCGTCCTCCGAGCCCGGGAGCTTCCCGAGATGCATGAGCGCGGACGTGCTCAATGACAACACGAACGTGTTGAAATCAATCGGCGGCGGTGTGCTGTCCTCTTCACTCATGAGCTCATTCTAGCGGAGCGTCCTCGCTCTCGTCCTTCTGCTCGACCTCGACTCTCTCGTACGAGCCCTCGCGATCGGGAAGCTCGGAAAGGTGCTGCTCGAACCGCTCGTTCGTCAGCAGGCCCTTCGCGATGTTCCGTTCCACGATGCGCTTATCCACGACTTTGTCTCCTAGAGCTGCCATGGGCCGAGTGTAAATTCGCCAAACCGGCTGTCAAATGACGCCGGGTTGCCCGAGCGCCCTCGACCGCGCGGCTGCCGAAGTTGACACCCCCCCCTTCGACCTCCGATCCTGAAATCGTGCTTAGGGGGGTGCCGCCGTCTGCTGACCAGCTGCGTGAGCTCGAAATCTTGATTCGAGCCCACCACCCCTTGCTGCTCGTCGATACCGTCGAGGAAGAGCGGCTTCACGTCTTGCTCGAGCACGCCGCGGAGCACACCGGGCTGCCCCTGTTTTCCTGGAATCAGGTGGACGGTCTCCGTCGAGAGCTACCGGAGGCCGGCCAAACGCCCGAAACGCGTCCTCCTCAGAAGGCGCTCGCTTTCATCGAACGCTCGAACCTCGAGGCGATATTCCACCTCCGCGGCCTCGGCCCGTACCTTCACGAGCCGGTGGTGATCGCGCAGCTGAGGAACATCCACCAGAAGTACTTTGGGCACCAAGGCGCGGTCGTGGTGTCGGGCAACGCACTCGACGTGCCGCCGGCTGCAGAGCCCCTGTTCACCCCGATGAATCTGCACGCGCCGTCGACGGAGGCCTACCACGCCTTCGTGCAGGCGGTCCTGCGCGATCTCGCCAACCGCCTCCACGTGCAGGTAAAGCTCTCGAGTGTCGACGTCTCCAAGCTCCTCGCGGCGCTCCACGGTCTCACGTTTTTCGAGGTGCAGAAGATCATCACGCAGGCGGTCATCGAGGATGGAGTCCTCGGCCGAGAGGACATCGCTCGAGTTCTCCAAGCCAAGCGGCAGATCATCGAACGCTCCGGCGTGCTCGAATACTTCCCCCACGAACACGCGATGGGAGACATCGCGGGCCTCGAGCACCTCAAAGCGTGGCTTCGCAAGCGTCAGGCGGCCTTCGAAGATCCCGCGCGCGCAGAGGAGTACGGGCTTTCGCCTCCCAAAGGGCTGCTTCTGATCGGTGTGCAGGGCTGCGGCAAGAGCCTCTGTGCCAAGGCGGTCGCCGCCGAATGGAAGCTGCCGCTGATCCGCCTCGATCCATCGAATCTTTACAACCGCTACGTCGGCGAAACCGAAAAGAACCTGAGACGCGCGATCAAGCTAGCCGAGCAAATGGCGCCGGTGGTGCTCTGGATCGACGAGATCGAGAAGGCGCTGTCCCAGGAAGATGCCGAAGGGGGTCCTGCGCAACGGATCTTCGGGACCTTCCTCGCCTGGCTTCAAGACAAGAAGGAAAGCGTATTCGTAATCGCGACCGCCAACGACATCTCGAAGCTCCCCCCGGAGCTGATGCGCAAAGGGCGGTTCGACGAGATCTTCTTCGTCGATCTGCCGGAGCCAGACGCGCGCGAGCGGATCCTGCAGATACACCTCAAAAAGCGAAAGCGGGACCCGGAGAAGTTCGACGTTTCCAAGCTGGTCGAGCGCACCGACGGCTTTAGCGGCGCCGAGCTCGAGCAGGCGGTCGTATCCGCGCTCTACACTGCGTTTTCCCGCCAGGAGGACCTCACCACCGAATCGCTCCTCGAGGAAATCGAGCTCACGAAGCCTCTCTCCGTGACGATGGCGGAGCGCATCACGGCGCTACGAGACTGGGCCAAAGACCGCGCCGTATTCGCCGGCTGAGCCCGCCGCGTGTTTTCGGTGACAGACGGTCAGCCGGCTGCGTTGAGCTCGCGCTGATTGTACTCGTGCTCGTCGCGCATGCCCTCGAGGGTGCTCCTCGCGACGAATTCCTCGAGCTTCTTCCGGATGAGCGGCACTTTCGCGCTCACTTCGAACTCGATGTCGTAGGTGCAGCCGTTTCCGCTCGGTGAGATGGTGATGTTGGAGTCGATCTTGCCGGGCGTCCCGACGATGTCGATGTGGCTCTTGCAGGTCTTCTTGTCACCTGCGTCCCTCCACTCACGACGCTCGACGATCGTGTTCGTCGAATTGAAGAGCTTCTTCGCAAAGCCGGGAAGGTCGCTGTCGATGATGCGCGTGGAGGTGATGGTCTTCGTGCCGCCCGCCTCGTCGACCTGGACCTTGATGTCGCGCTCGCCCATCGCTTCGCTTCGCTTCTTGATCACCGCGGGATTCGTGACGAAGCGATAAACGGTATCGACGTCCTGTGCGTAGTTGATCGTGAGATTCGGCATGGACCAGCTCCCCTTTGCGAACCGGGAGCCTAACACGGATGAACCGAAAATCGACACGCTAGACGCTGAAGAACGCGTGCAGAATCACCTGCGCGACCGCGAAGTAGACGATGAGGCCGAGCACGTCGACCACGGATGCGATGAAAGGTGTCGAAGATACGGCGGGATCGAGCCCTGCTCGTCGGATCAGCAGCGGTAGAAGCGAGCCGATCATGGTGCTCAGGGTGACGATCGCGAGAATGCTGATACCGACTGCCGTCGCGATCGCGATCGGCGCCACTGTTTCTCCGGCGAACCACCCGCGCGCGAAACCGATCAGGCCGAGCGCGATCCCGAGCGAGAGTCCAATCAAGAGCTCGCGTCCCAGAACCTTGCTCCAGTCGGCCGGGGTCAGCTCCCCGACGGCCATCGCACGAATGATGAGGGTAGAGGACTGCGACCCGGCGTTTCCGCCGGACGCGATGATGAGCGGAATGAAGAGCACGAGCTCGACCGTGGCCTGGAGCACGTCTTGGTTCTTGTCGATCACGGTTGCGGTCAAGAGCTGCGCCAGGAACAGCAGGACGAGCCAAGACCCTCGCTTCCAGACGAACTCGGCCCAACCCGTCTGAAAATAGGAGTCCTCGAGGGGAACGACGCCGCCCATCTTTTGCGCATCCTCGGTGGCCTCCTCGATGACGACGTCCACGACGTCGTCGACGGTCACGACACCCAACATTCTTTCGTGGTCATCTACGACGGGAAGTGCCGCGAGATCGTACCTGGCAATCTCGTGCGCGACTTTCTCCTGGTCGTCGGAGGTCTGCACGGAGAAGACCTTGTCGATCATGATCTCCGATAGGGACTGACCCGGGTCGCTGAGAATCAGGTCGCGCAGCGAGACGACGCCGAGCAGCTCCCCGCTCGTTTGACACACGTAGATGTAGTACAGCATCTCCGCGAGCTCTTCCCGACCGAGCTGCCTTGCCGCGTCCATTGCCTCCCACACCTTCGTTTCGGGTGGAAGCGAGGCAAACTCCGTGGTCATCAGACCGCCGGCCGTCTCGGGCTCGTAGTGGACGAGCTCGTGCACCTCCTCGGCAGCCTCCGGCTCGCGCCGCTCGAGTGCGGCGAGCAGCGCGGTCGCGTCGTCCTCCTCGAGCTCCTGGAGCAGATCGACGCGGTCGTCGGGGTCCATCTCCCGCAGGAGCTCGACCGCTCGAGCCGTATCGATTGCGTTGAACACCAAGACCTGGCGCCGAGGGCTCAGTCGCTCGACGACGTCGGCGGCCGTCTCGGTCGGCAGCGCACGAACCAGCAGCACCGCCTCGCGCGCGGAGAGGTCCTCGAGAAGCTCGGCGATGTCTTCAGGATGAAACTCCGAGACGGCT
>JAHELW010000024.1 GCA_024643985.1 Myxococcales bacterium | reverse complement strand
TTGGGGGCCTGGTTTGGTTTAGTTACACCACCCACCCGGACGCCTTCGGCGGTCAATTGGTCCCACCCCACCACCCCCACGCTATCGCCTACCCTTCGGGCTCGCGCTTCCGCCTGCATCACGCCCGCCTGATTAGGGGCAATGCGTCTGCCTAGGGGCTCGGAAAAAACGCGACGTGGGTCGGAGCGGACGTGCCAAGTGACAATCGCCACAACAGCAACCACCCGCGATTGGCGCGCAGCCCGAGGAGCGGCGTGCGTGGCCTACATCTCCAATCTTACGGACCACCTTTGCAGGCCGCTCCGATCCGCGGAGCGCCCACGTCGTGTTTTTTCCGAGCCCCGTATGCGGGGCGAATTCGGGTTTTCGCGGTGTGGGTCGTAAGTGGTTGGAATCAGCGGGGTCTAGAGGGGGGAGAATGTCCCCTAGGCCACCAGGGAGAACGAGTCGGCGAACTTTTTTAGGAGGTCGAGCGCCTGGTCGATGTCTTCGTAGGTGTGCCCGCGGGTCACGTTGAGCCGCAGCCGCTCTTCGCCCTCTTTGACTGCCGGGTACATGATCGGAACCATCAGCACCCCGTTTTCGAGGAGCGCGACGTGGGTGAACATCGCCTTCGTGTCTTCTCGAATCATGATCGGCATGATGTGCGTGTTGCTGTCGCCGAGGTCGAAACCGATGTCGGTCAGACCCTTCCTCATGTAGGCGGACTTCTCGTGGAGCTCGGCGACCATGGCCTCGCCATCTGCTTCGAGCATGTCGAGGATGGTGCTCGCGGCCGCCACGATCGGGACCGGCAGTGACGCGCTGAAGAGGAAGGAGCGCGCGTTGTGCTTGATGAAGTCCACCACGTCGGCCTCGCCCAAGAGGATTCCGCCGATTCCGCCGAACGTCTTCGAGAACGTGCTGACGACGACCGGGATCTTTCCCTCGAGCCCATACTTCTCGATGATACCGCGCCCGCCTTTGCCGAGCGTACCGGTGCCATGAGCGTCGTCGCACACGATCGCGACGTTTTCGTGCTTCGCGCAAACCTCGATGAACTCCTCGACGTTGCCCTCATCGCCGTCCAGCGAGTAGATCCCCTCGATCACCACGAGGGCGTTCTTCCGATCGCGCTTTCGAAGGACGCGGTCGAGCGCCTTGGCGCTGTTGTGATTGAAGAACCGCACCTCTGGCGCGCGCATGGGCGTGCCGGCCGCGAGAAAGGTGCCGTCCAAAATGCATGCGTGACTCAGGTTGTCGAGCACGACGGTGGTGTCCTTGTCTGCCAAGGACATCACGGTACCCACCATGGCCTGGTAGCCCGTCGTGAAGATCAGGGCCTTGTCGAACCCATACCAGGCAGCGAGCCGTTCCTCGAGCTCGACGTGCGCGGTCGCCGTGGCCTGAACGCGCGACGAGCCGAGACCGCACGAGAACTGGTCGACGGCCGCCTTCGCGGCCTCTTTGACCTTGGGATGGTTCGTCAGCCCGAGATAGTCGTTCGAGCTGAAGTTGACGATCGGCTTGCCCGCGATCGTCGTGTGCAGCCCGCCCGACTCGAACGGACGAAAGTAGGGGTAGATTTTCTTTGCCTCGGCGTCGCGAACTCGATCGAGCTCGGCATGCGCCTTTTCCGATATCCAACTCATGGGTTAAGCGCGCATAAGGTACCGTAATTTGGAGTCAAGACCACATTCGAAACAGGCCGCTTGGCCGGTTTTGAAATGCTTGACGCAAATCGCGAAGCCACGCATATACGGGCGGCATGTCGGATGCGCTGAAGGACGAGCTCAGGCAGATCATCGTCGAGGTGACGGAAGTCGAGGAGATCCCAGAGAATACGCCGTTCGCGGACCTCGGAATCGACAGCATGATGGCGATCGAAATCGTCGCCGACGTCGAGAAGAACTACGACATCACGATCGCCGAAGAGGAGCTTCCCGACCTCACGAACCTCCAAGCGGTCTACGAGAAGGTTCAGCAGAAGCTCAGCAAGGCGAGCTGACCGGAAAACCTCTCCAAACGCTACTTCGCGCGCCCGAAAATCTTCGACCCGGGCGGCACGGATTTCGTGAGCCACACGTTGCCCCCGATCACGGACCCCCGCCCGATCACCGTATCGCCTCCGTGAATCGAGGCGCCAGCGTAAATCGTCACGTCGTCCTCGATCGTGGGATGGCGCTTTTGGCCCCGACCCCCGTTGATTTCGCCTCGCGACACGCTGAGGGCGCCGAGCGTGACGCCCTGATAGAGCTTCACGTTGTTGCCGATGATGGCCGTCTGGCCGATGACGACGCCCGTGCCGTGATCGATGAAGAATCTCTCGCCGATCTGCGCGCCCGGATTGATGTCGATCCCAGTCTTGCTGTGCGCGTGCTCCGTGATGATTCGTGGAATCATGGGAACGTTCTCGAGAAAGAGCTCGTGGGCCACCCGATAGGCCGAGATCGCCTGAATGCTCGGGTAGCTGAAAACCACTTCCTCGATGGAGGATGCTGCAGGGTCGCCGTCGTAGGCAGCGCGGACGTCCGCGTTCAGGACCCGCCGTAGCTCCGGGATCTTCTCGAAGAAGCGAAGGACGACGTCCTCGTCCCAGCCCTCGGGCTTTTCTTCCTTCAGGCGGCCCATGCGCTCCTGATAGCGCAGGGCGCGGGAGATCTGCTCGACCAGGATGTCCTGGGCCGGATACAGGTGCTCGCTCAGCGCGTAGCGAAGATTGGTCCTGTTGAGCGCGCGAGTGCTGTAGAAACCCATGTAAAGCACGGGCATGATGTGATTGAACGCCGTGATCACCGCGCGCTTGTTTGGCAGGTCCGCGCTGTCGAGGTTGTTGATCTCGTCGTCGCCGTCATACGACGAAGTGATGAGGTCGATCACGTCCTCGAGGTCTTGATGACGCTGCGGTCCTCGGCCTTCCATGCTTGCTTTATGTGTAGCACGTCGAATGCGTCAACCGCGAAAAAGGCCGGTCAGGCGTTCAGCCATCCGCGCGCGCGATACCAGTCGACGGCGTCGGTGAGAGATTCTCGAAGCGGCCGAATCGAGTAGCCGAGCTCGCGGCGCGCTTTGTCGTGCGAGACCACGGCGTTCGAGACGCTCGCGCGCAGCATGTCGGCCGTCAGGAACGGATCGGACTTGGTGACGGCGCTCCCGAGGAGTGCAAAAGGAAGCAGCGCCCAGCCGACCCAGAGCGGGAGCGCGCGAGTCGGTACCTTCGCGCCGGTGAGCTCTCCGTAGAGCGAAGCCATCTCCATGATCGGAACCACGTCGCCCGTGAGGAAATACCGTTCGCCGACTCGTCCCTTCTCTGCCGCGGCGATCATGCCGTCCGCGACATCGCGAACGTCAACGTAGTCGCTCAGCAGCTCGAGCAGGACGGGAACTCGGCCGAAGTACATGTCGATCAGCGCCGCGCCGATCATCGAGGGCTCGTAGTCGTGGGGCCCAATCATCGATCCCGGGTTCACGATCGTCGCGTCGAGCCCTCGCCGCACCGCATCGAGCACGACGGTCTCGCCGATCGCTTTCGAGCGGTGGTAGTCGCACTTTTCGTCGAGTGCGAGCGACCGGTCTTCGGTGAGCGGCTCTTCGAGTGGTTCCCTCACGACGGCATGGTGTGAGCTCGTGTGCACCAATCGAAGCCCCCGCGAGAGGCAGGCCTCGGCGACGGTCCGCGTTCCCTCGATGTTGATCGGCATCATCATCGGATCCTTCCGCGGCCGAAGATCGATCTTTGCCGCGAGGTGGTAGACCACGTCGACCCCCTCGAGGGCGCCGGCGACGTCGTTGGCATCGAGCACCGAGCCAGACCGGAAGTCGACGTCGAGCCCGAGGAGAGACTCCGGTTTGGTGCCCGGCTCGAGGACCCGGACCGTCTGGCCTCTTGCGAGCAGATGCCGGACGAGAACGTTTCCGAGACGCCCTCCCCCACCCGTGACCAGCGCCGTCATGCGCTGCTCTTCTCGAAGACCCGTCCGACGAGCTTTCTTGCTTCCTTTTGAATCGTGGCGAGGTGCTCGCGGCCGACGAAGCTCTCCGCATAGATCTTGTAAACGTCCTCGGTGCCCGACGGCCGCGCGGCGAACCACCCGTTCTCCGTGGTGACCTTCAGGCCGCCGATGGACGCTTGATTCTCCGGCGCCTTCGTGAGCACCTGCTCGATCGGCTCGCCTGCCAGGCTCGACGCTTCGAGATCGGACTGGCTCATGCTCTTCAACGCCTTTTTCTGCTCGGGCGTCGCCGGCGCGTCGATTCGTTCGTAGAACGGCGTGCCGAACTGTTTGGTCAAGCCCTGATAGCACTCGCCGGGATCGCGTCCGGTCGTCGCGGTGATCTCGGCGGCGAGGAGGTTCAGAAGGATTCCATCTTTGTCCGTGGTCCAGACGGTTCCGTCCTTGCGAAGAAACGAAGCGCCTGCGCTTTCCTCTCCACCGAATCCATACGAGCCGTCAATCAGCCCGTCGACGAACCACTTGAACCCGACCGGCACCTCGGCGAGCCGCCGTTTCAGATCTTTCGCGACACGATCGATCATGGCGCTGCTGACGAGCGTTTTTCCGACCGCCGCGGCGTCGCTCCAGCCTCTCTCGGTGAACAGGTAGCTGATGGCAACGCTCAAGTAATGATTTGGGTTGAGCAGACCCCAACTGCTCGTGACGATCCCGTGGCGATCGAAATCCGTGTCGTTCCCGAACGCAATGTCGTACTGATTGCGGAGGTCGACCAGCCTGGCCATCGCATACGGCGACGAGCAGTCCATCCGGATCTTTCCGTCTCGATCGAGCGGCATGAAGGAAAAGGTGGGGTCGACCGCATCGTTGACGATGTCGAGCTTGAGGTCGTAGCGCTCTGCAATCCGGGGCCAGTACTCGATTCCCGAGCCGCCCATGGGATCGACGCCGATTCGAAGTCCGGCGCTGGCGATCGACCTCATGTCGAGGATCGTGTCGAGCCCCTCGACATACGGCGTGATGAAGTCGTGAATCCGAGTGCTGTCGGCGCGAACGGCGGCCTCATAGCTCATCCGCTCGAGGTCTTTGAGCCCCGAAGCCAAGTGCGTATTGGCACGGCGCTCGACCCAGGAGGTCACCTCGGTGTCTGCGGGACCTCCGTTGGGCGGGTTGTATTTGAACCCCCCGTCCTCGGGCGGGTTGTGCGAAGGCGTGACGACGATGCCGTCCGCATCGCGCCCGCTGTTGCGGTTGTGCTCCAAGATCGCGAAAGAAACCGCCGGCGTGGGCGTGAAATGCCCCTCGTGCGCCATCCGCGTTTCGACTCCGTTGGCGGCGAGAACCTCGAGGGCCGTTCGCGTCGCCGGCGAGGAAAGCGCGTGCGTGTCGGCGCCGATGAAGAGGGGACCGTCGATGCCTTCCGCCCTCCGGTAGTCACAAATCGCCTGAGTCGTTGCCAGTATGTGGTCTTCGTTGAAGCTTCGACGAAGCGACGAGCCGCGATGACCCGACGTGCCAAAGCTCACCCGATGGCCGGGCTCATCCGGGTCGGGCTTGTCGTCATAGTAGGCTGCGACCAGCTTCGTCACGTCGACGAGAACGTGCGACGGAGCCGGCTGACCAGCGAGTGGGTGTGCTTCCATCGGGAGGGCTTGTAGCAGCGATTCGGCCGAGTGACGAAGGCCGGCGCTCACCCCGTGACCGAGCGCGCAGAAAGCTCAGTTTCCGCCGATTTGCTCGCTGAGGTAGCGCTCCTTGCCGACCGCCTCGACCAGGTTGAGCTGCGCCTCGAGCCAATCGATACCCTCCTCTTCTTGCTGGAGGATGGTCTGCAGAAGCTCCCGCGTGCCGTTGTCGCGAACCTCGCGGCAAACGCTGATGCCGTCATTGAGCCGCTTGACCGCGTCGTATTCGAGCTCGAGGTCGAGCTTGTGTTGCTCGATTGCGTCTTCTCCGACTTTGATCGGGAAGTACCGCTGCATGTTTGGAACGCCCTCGAGGAAGAGGATGCGCGCGATGACCTGGTCGGCGTGGTTCATCTCCTCGATCGACTCTTCCTTCTTCTTCGCGGCAAGGACCTGGAAGCCCCAGTCCTCGCACATTTTGGAGTGGATGAAGTACTGATTGATCGCCGTGAGCTCGGAGGTGAGCACTTCGTTGAGCACCTTGATGACTTCTTCGTGGCCCTTCATTGCAACTCCTTCGGGTGAGCATAGGGACACCCCAACTCGGACGCAACGGAGGAATGAAGTTGAAAGGCGATATCAGCTGGGCCGCTAGCCCTGCGTACCGCGCGCCTCGATTGCGTTCTGCGCGCCGCCATGAAGCTCGACCAGACGATCGATCGTCGGTCGGCAACCGCCGCAGCTTGCACCTGCGCCGCACGCTTCACGCACTTCGTGACCGCTTCGGGCTCCGGCATCGACGCACCGGCGAATCGTGTTGTCGTTGACGGCGTGGCAGTGGCACACGAGCATGCTTTCTTTATACCCGCTGGAAGTTGCAAATCAAATTCAATAAAGGCGGACCCGAAAACCCTCGTGATTTCGGCCGATCCACCTATTCGGCAGCGTCGGAAGCGGGGCCAGGAGCCGGGTCGAGCGGGCTCAGGCCTGCGTCGCGAAGCAGCGCGAGATCCGAATCGTGGTCGGGGTTGCCCGTGGTGAGGAGCTTGTCCCCGAAGAAGATGCTGTTGGCGCCCGCCATGAAGCAGAGAAGCTGCGCCTCTCGGCTGAGGGAAGCGCGCCCTGCCGACAGCCGGACCCGCGCGTTCGGCATCATGATGCGCGCGGTCGCGCACATTCGCACGAGCTCGAGCGAGTCGACGGGCCTCTGATCGGCAAGCGGTGTGCCCTGCACCGCGACCAGGGCGTTCACAGGAACGCTTTCCGGTTGAGGCGTGAGATTCGCGAGAGTGACGAGCATCGCGACGCGGTCGTCGATGCCCTCCCCCATCCCGATGATACCGCCTGCGCAGACCGAAATCCCCGCCGCGGCGACGCGGGAAATCGTCTCGAGTCGATCGCGATAGGTGCGTGTCGTGATGATTTCGCCGTAGTACTCCTCGGACGTGTCGAGGTTGTGATTGTACGCAGTCAGGCCGGCTTCTTTGAGCTCCTGCGTCTGCTCGTCGTCCAGCATGCCGAGTGTTGCACACGCTTCGAGGCCCAGCGCTCGCACGCCTCGAACCATTTCGAGCACCTGCTGAAACTGGCGACTCCCTTTCTTGGGGCTGCGCCAGGCGGCTCCCATACAGAATCGACTGGCGCCGGCCTGTTTGGCCTCCCGCGCCTTCTGAAGAACGTCTCGGACGTCCATCAGACGCTCCGCCTCGACTCCCGTCTCGTATTTGGAGCTTTGTGGGCAATACGTGCAGTCCTCGGGACACGCCCCCGTCTTGATCGAAAGTAAAGAGCACAGCTGCACGGCGTCGCGCGGCTGCGTCACGCGATGCACCTCTTGGGCCCGGTAGAGCAACTCGGTCAGCGGCAGGTCGTGAAGCGCACGCGCTTCGGCTCTGGTCCAATCGTTTCGGACGGCGCTCATCTGGACGTGTTTAGCAGAGAGCCTTGAAAGCGCTAGAGTGCGCGCGTAGGGTCCGTAAACCTTGACCCAGGGTATCGATTCATCCCTTGCTTCCGTGGCTCCCGTCGCAGCGAACGAAGACAGCTCAGCGATCAGCATGAAGGCCGTTCCACCGCTTGCTTGGATGGCGGGTTTCGCGGCGCTGGCCGACCTGTTGCTCAACCGCGTTCTGATCAAGCTCGGCCACGACACGTGGTCGAACGACGCCCTCTTCCGGCTGTATCGCGCCGGAACCTTTGCCCTCAACCTCAGCGTCGTCGCGGGCCTGGTCGTCCTGGTGTTTTGTCTCGGGTCGTTCGCCTCGAAACGAAGCGGTTTGCCAGTGTCCGCGCGGGCCGGAATCGCCGGCTTCGGCTGGGTCCTGGTTCCCATCGTCGCCATGATGACGTTCCTCCCGCTCGCGATGACCCGGCCGGAGCTGGTGTTGGTGGTGGCGGGCCTCGCGCATGCGGTCATCCTGCTCCTCGTCCTCGCAGGCCTTCACTGGCGATCGACTGCGGCGATGATCGCGACGCTCGTGCTCACCCTCGTCGCTTCGTTGAGCGGTATCGCGTCGATGATCGTCCACATGGTCGGTCGCAGGTTCTTTTGGGCACAAACGGAACGTCTCGCCAATGCGTTTCATTGGTCCGGCGAGCTCGCATATTTTGCCGTTCCTTTGGCAGCCGCCTTCGCGCTCGCGATTCCGTGGCGCACGGCAAGGGGTAAGGCGGCGCTCGCGCTCTCGACCTTCGCGGCTGCTGTCGTCGCGATCGAAATGGCGTTCTTGCGGCGCGCGGTGCACGACGAGCTTCCAACGTTCTTGTACGGCGCTCTCCGGCTCGACCTGCTCCCCGACCGGTACTCCGTGCTCTACGCCATCCCGCTCGGCGTGGGGTGGGCCGTCACAGTGGCGGCCGGCCTCTCGAAAGACCCGGCGCGGCGCCAGCTCGGCGCGGCGCTGCTGTTGCTCTCGAGCACCGGCTACGCCCCGCGCACACCGAGCACTTTGATTCTCAGTGTCGTCGGCGTTGCGCTGCTGGCCCGAACGGCAATCGCGCTCGCGAAGCGCCCGACCTAGCTGAGCTTCCCGACCGCTTCGCCGATGCGGCGCAAGCCTTCACGGATCATGTCGTTCGACGCAGCGTAGGAGATGCGAACGTAGCCGGGAGCACCAAAGGCGGTGCCGGGAACGACGGCGCACCTCGCTTCTTCGAGCAGATAGCCTGCGAGGTCGATGTCGTTTTCGAGAGTCTTGTCGCCTGCCGTCTTTCCGATGAGCGCTTTGACGTTGGCAAAGGCATAGAATGCGCCTTCGGGGATCCTGCAATGGATGCCGTCGATCGCGTTGAGCCCGTCGATGATGATGCTCCGGCGCGCCTCGAACGCCTGGCGCATTTCCTCCATCGGGCCCCAAGGGCCACGGAGCGCCGCGATCGCTGCGTGCTGGGCCACCGAGCTCGGATTGGTCGTCGCTTGACCCTGGATCTTGTCGCATGCCTTCGTCACGTACTCCGGTGCCAGCATCCAACCGATCCGCCAGCCCGTCATCGCAAAGGTCTTGCTGACGCCATCGACGACGATGATGCGATCGCGTAGCTCGGGCGCGACTTCGATGATCGACTTTTGCTTGAAGCCGCCGTAGACGAGCTGCCCATAAATCTCGTCGACGATGATCCAGAGAGCGTGGTCCGCTGCGACGTCGGCGAGCTCGCGAAGCTGCTCCCCGCTGTATGCCGCTCCCGTCGGGTTCGACGGAGAGCAAAGCAGCAGCGCCTTGGTCTTCGGTGTGATCGCTTCGCGCAGGGCGCCGGGCGTCATGCGGAAGCCGTCCTCTTCGGAGGTGTGCACGATCACGGGGTCGGCTCCGGCCAGCCGCACCTGCTCCGGATAGCTCACCCAATAGGGAGCTGGAATGAGGATCTGATCGCCCGGGTCGTAGAGCGCCAGCGCGAGGTTGAAGAGCGTGTGCTTCGCGCCGACCGACACCACGACTTCGGAGGGGTCGTAGCTCACGCCCGCACGCCGTTTCGCCGAGGCCTCGCAGATCGCTTCGCGAAGCTCGACGGTGCCACGGGCCGTCGTGTACCTCGTTGCGCCGGAGTCGATCGCTTTCTTCGCCGCCTCGCGAATGTGCTCCGGGGTGTCGAAGTCGGGCTCTCCTACACTGAAGGAAAGCACGTCGATGCCCTGTGCTTTGAGCTCGCGCGCACGCTGGGCAACGGCGACCGTGGCTGAAGGCTTGACGGCGCTGAGCCGCTCTGCGACGGGGATGCTCTCACTCATGCGGAGCGCTTAACACCGAAGCGGGGCCCCATCAACGCTACGGCGGCGTCCCCCGGGCGAGCGCCCGAAGGTCCCGCTCGAGGTCGCCGATCCCGTCGTTGTTCGCTCGGTAATAGCCTCGAATCTGGGCCCGATCGTCCACCAAGACGAAGGAGTTGCTGTGCATGATCTCCTCGGCGCCCGCGGCCTGGCTGTCATCGTCGCCCAAACCGACCTTGAATCCGTCGACGACGACCGCGCGAATGGCGGCCTCCTCACCGGTGACGAACCGCCAGTTGCTCTCGTCGAGCCCGTTCTTTTGCATGTAGGCCTTGAGCACTTCGGGGGTGTCGTTGCGAGGGTCGACGCTCACCGACAGAAAGCCTGCGGTCGGAACGTCCGAAACCCGCGTCTGAAGACCCTTCATGTGCGCGGTGAGACGCGGGCAGGTCGAGCGGCAGTGCGTGAACACGAAAGCCGACACCCAGATGCCGCCCACCATCCTGTCGCGGTCGAACGCCTGCTGGTCCTGATCGACCAGCGTGAACTCGGGAAGCTGGCCGAGCACCGGGACGTCGTCGGCGGTCCGTTTGGAGCAACCAAGCGCGAGCGCAGCGAGAAGGCCGAGAGCGAGAGCCTCAGAGCGCATCGACGATGAGCGCGGCAAAGAGTGCCGTGAGGTAGATCAGTGAGGCCACGAACAGCTTCTTGGCCCACGCGTCGTCTTCGCTCGCGAAGAAGCCGCGAGCGGCCGTCCAAAAGAAGTAGGCGCCGAGCGCGAGCGCGGCCGTCAGATAGAGCGTCCCCGCGAGTCCGTAGGGCACCAGCAAGAGGGACGTGACCCAGAGCGCGGCAGCGTATGCGGTCGCCTGAAGCTTTGCCGACCGAATCCCCCGAACCGAGGGAAGCACTTTGAGCCCCGCACGCTCGTACTCGTCCTGGCGGAAGACCGAAATCGCGATGAAGTGCGGAATCTGCCAGAAGAACAGGACTCCGAAGAGGACCAGCCCCGGAGCCGCGATGCTCCCGGTCACCGCGGTCCAACCCATGAGCGGCGGAAGCGCGCCCGGCAGGGCGCCCACGAAAAGAGCGGCCGGGGTGTGCTGCTTCATCGGGGTGTAGATCGCGACGTAGCTCACGAGGGCGACCGCGCCGAGCAAGCCGGTCATCGGATTGACCGCGAGCGTGAGCGTCGGAACGGCAAAGAGCCCCATCACGACGCCGAGGGTCAGCGCCCACGACGGCCGTAGACGGCGATCGGGAAGCGGGCGGTTCGCCGTCCGCGCCATCAATCGATCGCTGTCGCGCTCGAGGTAGCAGTTGAGGGTGTTGGCGGCGCCAACGACCATTCCCGTCGTCAACAGCATGACCGCCATGGACCCGAGGTCGAGCGTTCCAGGGGCGAGCCACATTCCGCCTGCCGCCGTGACCAGCACCATCAGCGTGATGCGGGGCTTCGTCAGCGCGATGAGGTCGCGCGCGGTGAGCGCCATCGTAGCCGGTCGAGTTGCTGCGGTCATCGGTCGAAAAGCTCGAAGCGGGCGCGCACTCTGACGCCGCCGCGGAATACGGTCAAGCTCCTTCCGAGAGGGGTTAGGGGCAGCGCCTCAGAGGGTCAAGAACCGACCTTGAGCGCCGCGAGCAAGGCAATCACGCCCGCCACGGCGAGGACGACCCCCACCCCAAGCATGATCCAGGAGGTTTTCGCTTTGGTCTGGGCCGCCGCCGGCTCGATCGGTGCAGCCGGCGCGGGGACCGGCTCCGCGGGAACCGGTGTCGGCAGCGTGATCGAGCTGCTTTCGCCGGAATCGACCTGAAGCACGCTTTCCAACGCGGCAGCGAAGGCGGCGGCGCTCGCGTAGCGCTCCTCGGGCTTTTTTGCGAGCGCAGCCATCACGACCTCCTCGAGGCCCTCGGGGAACTCCACGTTTGGGTTCCGCTCCGAGAGTGAAATGGGCGTGGCGTTGACGTGGAGCTGGATGTACTCGATCGGTTGCTTCGCGTCGAAAGGGAGCTTTCCCGTGAGGAGCTCGTAGAGAATGACGCCCAGCGAGTAAATGTCCGAACGCGCGTCGAGCGTCTTTCCATGGGCCTGCTCTGGGCTCATGAACTCGGGCGTGCCGAACACCATGCCCTGCTGGGTGAGCACCATCGACCCCGGGCGCATTTGCCGCTCCGTGACCTTGGCCAGGCCGAAGTCGAGCACTTTCGGAAAATCCCGAATGCCGCCCTGAGTCGTGATGAAGATGTTTTCCGGCTTCATATCGCGGTGAATGATGCCGGCCTGGTGCGCCTCTTCGAGCGCGCCACAGACCTGAATCATGATGCGGATTGCGCGCTTGGGGTCCATCGAGCCTTTCGCACGCACGATCTGCGAAAGGTTCTGGCCCACCAGATGCTCCATGACGAAGTAGCACGCTCCGTCGTCGAGCTGGCCGTAGAGAAACACGCGGGCGGTGTTCGGGTGCGAGAGTTGGCTCATCGCGCGCGCTTCGCGCCGAAACCGGGAAACCAAGTCACTCCGCGACAAATAGCGCGAGTGGAGGATCTTGATCGCTACGTAGCGATTCATGTCGGGCTGCTCCGCCTTGTAGACGGCGCCCATCCCGCCCTTGCCGATCTTCTCGACGATGCGGAACTGCCCAGCCACTTCTTTGCCGAGGTACGGGTCGCTCACGAGGTGCCCAGGGTAGCACCCGCACCGGCGGGCGGTGAGGAAAGTGCGAGCAGTACCAAGGTGATCCAAGTCGCATCGGCCAGCAGAAGGTGAAGAAGCTGCATCCACACCGGTGCAAGCAACGCGACGTTGAGGAGGCCCACGCCGATCTGCACGAGCACCAAGGCGCCGAGGGTCAACCCGAGCCGCCGGGCCGGAGCCTCCTGCACGCGGCGGGGCACCGCCGAGGCGAGCCATACGAGATAACCCGACCCGAGCACGGCGATCACCGGATGCCAGAGCCTGAGCCGGAGGAACAAGTGCGAGGATGGCGAGAAGTCCTCGCGGAGCCCTTCGACCAAGCTCTCCGCGGGAAACAAGGTATCTCCGAGCGCAGCAACGGCGCCGCTCACGCCGACGAGAAGCGCGACGACCGCGGCGCCGCCAAACGCAGCTCGCGACCAACCGTCGCGCGGGAACCGCACGCCGTCAGGGCGCCTCGCGCTCGACGCCATCCACGTCAGCGCAGCGAGAAGGAGAAACGTGTTGATCAGATGTGCGGCCATCCACGCTGCGCGCGCGGTCGAAGGATTGTCCGCCACCATGCGGAATAACACCAACCCAGCGCCCACCAACGCCTCGGTGGTCATGAAGAAGAGGCTCCAGCCGGCAGCGGCGCGAGTCGCATGGCGGCGGGGAAACGTCCTGAGCGCGGCGAACCACATCGCCGCCGCCCAAAGCCAGCAGAGGCCCGAGGTCACGCGATGGGTGAGCTCGATCAGCGTCTTCAGCGATGGCTCGACCGGCAGAACGACCCCGTTGCAGAGGGGCCAATGATCGCCGCAGCCGTCGCCCGAGAGCGACGCGCGCACGTACGCTCCCCAGAGGACTACGCCGAGGGTGTAGACCAGCAGTGCCGATGCGGCGAGGGCAAACCGGCGAGAGGAGCGCACCGCGGAACGATGGAGTCGGACTTAACCGCCGTCAACGATCCGGAAGTCGAGCGTGTGCTCCTCGTCGTCACGCCGGTAGCTCACCACCAGGCTCGACGCGGTACGAAGCGCCTCCCACACGGCGACGGCCTGCTCTGGGCGCTCGATCGACCGCCCATTCACTCGGGTAACGGTGTCGCCGGGCCGCAGGTCGAGCGACGCGTAGTCGGGCTCGCCTGGGAAGAGACTCAGGATTCGAAAGCCGACGAACGCGCCCTGATGGAATTCAGGCTCGGTTTCGACGTTCTGAAGATACCGACCGAGGCCTCCGTCGAGGACAGGCACGAGGTCGCGTCTCGCGATCCGACCGCTCGTCACCCTGCGGTACGATTCATCGAGACTGCTCTCCGGCTCCTCGCCCTTCATCGGCGCGTTCTTTTTCTCCCACTCGTCATCGGTCCGCGGCGGCTGCTCTGCGACGTCGACGTCCTCGAGACCGGACGAGGTCTCCCAGGTCGAGTCCCCCATCATGTCTTTTTGCAGCTTGCTCTTCTCGCAGCCGATGACGCTCGCGAACGCGAACGCGGCACTCAGAACGAACAGATAGCGAATCATGCGGACTCTCCTCGGAGCTTCGTGACCTCGGCCCAAATCGCCTCGGTCACTTCGCCGACGTCGCGATTTGCGTCGACGTGCACAATGGTATCATCTGGAAACAGTTCGTCGATTTTCGCGTAGAACTCCGCGAGCGCGACCTGCATTTCCCCGACTTCGTAGAGCTCGGGCGCCCCGGACCGGTTTCTTCGGCGCTTCGCGGCAACCTCCGGATCGACGTCGAGCACCAGGGTCAGGTCCGGTCGGCGCGCACGGCGATTGAGGTCGCGCACCCACTTGGACACGTCGCTGCTCCCTCCGCTGCTGACCGTCTGATAGGCGACCGAAGAATGGTCGTACCGATCGCAGATCACGGTGACGCCATCGGCTAGGTTCGGATTGATCTCGGCCTCGAGATGATCGAGCCGGTCGGCCGCGAAAAGCGCAGCCATGGTCGCCCACGAGGGGGACCGGGCGCCATGCCGGCCCGGAGTGATGACACGTCCCGTGAGGACCTGCCGAATGAGAACACCGATGGGACCGTCGCTCGGTTCCCGCGTCGTGTGCGCGGGAAGGCCCTTGTCGCGGAGGCGCTCGGCGATGAACGAGCATTGGGTCGTCGTGCCCGACCCGTCGATCCCTTCGACCACGATGAGCTGACCTTCGATCAACGCTGCTCCCTCGGACTTCCGAACTTGAACGTAGCGCCGAACTGCCCGTAGACGAGCGAGTCGGCGCGGCCGCCGCCGAAGACGTCGCCGAGCACCCGTCGCCGCTTTCCAGCGACGATGCCCTCGACTTCGAGCCAGACGTTCCACTTCTGAGTCACGACGATTTCCAGCGAGCCGCCGAGACGGCCACGCACGATGTTTTGACGCGAGCTTGTCTCAAAAAAGCCGCTGTTGCGAGGTTGGAAATCCCACCTGTCGCTGTGGAAGTCCATGGCCATCCAAATCGACAGCGCACCCCGGGGTGGAAAATGCAGGCTGAAAATCGCATCGAGGCTGATGAAGAAGTTGTTCGTCGGGTGCCGGTTCTGGAGCTCGTCCCGGCGCGCCGGCCCAACGCCACCCCCGATCTGCAGGTCGCCGCCGACCGAGAAGTTGCGGGAGACCTTGTATCCGGCTTTCGTGCTGATCCAGAAGTCCGTGAGCCGGCCGAACGAGGCCACGTAGAGCCCCACGTCCAGGAAGTTGGTGAGCCCCGTCCGCATCCCGAGCTGCGCCAACCAAGGCCAGCCGGTCGAGAAGTCGAGCGTTGCAACGCCGATCGGGACGGGCGCGCCACCATGCGTCACGGTGTTTCGAAGGGGGTCGGCACGCTCGGCTTCCTTGTCACGTCCGGTAGTACTCACCGTCGCGGACGCCGGCGTGAGAATCACTTGGATCAAACGTACGCGCGACGACTTCTGCAGGCGGATCTGCTCGGCGTGGCTCTCGTAGCCTTCTGCGCGGACCTCGAGCGCATGCGAACCGGCGGGAAGATCCCCCTCCCAGGGGACGGGACCGCGCAGCTCGCCATCGACGAACAAGTCGGCCCCGGCCACGTTGGCTTCGACTCGCACCGGAACGCCGAGCGGATTGAGCTCCGCGAAGACGTCGCAGTTGCGGCTGGGACCCACCGAGCAGGTGCGCCGAACCTCACGAAAGCCCGGTGCGCGAACGACGATCGAGTGCGTGCCGAGCTCAGCCGGCTCGATCGTGATCGGGGGATTGCCGTAGTCGACCCCGTCGATCGTGACGGTAGCTTCGGGAACGCTCGCACGGACGAGGATGCGCGGTACCTCGGTGCTCGGCGTGGTGAAGCGAAGCGACACCACGCGCTCCCGTCCCGCAATGACGGTGACGGTTTGCTGCACGGGCTCGTATCCGGCGGCGCGGGCCATCACGACGTGCTCGCCAGGCTCGAGCCCAGCCTTTGCGGCAGGCGCAACACCGATGTCGAGGCCGTCGAGGCTGACGATCGCACCTGGCACGCTCGCAATGACGCGCAGGCTCCCGAGCTCCGGCGCGATGCGAAGCGTCGCTTCGACCGTCGTGCGCTCGTTGGCTCGTATCGTCACGACCTGCGAGAAGGCCTCGTAGCCCTCCCCCGGGCTCTGGATCTCGACCAGGTGCTCGCCCTCCGACAGACCGTCGACCACGAGAGGCGTGCCGCCCCGCCTCTGACCGTCGATCAGAACGGGAAGCCCCGTCACGTCTGCCGTGATGAGCAGGGATCCGGTCTTTGGCGCCTGGGGCTGGAGGGTGACCGAAAGGGTGACGACCTGCCCTGCGGTCAGGTCGACCCACTTGGAATACGTCACGAAGCCGCGCTTGCCGACCTGCACCAGATGACGGCCCGGGGGCAGCGTCTTTCGGAGCGGAACGTTGCCCGAGGGCTCTCCGTCGATGCGGATCGCCGCACCGGCCGTCGCGTCGTCGCCGGCGGTGATCACGACGACGCCAGGGTCCTGGGCTCGTGCACGCGCTTCGAGAGACGACGCGAGCAATCCGAGAACGAGCGCGAGCCCCAACCTACCAAGAACGCCAAGCAATCCCTGCATAACCCCTCGGACGCACGCGAAAATGGCCGATTCAAACACCGGCTCTGCGTCATGGCTCGTGTTTACCCCTGACGCTCTGGGTCGGCCCAATAAATGACCGCCGCGTGCTTTGGTGAGGCGAGAATTTTCGAATCTCGCCAGGCTCAGGGGGCGACGAACAGCGCTTCGAATGGGTCGAGCATTGCGGGCTCCAGAGCCTCGGGCGCACCGAGCGGCGGAAGCGCGCGAGGCGCGGGAGGGGCGTCGCCGGGGCGGTAAAACCGGAAATCATCGAGCTCGGCGAGGCCGTCGGCCAGCGCCTCGGGGCCGATCCGCTCTCGCTTCGCCATGTGCTCGAGAAGCCGCCGCGCGCGGCTCTTCATCGACCGCGTGAGCGCGCCGCGTTCGTAGGAGACGTGGTAGCGCTTCGGCGAGGGCAGCATGCACGCGAGGAAGGCGGACTCGGCGGGGCTGAGCTCGCTCGGATAACGTCCGAAGTAATACGAAGCCGCATGCCTGAGGCCATAGACGCCCGGACCGTACTCGATCACGTTGAGGTAGAGCTCGAGGATCTCGTCTTTGGTCAACGCGTTTTCGAGCCACCACGTGAGGATGACCTCTTGCGCCTTCCGCGCGATCGTCTTTTCTCGCTGGAGGTAGAGGTTCTTTGCAAGCTGCATGGAAATGGTGCTTGCCCCGACGACGTAGCGGCCTTCCTGAAGGTTTCGCACGAGCGCATCCCGTATGGCCCACGGCGCAAAGCCGGCGTGGTCGTAGAAGCCCCCGTCCTCGTGGCTGATGATGGCCGGAGCGACGAAGGGGCTGACCTCGGCAAAGGCGACCCAGCGGTCGGTGCCGGGGCCGGTGACCATCTCGAAGACCGTTTCGTCGGGCTCGATCGCACGATGGCGAAACGGCTCCCGAAAGCGCTCGACCCGGACCCACCTCGGTATTCGCACGAACTCGCAGAGGTTTCGAACCCGGATCGAGAGCTCGGTTGCCTCGAGGTCGCGCGAATCGAGCGAAAGCCGCGAGACCGCGCTCCAGTTCCCCATCCACTCGAACCGGGACAAAGAGCCGAGGACGTCCTTCGGGATCGCACCGACGACTTCGTTGCAGTCGGCCGGTGGCAGCTTGGCTACGAGGTCGGCGCGATAGTGGTCCGACGTTCGCTCGAGCTCGCCTTCGACCAACACGCGAGCCTCATTCATCCGAATCTGCGCACCGTCAATTTCGAGGCGCCGTTCGCCGGGGAGCCACGCCCCCTTTCCTCGCAGCTCGACGTTGATGTCGCGCACGGGTTCCGCGGCGATGCGATCCGATGAGAGGGCGAGCTCCCGAACCTGAAATCGGCCTTCGATCGTCACGCGCTCTCGGGAGTGAGCGGCGAGCTCGAGACGCGCGCTCACGGTTCCCAGCTCCGTTTCGTGAAGTGGCAGCTCGGGAACGAACGGCGCGACGAGCGCCAGCGAGATGCCGCGCGCAGCAACGCTCCCCTCCGCACGAGCCTCTGACGGTTGCAGACTGAGATCGACGCTGAGGGTTCCTTTGTTCGAAGTCTCGCCCGCGACCTCGACTCGGTACCAGCCGTTGTCGCCGCCATGGACGTCGAGCTCGAAATTGCGGATCCGCTCGACGGGCCCCTCGGCCGAGGTGCGGCTCTCGATCTCGACACCCGAGACGGAAACCGCGGCGTCCTCCGTGAGACGGGCGAAAAGCCGCGCAGGCGCAGGCGACTCGCCCGGGGGCCCTTCGGCCGCGCCCGAGTCGTCCTGCGCGGACGCTTCCGTTCGCACCCCGGAGCTCCTAAGCCGCTTGGCAGCATCGCGAAGTCGAGAGGCGAGAGGTCTAGCCTGGTCATCGCCGTTTCGCAGCGCGCGCACCCGACCGCCCGCGATTTCGAGCACGCTCAATCTCCACGCACCACCGTCGCGCCGCAGCGCGAGCTTGGAGGGGCCGGCGAGCGCGTAGTCCGCATCACGGTGTCCAAGCAGGGTTTCGCCGGCACTCGACTGGAGCGTGCTTCCGTCCTTCCGGATGCCGATGTTTCGAACGGCGGCCAAGGCGCCGTCGCGATCGGAGACGTGAACGTCCAAGTCAGACACCTCGTACGTGCGGCCTGCTGCAGACGAGGACGTTCCTGCCGAGGCGCTTGGCTCGCGCCGGCGCGAGGCGACCCGGCGAGCCATCTCGTCGAGCGAATCGGAAAAGCCTTCCGCACCGAGATCGAAGACGACGTCGACGCCGTGCGCTTCGACGTGCTCGACCGCGCCGGCTCCCTTGAAAAGCGCCGCGAAAAAGCTCAGCCGAGCTTCGACTTCCTCGACGCGTACGACGATGCCACCGTGCCGGCCGCGCAGCTCGACATCGCTCAGCCGGAGAGCGCCGAAACCGAGGCGAGTCTCGTCGACGTCGGCATCCATGCCCAAACGATCCCCGATCAGCGTCGATGCGCGAGACGTGGCGCGGGCCAGGCCCCACACCCAAAGCCCTGCCACGAGCGCCAGCGCGACGAGCGCCGCAATCACCCATGCGCGCCGCTCAGTTGGAAACCGGAGCATCGGGCCGGGATTATGCCGCGTCTGAAACGCAAATCCTAATAAAGCTTTTTGCTGTCGATCTGGATGGTGACGGGGCCGTCGACGACCGACTTCACGTCCATCATCGCGCGAAAGACGCCGGTTTGGACCGGAAGCCCCTTGCCTTTGAGGGCGTCGACGACTTGCAGGTAGAGACGTTCTGCATCGGCCGGATCCGCCGCATCGTCGAACGACGGTCTTCGTCCGCGACGCACGTCCCCGAACAGAGTGAACTGAGACACCACCAAGACCGCACCTCCGACGTCGCACACCGAAAGTGACATCTTGCCTTCGTCGTTTGCGAACACGCGAAGGCCTGCGATCTTGTCCACGGTGTACTGAATGTCTTTGGCTTCGTCACCACGCGCCGCGCCGAGGTAGACCAGCAGGCCGCGTTCGATCGCGCCGACGGTCTCGCCACCCACGGTGACATCCGCTTCGTGAACACGCTGAATCACGGCTCGCATGCTGCGTGGGGTAGCACAGGCCAAATCGTCTTGCCCGAGTGGAACGATGGCCAATACTCTGGCGCGATGAAACCGGTCGTAGGGCTGACGGGTGGGATCGCGAGCGGAAAGACTACGGTGTCCGAGATGTTCGCGGACCTGGGAATTCCGGTGATCGACGCGGATGACTTGGCGCGCGAAGTCGTGGAGCCGGGAACACCTGGGCTTCGACAAATCGTGGACGCGTTCGGAGACGGGGTGCTCGACGAGGCGGGCCGACTGGACCGAAAGAAGGTTGCCGACATCGTTTTTCAGGACGAAGAGGCAAGGGAGCAGCTCAACGCGATCCTCCACCCGCGCATCGGAGCCGCAGGGGCGAAACGCATCGCCAGCTACGCGGATCATCCGACGCCCTACGTGCTCTACGAGGCGGCCCTCCTCGTCGAAACGGGGGCGTACGAGGCGTTTCAGGCGCTCGTCGTCGTGAGCGCCGAGGAGTCCGTGCAGCGGCTTCGACTGATCGCGCGGGATGGTTTTTCGGTGTCGGAGGCCAATGCCCGGCTCGATGCCCAGTTTCCGCTGGAGCGAAAGGTCGCGGTCGCGGACTACGTGATCAGCAACAACGGCGACCTCGACGGCACTCGGCGGCAGGTGGCCGAAGTGCACGAGGCGCTCGTCGCACGGTTCGCGTCGAAGGAGTCGGAGTAGTGGGGACGTTGGCGAGGTCGGTGCTCGTCACTGGATTTCCCGGGCGGCAACCGGCGATCCACCTGGTACGCGAGCTCGCCCTGAGGGGCGGTCGCACCGTGTGCTGTGTCGTCCCCGAAGGCCGCGAGGAGCACGCGAAGAGCCTGCTCGAAAAGCTTCCCGAGGAAGCGCGTGCGCGGGTGTCGATTTGGATCGGGGATCCGCGCTCGATCGACCTCGGCCTGAGTGGCGAAGAGTACGAGCTCCTGACGGAGCGAACCGAGCTGATCCACCACTGCGCGACCGTGACCGACCCGGCAGCAACGAAGGAGGAAGCGGCGGGGAACGTCAAGGCGGCTTCGGAAATCCTCGAGCTGGCGGAAGCGTCGCCGCGACTTCGGCGCCTCGCGTTCTGGTCGAGCGCGGCGGTATCGGGAAATCGAGAAGGCTTCGTGCAGGAGAGCGACCTGTCGGATGCAATGGGTTTTCGCAATCCCGTCGAGGAGTCGCTCTATCGGGCGGAAATGATGATTCGAGAGAGCATCGACGAGCTTCCCGTCGCAATCCTGCGTCCGGCCCTGATGGTGGGCGACTCGATGACCGGCGAGACCGAGGACGTCACGGGGCTACACTTGCTCATCCGCGTTCTGCTGAGCGCGCCGGAGGACTATCGAATTCCCACGCCGAGCCGCACCGGGGTTCGCATCAGCGCGGTGCCGGTCGACTACGCGGTCGCCGCGGCGATCCGCATTGCGGAGGACGAGCGCGCCACCGGCCGCACGTTTCACATCGTCGACCCGAAGCCGCTCACGGTGCACGCCGCGCTGCGCCTTTTCGCCGAAGCGACGGGCCGCCCGCCCCCCCGCGAGCACGACCCGCTCAACCTCGCGACGGCCTTGATGCGAGCCCCGGGAATGCAGCGCTTCACGAGCACCACGCGCGCGTTCCTCGACCACCTGAAGACGGACGTGATCTACGACGACCGCAACACGCGGGAGCTCCTCGCCGGCACCGGCATTTCCTGCCCGGACCTAGGTAGCTACGTCGACCTGATGGTCGCCCGAGCAAGGGACACGCTCCCCCACTAAAAACATTCAGGCGCCGGCTAGGGTCATCGAGGAGACTCGGAACGCTGGGGAGCTGATCGCGGTGCGGTGATCGACGTCGTCGGCGACCGCGTCGATCCGCTGCAGGAGCGTGTCGAGGTTCAGCGAGATCGTGACCTCCGAGACCGGATGACCGAGCTCCCCGTTCTCGATGAGAAAACCCGATGCGCCGCGGCTGAAATCACCGGTCACCGAGTTGAAGCCGAAGCCCATCATGCCGGTCACGTAGAAACCATGCTTGGTATCTGCGACGAGCGCGTCTCGGGAAAGCGACCCCGGCTGAAGCGTCAGGTTGCTCGTAGACGGTGAGATGCCCCCGGACGGGGAGCGAGATGCGCTGGCCGTGCTTTGAAGCCCGAGCTTTCTCGCACTGTAGGTATCGAGCAAGTAACTCTCCAGCTTGCCGTCTTTGACGACGACGTTCCGGCGCGAGAGCAGACCTTCCCCGTCGAAGGCGCGAGAGCCCGGGGCCCTCACGAGAAGTGGGTCGTCGACGATCGTCACGAGGTCACTTGCCACCTGTGAGCCGACGCGATCGACGAGGTACGAGCTCTTGCGCCAGATCGAGCCCCCGAGCACGCAGCCGGCAAACAGGCCGACGATGGAGCGCGCCGCGTCTTTGTCGAAAACGACCGGAAGCTCTTGCGTGGGTAGCTTCTTCGCACCGAGCTGCGCGATCGTGCGCCGTGCGGCCTCCTCCCCGACGGACTGGCTGCTCTCGAGGTCCGCGTAGTGGCGCGCCGCAGACCAATGGTAGCCGCGCCGCTTCTTGCCGCCCTCGTCGTCCGCCACCGGAGTGACCACGACCGATGCATACGTCCCGCAGTCACTTCCCGAAAAACCGCCGCTCGTGACCAGCGCGCTCACGCCCCGCGCGCGAGTGAAGGAGGCGCCCTCGCTGTTCGTGATGCGTGCGTCGAAATCGAACGCCGCCCGCTCGCCGTCGAGCGCGCGACCGAGCGCCTCATCCGCGGAGATGTCGCCGACCGCATCGTCGTACGTGTCCAAGCTCGCCCAATCCGACTCCTCGGAGAGATCGGCGGTGAGCGGTGGGCCTGCGAACTCGTCTGGCTCGCTCAGCTTGGCGAGCTCGAGCGCGTCCTCGATGAGCACCTTCTGTCCGGCCGCGCTCAGATCGCTCGTGTAGGTCGAGGCAACCCGCTGGCCGACCATCACGCGAAGGCCGAGCGCGCGCGAGCCGGCCTCCTCGACGAGCTCGGGCTCGCCCATCCGCACCTTCACGGACAGGTGCGAGCCGCTGTGAACGCTTGCTTCGGCCACATTGGCGCCCCCTGCACGGGCCCGTTCCACCACGGTGCGCCCGAGGTCTAGGAGCTCTCGAGCCTCTGCCTCGGTCTTGCTCATCCGCGGGCCACCTGCGTTCCGCCGACGGTCATCGCCGCGATCTTGATCGTCGGACATCCCACTCCGACGGGAACCGACTGTCCGTCCTTGCCGCACGTCCAGATGCCGTCCGAGATCGAAAAGTCGTGCCCGAGCATCGTCACCTTCCGCATGGCCTCGGGCCCGTTCCCGATCAGATTGACGCCTTTCAGAGGTGCCGTGAGCTTGCCATCCTCGATGAGGTAGCCCTCCGTCAGCGAGAAGACGAAGTCACCGTTGGAGATGTCGACTTGTCCGCCACCGAACTTCTTTGCATAGACGCCGCGGCTGACGCTTCGAATGATGTCTTCGGGATCATCTTCGCCTGCGAGAAGCATGGTGTTCGTCATGCGCGGCATCGGATGGGAGCGGAAGCTTTCCCGTCGGCCGTGACCGTCGGGCGCAGTGCGAAAGAAATCCGCGCTATGCCGATCCTGCATGTAGCCGCGCAGGACGCCGCGCTCGATCAGCACCGACCGGGCCGGAAGGAGCCCTTCGTCGTCGACGTTGATCGACCCGCGCGAGCCCTCGAGCGAGGCGTCGTCGACGACGGTGCACAGGGGGCTCGCGACCTCTTGACCGATGCGGTCCGAGTAGTTGCTCGTCTTCTTCCGGTTGAAGTCGGCCTCGAGCCCGTGACCGACCGCCTCGTGCAACAAAATCCCGCTGTCCCCCGGCCCGAGGACCACGTCCATCTCCCCGGCAGGCGCCTCTCGGGCATCGAGCATCACGAGCGCCTGCTGCACCGCTTGCTCGGCGTGCCACTCGGGGGTCTTGTCGTCGAAATACTCGAGCCCGACGCGCCCCCCGCCTCCAGACGTGCCGGATTGACGATTGTCGCCCTCTTGCGCGATCACACGAACCCCGAACCGCATCATCGGCTGCCGGTCGCGCGCCATGTGCCCGAGGCTGTTCGCCACGAGGATTTCACGCGCTCCCTCGACGAGCGACGCATCGACCCGGATCACGCGAGCGTCGGCAGCGCGTGCGGCACGATCGGCCCGCTCCAAGATCGCCTTCTTGGCAGCGCCGTCGACGTCGATCGACTCGACCGCCACGGGGTAGCGATCTGGAAGATCGCGCATGGCAACGGCGACCGGCTCGACGGGCTTTGCGCCCGCGGCGATCTGAGCCGCCGTCTCCGCTGCGCGCTTCATCGCGTCGAACGAGAGCTCTTCGCAGTATGCATAGCCGGTCGCGTCCCCCTTCATCACCCGGACGCCGAGACCCATCGACACCGCTCGACGCGCCGACTTCAGGATTTGCTCGTCGTATCCATAGCTTCCACTCACCGAGTACTCGAAGAACAGGTCTGCGTAGTCTCCGCCCTGACCGAGTGCGATCCTCAGCAAGCGGTGAGCGATGTCCGCGTCGATGGCGTGGGAGCCCTGATCGGCAAACGGGGCCTGATAGCGACCTGTCATCGGCTTTGGCACTCTAAAGCGAGGGAACGGCCATGGCTACCGGGACCCGCCGAGAAAACCGACCACGGTTTCGATGATTCGGCCCTGTTGCGCCTCGCCCAGACCGGCAAAAATCGGAAGCGCGAGCACCTCGGTGCTCGCCCGCTCCGCCTCGGGCAACGACCCCGTCTCGTATCCGAGATGCTGAAAGCACGCCTGTCGATGAAGCGGCACTGGATAATAGATCGCCGTGGCAATCCCCTTTTCGCGAAGGTGCGCCTGGAGCTCGTCCCTTCGAGACGAGCGGATCACGTACTGATTGTAGATGTGTCCCTCGAACCGCCGCGTCGGCGACTGCAGGAGATCGGGAGGCAATCCGGCGTTGGCAAACGCTTCATCGTAGCGAGCGGCGTTCTTTCGTCTCTGCGCGGTCCAACCGTCGAGCGCCGGAAGCTTCACGCGCAGCAGCGCGGCCTGAAGCGCATCGAGGCGGAAGTTCCCGCCGACGACGCCATGGTGGTACTTCGGCTTGCTCCCGTGCGCTCTGAGCACGCGGGCTTTTTCCGCGAGCGCCTCGTCGCTTGCGGTCACCAGCCCGGCGTCGCCAAAGCCCCCTAGATTCTTCGACGGGAAGAACGAGAAGCAGCCGTACACGCCGAGCTTTCCGACCGGGCCTGCGGGACTGGTCGTACCGATGGCCTGGGCAGCGTCTTCGATGATGGGAAGGTCGTGCTGACAGGCGACCTCCCACAGAGCCTTCATGTCGCAAGCCTGCCCAAAGAGATGAACGGGCAAGACGGCGCGCGTGCGGCCGGTGATCGCGGAAGCAACCTGAGCCACGTCGATGTTGAACGTGTCGGGCCGGATGTCGACGAAGACGGGCGTCGCTCCGACGCGGGCAATGCATCCCGCCGTGGCAAAAAAAGAAAACGGCGTCGTGACGACTTCGTCTCCCGGTCCGATCCCGAGCCCCATGAGGGAGACGAGCAGCGCATCCGTTCCGCTCGAGACCCCGATCGCGTGATCGACGCCGAGATGCTCCGCGACCTCACGCTCGAACGCCTCGACCTCTGGACCGAGGATGTAGCGCCCCGAGCGAATCACCTCCGACGCGCGCTCGATGAGGCGGTCGATGAGCGGCTCGTTCTGCGCCACCACGTCGAGCATTGGAATCGGCTCGTCAACCACGGCTCTTCACCCGACGGCACGCGTGGGCCGTGACGTCGTATCGATCGCCGCATCTCGAGCAGACGCCCGACTCGGGCAACACCTCTCCGCAGCGGCACGCCCAGCCCACCCGCCTTGCAGGATTTCCAACCACCAGCGCGTGAGGTGCGACATCCTTGGTCACCACGCTGCCCGCACCGATCAGCGCATAGTCTCCCAGGGCGTGGCCGCACACGATGGTCGCGTTGGCACCAACCGTGACCCCACGGCCCACCGGTGTGGGTGCGAACTCCTCCTTGCGCTCGACGTGCGCGCGCGGAGTCAGCACGTTCGTGAAGACGCAGCTCGGACCGAGAAACACATCGTCTGCGAGCGTGACCCCCGCGTAAACCGACACGTGGTTCTGAACCTTCACGCCGTCTCCCATGGAGACGCCAGGCCCAACGAATACGCCCTGCCCCAAAACGCAGCGCGCGCCGATCTTGGCGCCCTTCGAGACGTGGGTGAAATGCCAGATGCGGCTGTCCGGACCGACGACGGCCCCCTCGTCGACGACGGCCGTAGCGTGAATGAACGGCTCACCCATTCGCGTTCCCTGGCCCCATCGCTCGAGCTTAGCAGGCCCGGAGGTGTGCGAGAAAACTTGTGATGCGGAGCGCGCTTCAACGCAGCATGGCGCGGCACTCGCTGACGTACGGACCTCTGCCGAGCTTCGCGCAATTCTGGTAGGCCTGCCTTGCCCCCTGGCGGTCGCCGCGCATCTGACGTGCCGCGCCGAGCGTGACCCAGGCCAGCGCGTTGCTCGGGTCGATGGCGGTTGCACGCTCGGCGAGCTCCGTCGCCTCACGCGTATGCTGCCGCGCAAGCATCAGGCGGCCGAGCTCGGCTAGCGCGTCGCTCCCCTCGGGGTTGAGCGCAATGGCCCGGCGGTACGCCGCAACCGCACGCGAACCGCGCTTCAAGCGCCGTGCGAGATCGAGCTGGGCCGCGTAGGTATCCGCAGCCCCGGTCGGAGGATAGATCGCGTCGGGGTTTTCGACCGGATCTCCGATCGCCGGGGCCTGCGTTGCCGCGGCCGGCTCTGGCTCGGGGGCGGGTTCGCGCTTCGGTGCCGGCTCGGGCTCGGCAGCCGGCTTCTCCGCGGCAGTTGCGGTCACGGTCGTGGGCGGCGGCTTTGCAGGCAACGGGGCTTCTGTCGCCGGCACACGTTCGGAGGCGGTGGGCGGCCCCCGTCGTTGCGACACGACGAAGGCAACCGCGCCCGCACCGCACACGATCGCGAGCAACAAAAGAGCCCATGGGAGGACGCTCGGCTTCGGCCCGCTCTTCGGCGCGACGGAGCCCGGCTGAACCGGACGCGGGGCGCGGAGGCTCCCCTCCGCGCTTCCCTGGTCGAAGACCTGCTCGTACGTGAGGGGGGGTGGATCGACCTCCGGAGGCTCGTGGTAGTCCGGGACCGGTGCGCTCCACCGATCGGGTTGAAACCGGGCCGGGGGCTCGGAGATCGGCGCTCCGGGAGGAGTCGAACGAACGAAGGCCGCCGGTGGGGGATCGGAGTCGATCGCCTCGATCGCATCTTCGATCTCCGGATCGTCGCGAAGCTCCGACAGCGTGCTGTCCCAGGTTCCCACCTCGACGGTTTCGCGCGCGGAGACTTCCTCGATGCGCTCGATCTCGGGAACACGGCCCGCCCAGTTGAGAATCGTGCCGCCAGCGAAACGCGAGGCCTGGGGGCGAACCGCCTGAAACCCTTTCGGGGTTTGCATGCGCGACCGCGCCGAGGGCTCCGGCGCAGGCTGCCAACTACTCGTGCTTGGCCGAGTGCTGGGGGACGCCAACCGGCTTGGAGGCGCCGAGGGATTCGTCGTTGCTTCATCGAGATCATCGTCTGCATCCGCCGGGGACGGCAATGAGACGGGGGTTTGAAGCTCGTCCGAGGCCGCCACCGGCTCGGACGGCGCCGCCGGCTCGGACGGCGCCGCCGGCTCGGACGGCGCCACCGGCTCGGACGGCGCCGCCGGCTCGGACGGCGCCGCCGGCTCGGACGGCGCCGCCGGCTCGGAAGCGGGCATGACCTCGGATGCCGTGGCCAGCACCGCCTCTTCCGCGGGAAGCGACTGCACGCCCCCAGGCAGCTTCGGCGCCGCGGGCACGG
>JAHELW010000023.1 GCA_024643985.1 Myxococcales bacterium | reverse complement strand
CGGCGCGCTTGCAGGAGCTTCGCGCGGCGGGCGTGGAACCACGCGAGCTCGCCGTGGGCGCCGCGGCTTTCGACGGTCTCGGCGCTCTCCTCGGGGAGTCGCTTGCCGACAGAACCGTGCTGGTGATCGACGTAGGCGCGACCAGTACGGACTTCGCGGTCCTGTCGGACGGTCAATGCACGTTTGCCCGTACCGTGTCCGGCGGGCTCGACCTCGTCGAATCGGGCCGGCGCGCGGAGCTTGGCGCGGCGCTTCGACGGACCTTGGCCAGCTACCGCGCGCAGCGGACCGAGGAACCCTCGCTCGTGTTGCTTTCTGGAGAGACCGCAACGATGGAAAGCGCACGACAATGGCTCACCGAGCAGCTCGGAATCGAGTGCGGCACCGTGGCGCTCCCATCCGCCGCGGGGGCAGACGACGAGACTCTACCGAAGTTTGCAAAGGCCGCCGCGTTGGCGGCGCGCGCCATCTCGCGAAAGAAGCAGCTCGATCTCCGGCGGGGCGAGTTTGCTTCCAAGACCGGCGCCGGCGAGCTGCGACAGCACATGCGACTGATCGCGATCTGCCTTGGCGCTGTTCTGCTTTCTTTCGTAGTTTCCTTGGGGGCGCGGTATCGGGTCGCACGGGCAGAGCAGGAGCGGCTCACGGCGACGCTTGCCGAGGTGAGCAGCGACCTCTTCGGAGAAGAGACCCGTAGCGCGCTCCATGCGCGGGAGCTTTTGACCGCCGGCCCACGGATCGACGATCCTCTCCCGCGTTTCGACGCGTACGACGTGCTCGAAGCCATTTCGGAGAGCATCCCCGAAGACATCCAACACGACACCCGCCGGCTCCTCATCGAGATCGACGACGACGGGGAAAGCGGTCGATTCGAGATTCAAGGTACGGTCGGATCGATTGCCGAGCGTGACAGGCTCGTCGAGGAGCTTCAAACTCATCGATGCTTTGCAGAGGCCGAGAAGGGATCGATTTCGACGGCAGTCGCCGACCGCAAGGACTACAAGGTGGCGGTGAAGGTGGCATGCGAGGCGGCCCCGGCTTCAGAGGACGAGGAGGAGGAGTAGCGTGGCGTTCAACGATGCACTCGACAATCTCCGAAGCTGGTCCGGCTCGCTGAGCGACCGAGAACGGCGCTTGCTGACTGCGATGGCAGTGGTCTTCGTCGCGCTCATCGTGGTGCTTCCGATGTACATCGGCATGTCGAGCATCTCCGACATCGAGACGGAGAACGAGGAGATCGTCCAAGTCCTGCAAGACATTCAGCGCTCGGAGGGCCGGCTCCGCCGCGAGAAAGCCGAGCGGAAAGCGGTCGAGTCGCTCTACAACCGGAAGGCACCTTCGCTCGGTGGCTTCCTGGAGGAGCGCGCGCAGCAATACGGCGTCACCGGACTCGGCATCACCGATCAGCCGAAGCTCGACATGGGCGGATACAGTCGCCGTTCCGTGCGGGTCAGTCTTCCCACGGTCGAGCTTCGTCCTTTGATCGAGATGCTCGCGGATATCGAGAATAGCCCCTACCCCGTTGCAATCGAACGAATCCAGATGACGGGCGGAAGGATGCGAACCGGCTATACCGTGAAGCTCGCAGTCAATGCGTACGATCGCGCGGGACCCGGATCGGAGGAGTAGTAGAGCGTGCGAAACATCCCCATTCGCAAGATCCTCAGGTGGGCCGGCTATCCGGCGTTTTTTCTCCTCTGTTTCGTCTTCTTCCTCTACAAGACGTTTCCCTACGACCGCCTCGCCGATCGGCTCGTGCAGGAGGCTCGGGCTCGAGGATACGAGCTCGAGATCATCGATCTCACGCACTCGGGGTTGACCGGCCTGACGTTCGAGAGCCTGCGACTGGCCCTGCCGCCCGAAGGAGACGGGCCCTCGCTCGACGTGATCGTCGACGAGCTCACCGTCAGCACGTCCCTGTTCTCGCTCATCTCGAACACGAAATCCTACAGCTTCGACGCGGAGCTCGCAGGCGGCGAGGCGGAAGGTGACTTTACCGTCGGCGAGGACGTGATGGAGGTCGAGGCGGAGATCGAAGACGTCGACCTTCAGTCGATTCCCGCGCTCCGCAAGTTCACGAAGGTTCCTCTCGAAGGCACGCTCACGGGCGAAGTCGAGCTATCGATGCCGAGCGAGGTGGCCGAATCGAACGGGAACGTCGATCTGACGATTGAGGCCCTCCACGTCGGCGATGGAAAGTCGGCCGTGGACATTCCGGGCTGGGGCGGGCTCACCCTCGATCGCGCAGACGTCGGAAACCTCGAGCTCTTGGCGAAGATCGAAGAGGGTGTCGCGAACATCGAACGCGCCAAATCTCACGGAAAAGACCTCAAACTGGATGCGCTCGGGAGGGTTCGGCTGCTCCGGCCGTTGAAACGCTCCGAGCTCAACGTGATGGTCCGCGTGAAGATCGAAGACGCCTACCAAGATCGAAGCCCCAAGGTCGCCACGATGATGGAGCTCGGCTCCTCCGGACTGAAGTCCGCGACCACCAAAGAGGGTGCGATTCAGTACTCCATCGCGGGTGCACTCGGCGGACGGCTACGCCCCCGTGCCGCCGGAGGCCAGCCTTTTCAAGCGCCGAAGTGAGGGCATCCACTGGACGCCGTGGGGGTCTGTGCCCTACAGATTGGGACTCGGGCGGGAGTCATGACTGAAGACGAAACGGAATCGCCAGACGAGCTCGAAGAGCCGAAAGACGTCGAGGTTCTCGAGGACGTACCGGACGAATCTGAGAGCAAGAGCGACGTCCTCGCAGCGTCTTCTTCGGCTCTTTCTCGCCGCGATCCGCTCGGGGCCTACATGCGCGACGTCCAGCGGTACCCGCTCCTGACCAAGGAAGAAGAGCACGAGCTCGCGGTGCGCTTCTTCGAGGATGAAGACGTGGAGGCGGCGAAACGTCTCGTGACCTCGAACCTCCGTCTCGTCGTCAAGATCGCATACGACTATCGACAGGCCTACAAGAACATCCTGGACTTGGTGCAAGAGGGAAACATCGGCCTCATGCAGGCGGTCAAGAAGTACGATCCGTACAAGGGCGTGAAGCTCTCGAGCTACGCGGCGTGGTGGATTCGCGCGTACATCTTGCGCTACATCCTCAACAACCATCGACTCGTCAAGGTGGGGACCACTCAGGCTCAGCGAAAGCTGTTCTACAACCTCCAAAAAGAGAAGGCGCGACTTTCGGCCATGGGAATCGAACCGACCGCCGAGCTCATCGCGGAGCGCCTGAATGTGCCCGAGCGGGACGTGGTGTCCATGGACATGCGTCTCGCTGCAGGCGATGCATCTTTGGATGCGCCGGTGGGCACCTCCGAGGGCAGGTCGGTGGCGCGCGTCGAGCTGCTTCCTTCGGACGACGTGCGGGTCGACGACACGCTGGCAGATGCTCAAGTGGGTGACCAGTTCAGCGAGAAGATCCACGAGTTCGGGGAGACCCTCGAAGGCAAAGAAAAGAAGATCTTCGACGAACGATTGGTCTCCGAAGACCCGAAGACGCTGCAGGTGCTGGGCGACGAGTTCGGGGTGAGCCGTGAGAGGGTTCGTCAAATCGAAAAGCGGCTCCTGCAGAAGCTCAAGAAATTCCTGCACGAGGAGCTCGGCGACACCGTCGTCGAAGTATACGAATCGCCCTGAGCGCCCCTTCGCGGGGACGCGGAGATGTGGTAACGCCACGTGATGGGCGGCCGCCTGTCGATCGTTGCTACACCAATCGGATGTCTCGAAGACATCACCCTTCGCGCGCTGCGCGTGCTGCGGGAGGCCGACCTGATCTTGGCAGAGGATACGCGTCACACCCGAACGCTTTGCTCCAAGCACGGGATCGCGACGCCTCTGCGCTCGTTCCATGCCCACAGTGGCGAAGCAAAGGTATCCGCGACGGTCGAGGAGCTCGAAAACGGCGCGCACTACGCGCTGGTGAGCGACGCCGGGACACCCCTCGTGAGCGATCCAGGTGCGAACCTCGTCTCCCGTGCAACGCAGGCGGGCGTCACCGTGGAGGCGATCCCAGGGCCGAGCGCCGTTCTTGCAGCTCTCTCGGTGGCGGGCCTCCCCATTCGCCGGTTCGTGTTCGAGGGATTTCTGGCAAAGAAGGGCAAAGACCGGCGTGCGGCCCTCGAGCGCATCGCGGATTCGAGCTCCACGGTCGTCCTCTTCGAATCGCCGCATCGAGCTCGCGCGACGTTGACGGAGCTCGAGCAGCACATCGGTAGCGAGCGCAGAATCGCCCTCTGTCGAGAGCTCACCAAAGTCCATGAACAAACGATTCGAGGTACGGCTCGAGAAGTCCAAGATGCGCTCCCCGATCCACTCAGAGGCGAAGTCACCCTCGTCATCGAGGGGAGGACACGGGGCGACACGCCGCGCGAGGATGTTGATTTGGAGGCCTTGGTGGTGCGCTGGCAGTCCGAAGGGCTCTCGACCAAGGCAATGGCCCAAAGGCTTCAAGCCGACTTCGGTTGGAAGCGGAACGAAGCCTATCAGTCCGTGCTCGACGTGCTGTCTTCTGCGAACTAGCTGGCCGATGTCGGCAGCGTCATGCAGACGCGAAGGCTTCCGGCGGTTCCAGCCTCGGTCCAGATCCGACCGCCCTGGGTTTCGATGACGTTGCGGGCGATCGCGACCTCGAGGCCGAGTGCATCCGAACGGGAGAGCGGCTGTTCGAGCTTTTCGACGACCGCCAGCGTATCCGCCGTGGAGTCTTTCAGGCTCGCCATCAGATCGAACTGCACGAATCCTTTGCCTGCCTGGTCGCGTCGAGGAGGCGCAACGCGAATCGCGATGTCGGTTTCGGACGAACGAATGACGAGCACGGTCAGGCTGACCAGCGCCTGCACGGTCCTGTGACGATCGACGAAGACGGGCGGCAACCCGTCCGATACGCCACCGATGACGCTCGTATCCTCAGCGCGCGACCTGGCGAACTCGATTGCTTCCCCCACGAGCTCGTGCGGGGCAACCCATTGCTGCTGCAAGCGAAGGGTCCCGGCCTCCAAGCGTGCTTGGTCGACGACCGTGGACACCAGACGGAGAAGCCGCTCGGCGGCAGCGCGAATCGTCCGCACGCTTCGCTCCTGCTCCGCGTTTAGCTCTCCATCGACGCCTCCGAGCAGCATGTCGGAGAATCCGGTCACCGAGTTCAGCGGATTTCGAAGCTCGTGACCGAGCGCGCCGAGGAAGCGCGCGCGCTGGTGTTCTGCTTGCTCGGGCTCCGCCGAGTGCGCGTCGATCGCGTCTCGTGCGGGCTGCGCGGTCTGCGGCCCGAGGTCCGAGGCCTTTCCGTCGTGGCCCTCGTACTCGGGCTCGGACGAGCGACCGAAGAACGCCGCGGACACGAGACCAATCGCCAAGACGACGAGGGCGCCCGGCGCGCGGTGTTGGTCCGCGAGCACCACCCAGACGCAGGCGAAATAAGAAGAGGTGATGAACGACCTCCACCCGAGGCGACGGAGGACTCTCGTCATGACGCGCCTCCCGCTGGAAAACGGATCAGGAAACGAGACGGAGCGCTCCCGTGGTAGAGGGAGCCGCCGTGACGGCCGATCAACTCGGAGGTGACGGCGACCGGCCACTGCCGAATCTTGGACACATCCTCCGCGGCAAGAACCTCCGCCGTCGTAGGCAGCGTCTCGAGGGTCGGTCGCCCGCTGCTCTCGGCCGTGACCTCGATTGCGAAATGCCCATTGGATGGGGCGAGCGCCACCACGATGTCGGCATCCCGGTGACTCGTAGCCAAGAAATCCGCAAGGACGAGAATGGAACGGCGGAGGCGCCCCTCGTCCGCCTGAGCGACGCACTCTTCGTCGGGCAGCGTACAGCTCGCGCTTCGCTTGTTCGACCAAAGCTGCGTTGCCTCGACCACCGCCCGGTTCACGAGGTCCCGCACATCGACGCGGTCGACGTCGAGTCGCAGCTCTCCGTCCGCGAGCTGGGTCATGTCGAGCGCGCTGTCGAGCAGCACACGAAGGCGGATACCCGAGGCCCGAATGATCTCGAGGTCCTCCCGCTGCGACGAATTGATCTCGCCGTCGATGCCACTCAGCAAGACATCCGAAAAACCGAGCACCGCGTTGAGCGGCGTTCGGAGCTCGTGGCGAAGCGCCCTGAGGTAGTCGACCTCGTCGGCGCTTCCGTCGGTCTCGGAGCTCACCGATGAGGCGACTGCCGGTTCGGTGACGGGCGGGAGCTCGCCGCCGGCGGCCTCGCTCTCCGGAAGCGAATCGTCGCGGCGTTTGCGGCCTGGCTTCGGGGAGGCCAGCATCCAGCTGGCGGCCAGGTAGACGACGAGAGCGATTGCAAGACCAGCCCAGGGTTCCGGCCCGCGCGTGCCACCGACGAGAAACAGCCCGACGCCGGTCGCCAGCGCAAGGGATGCCGCGTGCAAGTAGTAGGCGGCCGTCCGCCCCATCGGCCCGCGTGTTTGGAACTCGCCCCCCGCTCCCATGTCAGCGTCCGATCTCGACCTCGGGAACCTCTGGCGACCCCTCGTCCCTCAGACGCAGGGCGAGATCGATGCGCGCCGCTGCGTTGATCAAACCGAGATGGCTGAACGCCTGGGGAAAGTTGCCGAGGAGCATCCTGCTGCGGGGCTCGATCTGCTCGGAGAGAAGCCCGACGTGGTTCGACGCTTCCGCGTGGGCGACGAAGACCTGCTGGGCCTCGTCGATTCGGCCTGCCATCGCGAGCACTTCCGCGAGCCAGAAGCCGCACAGAGCGAAGGCGCCCTCGAGTCCCCCGACGCCGTCGTCCGCGCGATACCGATATACATAGGGGCCTTCGCCGAGCTCGGTTCGAATCCACTCGATCGTCCGGAGAATGCGATCGTCGTTTGGTGGCAGGAAACCGTGAATGGGAAGCAGTAGCAGCGAAGCATCCGGATGCTCGTGATCGTACGCCGCAACGAACCGCTTTTTCGACCGGTCGAGCCCCCGCGCGCAAAGCTCCGCGTGCAGGGTTTGCGCCGTCGACTGCCACGCTGCTCGCGAACGGTCGTCGCCAAACAGAGGCGCGAGCTGAGCCCCGCGTCTCAAGGCGAGCCAACTCATCAGCTTCGAGTGGACGTTGTGACGTCTGCCGGCCCGCGGTTCCCAGATGCCGTGATCCGGCTCGGCCCAGGTCGCCGACACGTTCTCGACGACCTCCCGCAAGCGAAGCCAGCCTCGGGCAGTCAGCGAACCGCCGCCACGCTCGTAGACGTAGGCGGCGTCCATCAGAGCGCCCGCCGTATCGAGCTGGACCTGATCACGCGCTCCGTTGCCCACACGCACTGGCTTGCAGCCGCGATAACCCGTCAGATAGTCGAGGGTGCGCTCGTCGGGAACGCGGCTCCCGTCGACGGCGTACATGATTTGCAGTTTCCGATAGCGTTCGAGCGTATCGCGCACGAAGTGGAAGAACTCGCGGGCCTCGGCCGTACAACCGAGCAGGTTCGCGGCTCGCACGGCCATGGCAGTATCTCGCGTCCAGGTGTAGCGGTAGTCCCAGTTGCGCCTGCCACCAATCCACTCGGGAATCGAGGTGGTAGGCGCTGCCACCATCGCGCCGGTCGGCGAATACATCAGGAGCTTGAGGAGCAACCCCGAGCGAATCACGTGGTGACGCCATGGACCGTCGTACTTCAGGCCGCGCACCCAATCCCGCCAGCGGTGCCTCGTTCGACGGAGCGCATCGTAGGGCCGATAAAGGAGCACGGACTCGGGCTTCGTCGTGTTCCAACTCATGACCAGCCACACGCGTTCCCCGGCTTTCAGCGTGAAGACGGCCTCCACCCCGCCCTCGGTCCGGCGCCTCCAACCGGTCCCGCCACCAAGCACGGCCATCAGTCGCTCGCCGGAGTCCCCTTTGGCGAGCGCACATCGGTCCGTGACCTCGAAAGTCGTCTCGGCGCTGCCGTATCCGAAGCGAGGGTCGAAGACCACACGCACGGCCACCTCGCCTTCGACGCACTGCACGCGGCGGTGAACCTCGCGTGTGTCGGACCGCGGATCGTCGGCCCAAGGCATGTAGTCGGTGAGGCGAAGCGCCCCACGGCCCTCAGCGCGAATGAGCGTTTCGAGCACGTTCGTGTCGGGGTCGTATCGCTGGAGCGTCTCGAACGGGTAGTCGACCGGGCTCACCGACGTGAAGCCGCCGCGTTCGGGATCGAGCAATGCCCCGAAGACGCTCGGGCTATCGAACCGTGGCAGGCAGAGCCAATCGATGGCGCCGTCCGCGCGCACCAGCGCAGCGGAAAAGCCATCGCCGATGAGGCCGTGGTCGGCGACAGACAGCGCTTGCGTGGATCGCTCGTCGGCAAAGACGAATGGGCGGCCGAGCCGCTTGGACGCGCTGTACAAATCCATTCGACTCGAAGAATAGCAGATCGTGCGCTTCCGAACGCACATGCTACAGCCAGCCGGTGAGCCAACGGAAGACGCAATGGCGACTGCCGCTCGTCTTGATCGCCCTGACCTTCCTATCGACGTTCTACGTGGGGGCCTTTCACGAGCTGAATCGCTTCCCGACGACGCTCGAGGAGCTGCTCGCCGGCTGGGTTTTTTCCATTCCGCTGATGGCGATCTTCCTGGCCCACGAGTTCGGCCATTTCTTCGCCGGCAAGTACCACCGAATCGACGTGTCGCCTCCTTACTTCATCCCGCTGCCGTTGTTTCTCGGCACCCTCGGGGCCGTGATTCAAATCCGCGAGCGCATTCGTTCACGGAACGCGTTGCTCGACATCGGAGCCGCGGGGCCCCTTGCGGGCATGGCGGTAGCGATCCCGGTTTTGATCTACGGCATCGCGACGTCTCCGGTCCGTGCGCTCCCCGAGACCGGATACTTGATGGAAGGCCGCTCGCTTCTCTACCTCGCCGTCCTGTACGGCTTGAAGGGACCGATCGCGGAAGGCTATGACGTGTCGCTCACGCCCACGGCGCTCGCTGGCTGGGCCGGCCTCCTCATCACGATGATCAACCTGCTTCCCTTCGGTCAACTCGATGGGGGCCACGTCGCGTATGCTCTACTCGGTCGGCGCCAGAACCGGATCTCGAAAATCATTCTGCGAGCCCTCCCGCTCGTGGCGGTGCTCGTCGGAATCGCTTATGCGATGCCGTCCTATCTCGAGGGAGCGCGGGGGGCGCAGCTAGGCGTCGATGCCCGCGCGGGCATTCATTGGTTGATGTGGGCAATCGTGCTGTGGTTCCTCACGCGCGCAACCGGCCCAGACCACCCGCCGACGGAGGACACGGATCTGTCTCCTGCGCGGCAAGTGGTCGGTTGGCTCACCCTTTCGCTTTTCGTCGTGCTCTTCATGCCCTCCTGGATTCGAGAGCAGTAGGAAATTTCACCGAAAGGGTTGAATTACGTACGTTCGGGCCATGCGCCCACGCCGTGCCCGACGGCTCCTAGCCCTGGCCTTCATCGCCACTCTCGCAGCGCCCCCTCTATCGGCGCATGCCTGGACGCGTACGGTCGTCGAAAGCGCGCGCGCGACGGTGGAGGTGGAGCGAGATGCAACGCTGTACGTGCTGCTCAGGCTCGACATCGAGGTTCACGCCGGATGGCTTCACGAGCTCGCACTCGTCGACCTGGGACCGGAGCTCGAGCTCGACCGCTACCGCCCGCCTTACTTTCGATCCGAGGACGGCGAAGTGCTCAGGCCCGAGGCCGAGCTCCGAGAAGACGGGGGCATTCGGCTCTGGTTCCCACGCCGAGACGCGCCCAGACGAGGGAAGTACCGTGTCTTCATGCGATATCGCACGCGCGCGGACGTACGCGCGGTGACGGTCGACGGCGAGCCGCGCGCACGCATCGTCTGGTCCGTCCCGACTTGGGAAACCGGCCTTCACAACGCGACGGTCGAGCTTCGCGCGCCCAAGGGAACGACGCTACCGGAGGCGATGCACGAACCTCCGCCAGGCGTCGCCTTCGAGGTGATGGAAAGACCCGGGCGGACGGTGATGCGCTGGCGGCGGATTCACGTACCGCGCATGACCGCCTGGCCGATTTCGGTCGATGCGCCCGCTGATGCCATCGCGCTTCCGTCGACGGATCGCGATCGTCCACAGGTAGATGGCTTTCGCCCGCTGGCGCGGCCCGAGGAGCGCCCCGTCACCTGGGCCCTGTTCGCTCTCGCAGCGCTAGCGCTCCTGAAACGCCGCTCGCTCGAGAAGCGAATCGGCCGGCAGTCGCTTTGGTTCCGGGGATCTTGGGCTTGGGCGGCCAGCCTCACGGGCCTGGCCGTGCTCGTCGCGCAGTGGCTCGCACCGACGCATGCGGCATGGAGCCTCCCGCTTTTCGCGGTCGCCATGCACCGCCCGTTGCGGGCTCCGAGCCTCACGCGCGAGAGGACCTGGAAGAACGCGTCATCGAAGGCGCTCACGAAGCGAACGCTTCCGGATCCTCTAGACGGAACGACGCCCGCGGGTGCGGTAGCGCTCGTAGCCGCATCGTCCGCGCTCCTCTTGCTGGGTCAAGCGGCGGGCGCGCTGCTGCTGCTTCCGATATTTTTCACGGGAACACGTTTGCACGTGCCGCAGAGCGGTGCCGAAAGCTTCCAGGCACTTCGACGGTTCGCTTCCGAGCTCCGCGTACGAGCTGACGCGCCACCGATGTGCTTCCGGTGGGAGCGCACGGACGACGGCGCGATCCGCCTGCGTCTCGATCTTCCTTCGAGTCGCCCGGGCCTGCGCTCGTTGAGCTTCATCTCCACCTCGTCCGCCCTGGGACTCGTCCAGCGCCGAGGCGTCATGCTCGCGATCGAGACCCGAGCCCAGTCGGACGCGGACGACCTCATGCGCAGGAGGATGCCAAGCTCCCACGAGCTTCGGGACACGGACGGCAGCATTCTCCGTCTGGTGCGCTGGGACGCCGACGCCGTCGAGCTCCTGCGAGTGTTGGCGCGAAAGGCTCCGAAGACCGCCAAAGTCTCGCGCGGCACGTGGCTTCTTCGTGAAATCACGGAGCCCGGACGCAGGGCAGCCTGAGCTTCAGCGGCCGACGCGTGATGCGAGTGGGGCGAGGATGGTGTCGACCTGTTTGAGCTCGCGCGCCACGTCCTCGTCGTCGAAGTCGATCTGGTCGATGAGGGCCTCGTGCACGGCATCGTAGAGCCAGGTCGCCGACTCGGTATCCTCGACACATGCCGCGGCTTGGTGCCCCTGGTGGTTCAGGGTCGGGAACTTCTCGACCACCTTCTCCAGGACCGTGACTCGATCCCCGAGATAGGCATTCATCGCGTCGAGCTCTTCCGATAGCGGCTCGAGCATTTCAGGCGACTCGGCGAGATGCTTGGCGAATGCATCTGGCGAGCGTTTTCGAACGCCGTCCAAGACGATTCTCATCACCAATACGTCCCCCAGGTGGCGAAGCACGCCACGAACTCCGGGGATCGCACCGCTCGACGAAATGACGTGCAGCAGGCTGCCTGCCGACGCAACGCGGCTCTCGTCGTCGACGTTCGGATCCTCGACGATTCGCAGAACCGACTTCAGGTCTTGACTGAACCTGATCAGAGCTGGGGTCATCAGCTCGATGAAGCGCTCGCGCGACATATCACCTCGGAACCAGAGAGCGGCCCCGCGGGCATGTTACCTCAACTCCCGTCGGTCCTGCGTCGGTTTCGATGATCTTGAACTCCACGCGCCGGTTTTTCTCCCACGCTTTGGCGTTGTGCTTGGGATCCACCGGGCAACGCTCTCCATATCCCGCAGATCGCAGCCGATTCTTCAGGACCCCCCGCTCGATGAGTGCGTTCATCACGGACGCGGCGCGGGCGCGCGTGAGCTTGATGTTGTACGGGTCACTACCGCGTTCGTCCGCATGGCCTTGGATTTCGACCAGCGTGATCTGCGGGCTCGCGTTCAAAGTCGCTGCAACCGCGTCGAGGAGCGGGAAACTGCGTGGTTTGATGACCGCGCTGTCCGTCTCGAAGTAGATCTTCTCCAGAATCGTGATTTGGGTGTCCTCGAGAATCACGAGCCCCTTGTCAGGACAGCCGTCTTCGTCTTCGTGACCGTTGTAGGTCTCGGGATCGTCCGGACACGCATCGTCTACGTCGAGAATTCGATCACCATCGTTGTCGGTGTCGGGACACCCATCCTCGTCTTCGAACTTGTCGAAGTCCTCGGGGTCGTTGGGACAGAGATCCTTTTCATCGGGGATTCCATCTCCGTCGTTATCGGGGTCTGGGCAGCCATCTTCGTCTTGGAAGCCATCGAAGTCTTCGGGCACGTCCGGACACTCATCCATTTGGTCTGGGATGCCGTCACCGTCGCGGTCGCCTTCTCGTCCTTCCGGACAGCCGTCTTCGTCACGGTCACCGTCGTAGTCCTCCTTGACGAGCGGACACGCATCGTCGACGTCGAGGATGCCATCACCGTCGTTGTCGAGGTCGGGACAGCCGTCGCTATCCTCGAAACCGTCTTTGTCCTCCGCAGCGTCCGGACATCCGTCATCATCGTCGGGAATACCGTCGTTGTCGCGATCGCCGACGACGGGCTCGTACATGAATCCGAGGACCGCGCGCGCGTCGGCCGCCTGGAAGCCCGTCTTGGGAATGCCGGCGCCGCCCGCCGCGTAAAGAAAGCTCTTGTTGGTCACGAAGTACTTGAAGCCGAGCAGCGCCTCCATCGAAAGCGTACCCTTGACCCCAATTTCCTTCGCGATCTGCGTCCCGTAGAGCTCCAAGACGAGATCGAGGGAACGCACGATCCGGAATGCGGAACCGAATCCAAAGGTGATCAGATCGTCGTAGGTGAAACGGCGACCCGAGCCCTGGTCGACCGGATCGATGGCGTTTCCGGCGGCGGTGAGGTCGGACGGATTCGACGTTCCGTCCCAGATGAAGGTCGCGCCTTGCTTCGAGTTCCACCGGTAGCCGCCCTCGAGCGCGAGACGGATCTTCTCGATCGGCTGAAACTCGAACACCGCGGTCGGCCAGAGGGAAACGCCCGGCTCGCCACCAAACTGGGTGGCCTTGCCGGTCGGAAAGCCCGCACGCAGCGTCACGGCAATGCCGGCCGGGAACTCCCCGAGGTTGAGTAGGCGTGCCTTCACGTGGAGTGTCAGATCGCCTACGCCCTGAGAACGCAAGCCTGCTCCAGGGCCACCGCCTTGGTAATTGTAAAGGCAGCCCATCCCCGTAGCTCCAGTGCAACGGCCGGGCTGTACGTCCGGCGTCTGCACCTCGTGCCCACGGAAGAACGTGATCGGCAGCTGGATTCCAACGACGAGACGATCGATGATCCCGAAGTTGAACATGAACGTCCCCGTGAACGCCTGACGCGCGATCCGATTCTGGCGAGGGGCATTGGTCGCCGCGTCGTTTGGATTGCTTACGAAGCCGTTGTATCGGAGGATGCCGAAGCCCGCGTCCAGGACGAGACCGAAGCTGAACTCCTTGTGGGGCATGACCTCGCTGCCGTTGACGCTGAAGTAGCCCCGTGTGTCGACGGCCGGACGGAATAAGTGCAGGTCCATGCCCCCGTTGTTGAGAGAGGCCTCCTGCGCAGAAATGCCTGCCGGGAGCACCGACACGCCGAGCAAGAGCGCAGCGAGCCATGCCCCGCACCGAGACCAACCCCTTCTTGGCTGTGTTCCCCCAAACACCCCGCATTCAGTGTGTCACGGCCGGCAGCCATTAATCAACGATTCTGCGGCTCTGGGCGTTCTTCGCGAGGCGCATGAGGCGGCGCGCTTCCTGCCGCTGTCGCGGTGTGATGCCCTCGACCGCGAGCACGAGCTCGGCCTCTTCGAGGACCTGCTCGGTGTCCCCGTCCTCCATCGCCCGCTCGGCTTCGTGAATGTGGGACTGAACATACCGATAGCGGATCTCGCCGAACTCGGGGGTCTCCCGCAGCACGCTGTCACCCGGAAGCTCTTGGGCGATCGAATAGGCGCGATCGAAGCGCCCGCGCGCGAGCGCCCGGCGCGCCCGCACGAGCTCCCTCTCCCACTCCTGAGGCTCCTCGATCGCGGCGCCCTCGCTCTGCGCTTCGCGAGGGCCGGGTCGAGGAGGGCGCTCGGCGGAGGGCCCGCGGGAGGCTGGAGCCTCTCTCGCTGCCGCCTGCGTCCGAACCCTGGCGGTGGCTGGAGCGTCACTGGGCGGAAGCCTGAGAGTCGCAAGCACCGCGCCGGCGCCTGCCGCGAGCAGTAGGGCAATGACCGCGAGCGCAACGGCAGGCTTGCGCCACCCGGAGGGCGACAGGGCCGCCTCGGGCGCGTCCTCTGGGAGTGCCACGAGGCTGTGCGCGCCCTCTGCCGGGAGAAAACGGAAGCGAACCTCGCCCAGCTGAAGAATGTCCCCGGTTTCGAGCACGGCGCGCGTCGCACGAATGCCGTTCACGCGCATCCCGTTGGCGCTCTCCAGGTCGAAAACCGTGACCTTGTTGCCCGCCACTTGAACCTCGGCATGCTCGTGCGAAATCGACTTGTGGTTGATCCAAATGTCGAGCCGCTCGTCTCGGCCGATCCTGAGCGCGGGCTTGCTGAGGGTGAACTCGGCGCCCGCTGCAGGCTCCCCGAGAACGACGAGCCTCGGTGGAGGGTGACTCTTGGGAGCGGCTGACGGCCGAGTGCTTGCATCCGCCGCGTCTGACTGAAACGCGAGGTCGTAGTCGCCGATGCCGAGCTGGTCGCCCGAAGCCAGCTTGGTGTCGGCTTCGATGCGCTCCCCATTGACGATGACGCCGTTGTACGAGCCGAGATCCTGGACGACGTAGGACCCATTGCGCTTCAGCAACCGCGCGTGCATGCGCGACACGTTGCGCTCGGTGAGCCGAATCGTGTTGCCCTCCTCGCGCCCGATGGTGACCTCGTCTCGCAGCAGCGGAAAGACCGTGGTGCGGCCTTCTTCGTCCGAAATGACGAGCTTGTACATCGATGCGGCCTACGAGCGTTTTCATCCGCAGTTTCGCGGGTTTGAGGGCATGTTACTCGGCCCCGGTAGTGTGTCAATCTCGCCGCGCCGAAGGTTTGCGCTCCTCCGGAACCCCGCTATGCCCGTGGCGCACGATGCACCGCGTTTCCAGAGCTGCTGCGGCCGCCGCGATCGCCGGCCTCGTCACAATCGGCTGCGGCGGCGGCGGCGGCGGCCGGCCGACCGGCGGCATTCACGCAAAGCTCGGGTACTCCGAAGGCGGCGGCCTGCGCGTCGTTCAGGTCCCCCCCGGCGGGGCTGCCGACCTCGCGGGTCTTCGCGTCGACGACGTAATCATCGCGATCGACGGGACTTCTCTCCGGGAGCTCGACTACGAAACCATCGTGGACCGGCTGAGGGGCCCCGCCGGATCGTCCGTCGAGCTCGACGTGTTTCGCGAGGGTGAGGTAAATACCCTCGTCGTCATGCGGCAGGCGTACACGAGATGAGCACTGCATCCCGCACACTCGGAGTGATTGGAGGGAGTGGGCTCTACGAGCTCGAACGGCTCACCGACGTCGAAGAGATCCGGCTCACGACGCCGTTCGGAGCACCCTCCGACGCGATCGTCGCAGGAACCTTGCAGGATACGCGGCTGCTGTTTCTACCTCGCCATGGGAAGGGACATCATCTTCCTCCACACAGGGTGAACTATCGCGCCAACGTGCTCGCCTTGAAGATGGCTGGCGCGGAACAGCTCTTGAGCGTCTCAGCGGTGGGTTCGATGCGAGAGGACATCCATCCCGGTGACATGGTGGTCGTCGACCAGTTCATCGACCGGACCCGCCACCGCGTCGATACGTTTTTCGACGACGACGGCATCGTTGCACACGTGGAATTCGCGCGACCAATCGATGCACAGCTCGCCGCTGCGCTCGCTTCCGCCGCTCGCAGGGCAGGGGCTACCGTGCACCAGGGTGGCGTCTACCTCTGCATGGAGGGCCCCCAGTTCTCCACGCTCGCGGAATCGCACCTCTACCGGTCATGGAACGTTTCGGTAATTGGGATGACAAATTTCCCCGAGGCCCGGCTGGCGCGAGAGGCTGAGCTTCCGTACGCAACGCTTGCGATGGCGACCGACTACGACTGCTGGCACGAAGGCCACGACGCCGTCACGGTAGAGGCAGTGGTTGCCGTGATGCGACAGAACGTGGCCAAGGCCAAAGAGATCATCGTCGAGCTCGCCAAGTCTGTCCCGGATCCGGCGGGCCGGCCGGCGACGGCCGCTCTCGCAGGCGCCATCATCACCCAACCCGGCTCGATCTCCGCGGAAGTTCGCAACAAGCTACGTCCGCTGATTGGCAAATACATCACCTGAAAGGCACCATGAGCGAGCTCCTCGTCGTCGGTTCGGTCGCGTTCGACACCATTCACAATCATCTAGGATCACACGCGCGCATCCTAGGCGGCTCTGCCGTGTATGCGTCGCTGGCTGCATGCCAGCTCGCCCCGGTACGCCTCGTTGGCGTCGTCGGCAAAGACTTTCCGCGCGGGGCCGTCGACATGCTGCGGGGCCGCGGCATCGATACCACGGGGCTCGAGGTCGCGAATGGCGAGACGTTTCACTGGGAGGGCCGCTACGCGGACGACCTCACCTCGCGGGAGACCATTCAGACGGACCTCAACGTATTTGCCGACTTCGAGCCGAAGATCCCCCCCGCTTTTCGAGATTCGCCCTTCGTGATGCTCGGGAACATCGCGCCGCAGCTCCAGCTCCACGTGCTCGATCAAATCGAAAATCCCACGCTGGTCATTGCCGACACGATGAATCTCTGGATCGATACCGCGCTCGATGCACTCAAAGAGCTGCTCACCCGGGTCGACATCCTCGTGATCAACGAGGAAGAGGCGCGGCAGCTCACCGGGTTTCACCATCCTCTTGCCGTCGCGGAGGCGCTTCGTGCCCTTGGCCCAGAGACCGTCATCGTGAAGCGAGGCGAGTACGGCGCTCTACTCTTCTTGGACGAGGACATCTTCTGTGCACCGGCATACCCGCTCAAGGCGGTCGCCGATCCGACGGGCGCGGGCGATTCCTTTGCGGGCGGCTTTCTCGGCTACCTCTCCGAGTCAGGCCACACGGACCTTCGCCAGGCGGTGGTATGCGGGTCGGCTACTGCGTCGTTTTGTGTGCAGGACGTCGGCGTCGGTGCGCTCGTCGAGCTGACCCGGGAGGACGTCCAAACGCGAATCCGAGACTTCCGGGAGCTCACGTCCTTCTAGCCACGCCGTTTTCTTGACCCGAGGTGCCTGAAATCGACACTCGGGCTGAGGAAGGAACGGCGATGAATCTAGACGAGCTCAAAGGAACCTTGCGGGGTCTCGTTCGAAAGACGATCGAAACCCGCTTCAGCGGATCCAACTACGCCACGCTTGCCCAGGCCCGGGGCTACGCCGACGGATACATGCGTGCGCTGCTCGACGCCGGTCTCATCGACCAAAAGCAGCTCCTCGCGCTCGTCAACGAGGAGCGCCGGCTCTACGTCGACGAAGCGAGCACCGGCAAGACCCGCGCCGCTTAGCCCGACGAATCACGGGGTCGGCGAGCGCTCGAGCATTTGGAGCTCGGCGAGCGCGCGGTCCCACTGCTCTCGCTCCGTCGAAGAGGCGATGTCTCGACCGCGCTCGAGTAGCGCACGAGGGGGTCCGAACAACCGCTCCGCCACGTCGAGCTTCGCCCGAGCCATCACGAGCGCGAAGTCTCCAGGCTTCTTTTCGACCCACGGATCGAGCAGGAGCCGAGCCGTGTGACGGGCGCCAAGAAACGCGTGGACCTCTGCAAGCCTCATCGCGCGCTCGGCCGGGGTGTCGGCCGGCCGCTCCGCGATCGCCCGTGCGCCTTCGAACCTCGCCTCGATCGCAGCTCGACCTGGATGGTCCGGGAGTTGGCGCTTCATTTCTGCGAGAGCCGCTTCGGCCTCGCTCCACTTTTCTCGTTGAACGAGCAGTTGAGTCAGCAAGGACCAGGCCTCGATGTGGGAGGGGCTGTCCGAGACGATCGCTCGCGCCTGTTCCGTCGCACCGGCGAGGTGCCCGGTCCGAGCCCAGAGAACGGCCCTCGGAAAACGAAAGAGCCCGAGCATCGCGGTCACGTCACGCGCGGCCTCGGGGCTCGTTTCGATGTCTGCGCGGAGCTGCCCGGTTTCGAAGGCGAAGCGATTCGTTTCGAGGTAGTCGTCGTAGGCCTGTTTGAGGCGAACTAGCGTGGCCTGGTCCCAGTCGGGCGTGCGTATCGTCACGCGCCGCGACGCCCGCAGCAGAAACTCCATGGCGAGCCGAGACTCGCGGGCTTCGACGGCGATCTGGTAGCCCCTCAGGTCGTAGGCGAGCGCTTCCTGCCATCGCCCCTCGCGCCATGCGACCGATTCGAGCGTCTTGACGGCAGCGTGGTTCTCGGGGTTCACGGAGAGCTCGTGGGTCCAGAGCCGTTCTTCGTCTCGAAAGTGGGTGACGTGCACGGAGGTGATGGCAGCGTACGCGACGACCACGGCCACGATGGCGCCGGAAGAGACTTTACCGACCAGCGAGCGACTTTGGAACGCGGGGACCATCGCCCGGGCCGCGAGCGATGCGAGTCCCAGGAGGGGCAGATACAAGAAGCGCTCCGAAACCAACGCGTCGGCGCGAAGGTCGACGATGTTCAGAACGGGGATCAGTGGCAAGAAGAACCAAAGCAAATCGGCGAACCACGGCCGCAGCCTCGGCCGGCCGAGCGACGTAATGCCCAAGCCGATCAGGAGGGCGAGCATGGCAGCGCCCGCCCAGACCGACCACGGCGCGTAGTAGGGCTCTCCGCCCGGAAGCGCATCTCTGAGCGCGACCTGAACCGAAGGCGTCCAGTCGGTGAGCGCCAGATGGACGTAGTGGCCGAGCGACGAAAGAGAGCGCCGAAGCGTTTCAATCGAAGCCTCCTTTGGCGCGTCGACGCCGGTAAGCGGTATGACGAAGTGGCGAGCGAGGAGCACGGCGCCGAAGACGGTACCGACGGTGACGAGCTTCTTGGTCGGAAAGGGGCGTGGACCGAGACACCACGCGTCGGCTGCGAGAAGCACGGGAACCACGATCGCGGCCTCCTTGGAAAGAAACGCGAGGCCCAAGAGCGCGCCTACGAGCGGGGCCGCACCGCGCCGAACGTCGCGACGGTTCCAAACGAGCAGCGCAACGAGAACGAAGAAGGTCATCCACAGGTCCGTCGAGCCCGAAACCCAAGCCACGACCTCGCCTCGGCTGGGATGGAGCGCGAAGACCGCGGCGCCGAGCGTGACGGCAACGTCTTTCGGCCAGTCCGGCGGACCGGGCAGCCGTTCCCGCAGCCACAGCCAGACGAGCAAAACGCACGCGAGGTGCAGCAGAAGGCTCACCGCGTGAAATCCGTAGGGCTTGATGCCGAAAACCCGCCCCTGCACGATGTACGCTGCCGTGACGACCGGCCGATAGACGTTCGAGTAGACGGGGTTCCACTCCTCTCGGGCGCCCGACAGCGTCCAGAAGCTCGAGGTCAGTGCTTTTCCAACCAAGGCCGGATCGGAGATGTAGGTGTTCGTCTGGATCAGCGAGATGTCGTCACGCACCCACTGGCCATCGAGCCCGCGATGGAACACGCCAACGGTGACCGCGCAAAGGCATGCCACGAGGATCCACGTGCGCGTCGTCGCGTGCAAAACGGCCGCTATCGTCGCACGCCGCGGAGCTCGATCCGCAAAAAGTGGCGCTGTGCCGGGCAAAACGGGCCCCCGTTCGCCCGACGGTTGGCAAACGGCCGCTCGGTCCCTATCGATCGACGGTGGCCGGGGCCGTTCGCAGCATCATTCGCCGGGCAGCCAAAGGCAGCTCGTGGTCGCAGTTTCTCGATTACGCATCGCCTGCGCTCTTCGACGTGATGCCCCTGCGTTCACTTCTCGCCCAGGGCAAGGAGTTCGTCGCGAACGGCTCCGACGGAGATGGGTTCGAACGGGCCCGTCATGGCGTCGCGACTGCGCTCGCGGAACGCGAGATCGACGTCGTGCTGGAAGCCTCGTCGGAGGGGAACGGCAACGCACTGAAAGAGCTTCCAGAAAGCACGCGGCGCGAGACCGGCCACCGCATCCTCGAAATCTACTTCGCCCAGCTCTTTGCCGGACCCGATGCGATTCTCGACCTCCGCGGCGAAGCCTTTCGAGCGACCCCCGGCGAGGTGCTCGCCTGGTTTCCACGAGCCTTTTACGTCCGTTGGCAGCCCGAATTCCTCGAAGGCGTACGCAATCTCTACGGAGGCTTCTACCTCGACGACGACGCGAGGTTCGAGCAGGGCCTCCGGGAGCTCGGACTGCAGGATTCGGGCGATGCGCTCGTTCGGCATCTCGGAAGCGGCGACCAGCGTCGCGTCCGCTTCGACACCGCCGCGTTCCACACCAGCTTCCACGAAACCTTCATGGCGTGTGTCGAGAACGGGGTTTCCCTCCACAGAAACTTCCTCGCCCTGGGTATCTATCTGGTCTGCCTCTACGACGCGCTCGAGTCCCTCGACGTCGAGCTCGACGTACGAGGCGCTTTCGACCGCAGCGTGAGGGCTTTTACCATCCGATAGTCGTCCATCGCGAATCCGTTCCCGATGCAGAAGCCGGTCAGACCTCTGCACGGCCTCGGCGAAAACGTCTCGCAATCGGCAGCAGAAGCAGCACGAGAAGCGCCGCGACCGATCCGCCGCCTCCTGCGCTGCAATCGTTCGGGTCTCGCTCATCCTTGACCCACGGGCGATTGACGCACCGGGAGTCGAGAGCCGAGGTTAGTGCGCTGCCCGTGGCCGAAGCACCCCGATCGAAATCGATGTTGCCGTCCCCGTCGTTGTCAATCCCGTCCTGGCATTGTGGTGATTCGGTCGGGCCGCTCGGGTTGAAACAGCCCGGATCTCCGAGCCCCGCGTGGAAGCCGATGCTATCGAAGGTGACGACGTCGAAGTCGATGCGGCCGTCGCCATCGTTGTCGATGCCGTCGTCGCAGGGCAGCGCCGCGTCCTTTTCCGTTTCATCGCTTGCGAACGCACAGCCCGGATCCCCGTCACCGGCTGCACTGAAATCTGCGAGGCCATCGCCATCGTTGTCGATCCCGTCACTGCAATCCTCGGTCTCGGACAGATCGTGCGGGCTCGTGCACTCGGGATCCGCGGGATAGTCGAAGAAGGTATCCCCGTCGTTATCGGCGCCATCCGAACAAGCCGTGATCGCGTTGAACTGACGCATCATCTCGTGGTCTTCGTGCTCGAGGATGTGGCAGTGATAGGAGAAGAGCCCCGCATAGCTCTCGAAGCGCGCGATCACGCGAACGATCTCGTTGGGTCCCACTTGGACCGTGTCTTTCCAACCTGCCTCTTGAGGCGGAGGCGCTACCGGCGTGCCGATGGGAACCACCTGGCCGTCGATCAGCTCGAAGGCCTGCCGATCGAGCACCTGGAACATCACGAGGTGCATGTGCATGGGATGGGTCATCCCGGACTTGTTGATGAACGTCCAAATTTCGGTCGTCTCGAGGTCCGGAAACTCGGTGATATCGTCCCACTTCGTGTTTGGACCGCTCACCGGTACTCCATCGATGGTGGTCGATACGATTTCCCAGATGAACGGGCTGCAGACGTCGCCGGGACCTTTCTCGAGCTCGAACTCCCGAACGTGGACCGCGTCGGCCTCGTCCAAGACCTCCATGGAACGAAGGCTCGCTGGCAGCGGATCGATGTGCCCCGCCTGCGCCTGAACGACGAACTTCATGACGTTGGGTACGACGCCCTCACCGGCTGCCCCAGGAAATGGCGCCGGGGCACTGTTGACGAGGATGATCTCGGTTCCTGCAGGATAGCCCTCGAAGTCGATCACGACGTCCGCCCGCTCTCCCGGGCCAAGTGTAATCTCGTTGACGTTGACTGGCGCTGGCAGAAGCCCGCCCTCGGCGCCGATCTGGTCGAACGATGCGCCGTTCTCCAACCCGAGCGTATACGTGCGCGAGCCTGACCCGTTGAGGAGGCGGAACCGATACTTGCCCTGCTTCACGTCGAGGAAGGGCCAGACCTTCCCGTTGACCAAGACCGTGTCGCCGAAAAATACGTCCTGCCAGTCGGCTGGATAGCTCAGCGAACCGTCCGGGTTGAAGATACGGTCTTGAATCGCTAGCGGGATGTCATACTCCCTCGGCTGCCCGGGCACGCACTCGCCATCACAGGCGGGAAGCGCGAGGGCTTCTTCGACGTTGTCGCGCAGGATGTAGACGCCCGCAAGCCCCATGTACACGTTCAGGCGCGTGATGCCGAGCGCGTGATCGTGGTACCAGAGCGTCGCCGGCAGCTGAGCGTTCGGGTACTGGTACACGACCTGCTCTCCGGGCGGAAATGTGTCCTCCGGATATCCGTCGAATTCAGGCGCGACATGGGCGCCATGCAAGTGAACGACGGTCCATGCGTCCTTGTTGGCGAACGCACCGTGGGGGCAGGTGTCGACCGGTAGATAGTGGTCGGTTCGGAGAGGTGGAGGATTGCCCCCTACGCTCGTATCTCGAAGGTCGTTGGCCCAGGTCACGGTGACGGGCTTGTTGGTTCCCGCCTCGATCGTGGGACCCGGATACGAAGCGCTTGCTCCATCGCCATAGCCCCACACCGTCGTCGGGTTGGCGAGATCTCGATGGAGCTGTTGCTGCACTTCGCGCATCGTGAGCGTGTAGCTCGCCGCGTCACCCGCTTGGCCGGAAGTCGGTTGGGCGACGGCCGGAATGGGCAGCGAATCGACGAACGGTGTCAGCACCACGGGGCAAGGGTTGGGCGTGCAGACCGTGAGCGCGCCGCCGAAGGTACCGCCTTGGCCGTCGCACGTCGTCTGGTCGACCTCGTTGCAGGTGGCAGTCGCGTCGGGCAGGCAGCAAGCACCGGTTGGAGGCGGGCAGGGGTTCGGGGTGCAGACGCTGCCGTTGCCTTGGTAGGTGCCGCCCTGCGCCGAGCAATCGGAATCGCTGTTCGTGACGCCGCAGGTTCCGTCGATCGCGCAGCAGGCGCCGCTCTGACCCCCCGGCGTGAAGTCGACCGTGAGAACCGGCCGATCCTGAATCTTGCTGGCCGTACGGCTGTCGAACCGCTTGGCGGTTTCCGCGACGGCCTCGTTGCCGAGCAGCAGCCAGCCGAAGTCGGTCGCGTTGCCGTCGACCCAGGCTTGCACGTCGGCAACCAGCCCCGCGCCACTCCAAGTTACCAGTCCCTTTTGGGAGCCAACGGCAACGCTTGCGCTCGCCGTCCCGACGAAGTCACCGCCCACGGTCGCCCAAAACGTGCTCGGGTAGAACGTGTGGAGCCAGGTTGCATCACCAGGAGCCGCCGAGTCGCCTGCCCCGCCCTCTCCACCGGCTTCGGAAGCTCCTTCGCCCCAGTCGGAGAGCAGGCGGTGGACGGTCACCACTTCCGTCCCCGCTTTGTTGCTCCTCGACAAGCGGAGTGTCAGCGAGACGCTGTTGATCGTCGCACCTGCCGGAATGGAGCTCGTCACGTCGAAGGCAATCGCGGTCCGCCGCCGGCTATCCTCGTCGCTCTGTGCCGTACGGCCAACGAAGACACCCTCGCCCGCGCCGTTGCTCAAGTCGCCCGAGGTGCTCTGATAAAGGGTGTTGTCCTTGGTGGCCTGAAGATCGACCTGGTCGGCCAGCGCGACAGGAACAAGTCCGAAAACGACTAGCGCGGCGGTGACGAGGCTCCAGCGCATGTCGCTGATAGAAGCAACATCCATACCGGGGATGGATGGCGGAATTGTTTGAAGACTTGCAATTCCGTAGCGCAGGCATTGCGCGTGGGCGCGCCTGTTCCGCAAACAGTTCGCGATGCGTTTACGGCGGTTGATCCGGTCTCGATCCCCTTGGTGTGGGCGGACGCCGGTGTTACCGTCCGAGATCTGCTCGACGTCCCCATGTTTGGCTCGCACCTCCCGTCTTCCATCGCTCTCGGTCTCGCCGTAGTGCTCGCTGCGGTGGGCTGTTCTTCGGACTCCACTTGGGAGGACGAGACCGGCTCGCTCAGCCTCGGCCTCGAAGTCGATGGCGTGACCGTCGACACCGTCAGGTGGGCGATCATTGGCGAAGGAATGGAACCCATGGACGGTACCATCGACGTCAGTGCGCCCGGGGCCACTCCGAGCGTCGAGGTGTTTGGTCTTCTTCCGGGCGACTACGCGATCACGCTCTCCGCCGCAGGAACGGATGAGCAGGCGGAGTGCAATGGCTCGGAGAATTTTTCGATCGAAGCCAACGAGGTGACCGACATCATGGTCGTTCTGCGCTGCAAGCTTCCGGATCGCCTCGGAGCCGTGCGCGTCAACGGCAAGCTCAACATCTGCGCCGAGCTCACCAAGATGGTGGTATCGCCGCTTCAGGCCGCCGTTGGCGATCCGATCGATCTGAGAGCAGAGGCTGAGGACGCGGAAGGCGACCCGATCGTCTATCGGTGGACGGCCACTGGCGGCAGCGTTGCGGGTGCAAACGCAACGGAGACGACGTACACGTGTGCGCAGGTCGGCGACCAGACGATCACGGTGACGGTGACAGACGACGAAGGGCTCTGCGGAGACGAGTGGGCCGTCGACGTCACCTGCGTAGCCGCCACGTGTCCATGCTTCACGCTCGCCGACGTGTCCGCAATCGCCGAAGATCCCAGTTGTGATCCGATTTGCGTCGAGGCACGGCCGACGGGCTTGAACCTGACGGCCTTGCAGTGCTCGGTCACCCAGTTCGACTACTCGGCCGTCGTCGAAGAATTCACGGACTTCGGAGGTGAGCCGCTCTGTCAGCTCAATTTGCCGCTCGCCGAAGAATCAGTGGTCGTCGTGGGGCTCGCCGACAGCGAAGTCCTCGCCTGCCGAAATCTGGTGCGCGAAGCCGCCAGCGCCGCCGGGCTGAGCTGCCTCTGAGGGACGTGCCTACGATAGGCGGCTAGTATCCCCGCCAAAGAGGCACCCGTGGGCTCCTCCCTTTCGGCGCTAGCCGCGGTCGGCTTTGAACGGGGTGTAGACGATGCTGAAGATCGTCGTCGTGTCGGTCTTGAAGATACCGGCCGGACGGCTGTCGTAGAGCAGCAGAAACCGGGCTTCGAACGCGAACTTGTCCGCGAACTGCGAGAGCATGGCGACGTTGAAGTAAACGCGATTGTCTTGAAACGCCTTGGCGTTCCGTTGCGCGGGAACCTCGTTTAGGTTGCCGATGTACGAAATGCCCCACAGAAAGGTAACGTGCTCGTTGAGATTGTTCTCGTAGTCGAGCGCCAGAAGCAAGCCGTGGATGTTCGAAGTCTTGGAAAGGACGGTGCCTGCCGCGGTCGCAGAATCGGTGTAGTTCTCGTACGTGTAGCTGTAGCCGATGCGGCCCGTGAAGAGGTGACCCTTTTCTTTGACGAACGCTCGGAGGTAGCCGGCGTTGGCGAGTAGCTGCAGGTTGAAGCCTGCCAACGGATCCCAGCGCAGACCGAGCGAGGCCCAAACGGCATCCATGTCCGTGAAATAGAATTCGTAGCGCGAGTTGAAGAACCACTGCCTCGCCACGGTCTGAATGGCGGAACCCGGCAACGTGACGTCCGGATTGGCTCGCCCGTAGTTGAAGAGCGAGTCGATGGTGAGTCGGTGCTCGTTTTTCGTGAGCAGAACGCCCGTCCCCGCGTTGAGGTTCCAGGACGACGTGTTACCGGTGTTGATCGCGCCGCCGGCACTCAGCGTCCAGTCGACGAGCGGCTTGACGTCCCCCGGCGGATCCTCAGCGTCCGCATCCGGAAGATTCGAGACATCGGCCGGCTCGGCGAACGCCGCTTCTCCTGCCGATTCGGTTTTCGAGCCCTCGACGTCTGCTGCGATGCTGTCAGGCATCGCCGTATCCTGCGCCGCGGCCCGGGACCCCCAACTCGCAGCCAAAACCACAGCGAAGATCGGAATCCAGCTGACAAACGAACACGGAATCTTCAATCGACTCATTTTCTCCTCCGGCAATTTCACGAAATGCTCCTGATTCGCGCGAGCGTGAGCAAATTAGTTGCGCCCCGATAGCCACGAGCTGCAGTCGGCCATCCGACGCGCCACGCCGCTCCCACCGCACGCTCTTACGCGCCTTTCGGCCCCACATCGAGGAACGTTTCTTGCTTGACCTTGCTTGACCTCACCCAGGTTGACGTCCACCAGCGGTTCGACACTTGACCTCGCTTGACCTCACCCAGGTTGACGTCCGCCAGCGGTTCGACGATTTCCGTCAATCACCTGTTCCGCAAAGCGTTGAAATCACAAGCAGCGGACCTGGTCCACTTTGTGCGTACCCACTTGCGTATGACCCAACCTCGTCTCGTCATGGCCGGCAGCACGGTGATGGTGACGCGGCGGACGCTTCGGCGTCATCACCTCTTTCGGCCTGACCCCGCCATCCGGCAGCTCTACCTCTACACCTTGGCCGTGTGTGCCCGAGAGTTCGGCGTGCTCGTTCACGCGATCACCCTCATGAGCACCCACGAGCATCTGGTGGTAACCGACGTACGAGGTCACCTCCCCAACTTCCTGAGGCGCCTCCATCGCTTGGTGTCGCTCGGCACCAAAGTGCTTCGGAAGTGGGAGGGCCCGACTTGGGACCACGAGCGGAGCTCAGTCGTGCGGCTTCTGACCGAGCAGGCCATGGTGCAAAAGCTCGCCTATGTGATGGCCAACCCTGTCAAGGCAGGGCTCGTGCACCGCGCCAAGGACTGGCCAGGCATCACCGTGCTTCCGCAAGAGCTTGGGCGCCGTACGTTCGTCATCGAGCGCCCCGAGGGTTTCTTCAGCCCCAATAACCCCACGTGGCCTGACCAGGTGGAGCTAACGCTCACGCTGCCGCCGAGGCTTGCGCAGAGCTACGCGCCTGACGCAATACGCGAGGCGGTTGCCGAAGAGCTCGATCGGCAGGAGCGGCTTGCCCGCCATGAGGTCAAAACGCGCGGTTGGCGGGTCCTCGGTTCAGAGCATGTGCGCCGACTTTCGCCCTACCGGCGCGCCACGAGCGTTGAGCCGCTTCGGGGTACAAACCCGACCTTCGCGGTCGGCCGCGGGCAGCGCGAGGTCTTCTTTCAGGCTGTGGCAGAGCTTCGGGCATTTCGCAAAGCGTATCGGGGCGCGCTCGAGCAGTGGCGTGCGGGGCTTCGAAGCGTCGTGTTCCCTCAGGGGACGTGGTGGATGTGCCAAGCGCATGGCGTGGTGACGCAGGCCTAGCATCGCGTTGTGCCTCGCGTCTCACGGATGGACCGGTGCGTCTTCGGCGCCTGGATGCGACCTGACAGGCGCCGCGGAACGAAACGTGGTCGCGTGATCTCCGTGGGCCGGGCGGCGTAGGCTGCGGTCGCGTGGCTTGCAGCCACCGGTGAGCGGCGTCTATCGGACTCTCTGCCCACTTCCTGACGCTCAACCTGGGTCGGGTCGTGTCGGCGTCTATCGGACTCTCTGCCCACTTCCTGACGCTCAACCTGGGTCGGGTCGTGGGGTCGTGTCATGCCGGCAACCACAAGACCCGCTATCGATTCGGCTAGATGGTGCCGGGGGCGGGATTCGAACC
>JAHELW010000170.1 GCA_024643985.1 Myxococcales bacterium | reverse complement strand
GGGTTCGTGATGCTTCTCGAACGCCTATTTCCGTGGCGCCCTCAGCAGAAGCAGCTTCGGCCGAAGCTCTGGTCGGACCTGATTCACCTGGCGTTCAACGGGCATTTCCTCGGGCTGCTGCTCGCCGGGCTCGCGAGCACCTGGGTTCTGCCGAGCGTCGACCGGTGGCTTGCGGCAGAAGGGCTCACCGACGCGGTCTACCGCAACGCGGCGGCCGACTGGCCGCTCTGGGCGCAAATCATCGTGGCGCTCGTGGTCCTCGACTTCATTCAGTGGTGTGTCCACAACCTGCTTCACCGAATCCCGCTTCTTTGGGAGTTTCACAAGGCTCACCACAGCGTGAAGGACGGCGAGATGGATTGGATCGTCTCGTTTCGCTTCTCGTGGCTCGAGGTGATCGTCTACAAGTCCGTGCTCTATCTCCCGCTCGTGTTTTTCGGGTTCCGCTGGGAAGCGCTGATGTTCCATGCGGTGTTTGGGACGCTGATCGGCCACTTGAACCACTCGAACTTGAATCTCGGCCACGGCTGGTGGCGCTACGTCCTCAACAGCCCTCGGATGCACATCTGGCATCACGATTACGAAGGCGACTCGAGGACCACGGTGAACTTCGGCATCATCTTCAGCTGTTGGGACTGGATCTTCGGAACCGCGAAGATGCCTCCCGACCCGCCGGCTCACATCGGCTTCGCGGGTGTGGAGACGTTTCCGGACAATTTCTTCAGCCAGGAGATATGGCCGCTTCAAAAGCTCGTTCCCGGGGTACGGAGCGTCGTCGTATGGTCGGTCATCGGCGCGCTGGTGCTCGGGGCGGCTTGGTACTTGAGCAAGCCGCGTGCCCGCGGGCCCGAGACGCCCATGCTCGGCGAGGTCGCCGCCGCTTCGCAGCCAACCGGGGTGTTCCCGCCGGCCGACTCGTACTCGCCGAGCCCCGCGGCCGCCGAGGCGGCAATGGCCGCTTTCGGCAAACAGGCGCTGGACGAAGGTTACGCCCGTCCCGACGCGATGATCAGCGTCGCGGAGCTTGCCAAGACGCTCGGCGCACCGACGCTGGTGCTGCTCGACGTGCGGCCAGAGGCGAGGTTCGCGCTCGGACACATTCCGGGCGCTCGGCGGCTCTACCGAAGCGATTACTCTGGGAGCGCCGAGGTACCCGGGATGTCGCGGGCGCCGAGTGAGCTCGAGGCGCTCCTGCGAAAGCTCGGCGTTCGCAAGAACAGCACCGTGGTCGTGTACGGAGACGGCGGGCCCGAGCCCTACCGGCTCTGGTGGACGCTTCGGACGATGGCCGGCTTCGAGACACGCGTGCTCGACGGCGGTCTTCAGGCCTGGAAGGCAGCGGGCCATCGAGTCGCCGGTGGGGATGGGCTTGCCGTCGAAGCGGGAGACGCCGGTGTCGGTCTGCCGCATGAGCCTTCTTCTCGGCACTGGGCGGAGGTCTCTCGCTTTTTGGAGGCGCATCCGGGCGTGAAGCTCGTCGACACTCGCAGCGACATCGAGTTCACCGGGCAGGAGCAGCATCCCAAGGCCGCGAGGGCAGGCCACATACCAGGCGCTTCCCACGTGGATTGGACCGACGTGCTGAGAGACGAGGAAACCGATCATCGGCTGAGAACACCCGCTGAGCTTCGCGCGCTTTTTTCGTCGCGCGGCATCGAAGCGGGCGAGCCGGTCGTCACCTACTGCCAGTCCGGCACGCGGTCGGCGGCGGTGTACTTCGCCCTCTACCAGCTCGGGCTCAGTCCGGAGCAACTGCTCAACTACGACGGCTCGTGGGCCGAGTACAGCCGTCTCGACCTCCCGGTGGAGCCCTGATGCGCGCGGCCGCGCTTGGCTTTGCCTTCGCGTTGCTGCTGGTAGGTGGCGCGTGGGGTGCGCCGGAAGCCGCCGAACCCGAAGCGCCGCATGAGGACGGGTTCGTACGCGGCGTTGCGCTCGGGCTTTTCGCGACGGATCCCGACTGGGACTACGGCCCGCTCGTCGACGAGATCGCAAAGCGCGGCGCGACGGACGTGCTGATCGTCGTCAACGCACACCAGTCGAATCGGTTCACTTCCGACGTCGCGATGCGTACGGCGTACTCGCCGAGCCACGAGACCCTGGCTCGCACGGTTCGCCAGGTGCGGGCCGCCGGGCTCCGTCCCGCGCTGATGCCGGTCGTCCGTTTGCTCGAGCGGACGCCTCACGAGTGGCGGGGCGTCATCGCGCCTGCGGACGGGCTCGATGCTTGGTTTTCGCGCTATCGGGCCTTCGTACTGCCGCTGGCACGCATCGCGGAGCGCGAGGGCGCTCATCGATTCGTCGTGGGCTCCGAGCTGAGCTCGCTCGAGCGCTACGAGGAAAAATGGCGCCGGCTGATCGAGGACGTGCGGGGCGAGTTCCACGGGCGGCTCACGTACTCGGCCAACTGGGATCACGTGAACGAGGTCTCGTTTTGGGATGCGCTCGACGAGGTAGGGCTCACCGCGTACTTCCCGATGGGAGCGCGTGCCGACGCGTCGGAGTCGAGCTTGGCGCGAGCGTGGCAAGCACCGCGTGCGGCTTTCGAGGCCCTTCGGCGGCGTCTGAAGAAGCCCGTGCTGATTACCGAGGTCGGGTACCCGAGTCGCGCTGGCGCAGCCGAACGGCCCTGGGACGACGCGCGCCCCGCCGAGGTCGACCTCCGCGCACAGCAGCGTCTCTACCGCGGCTTTTGTGATGCCTTTGCCGAGACGTCCAGCGTTGCGGGCTTTTATGTCTGGAACTGGTTCGGCTTTGGCGGCCCGCGCGACGCCGGCTTCACACCGCGCGGCAAACCCGCCGCCACCGAGCTCTCCCGTTGCTTTGCGCGCCGCTGGCGGGCGCCTGAACCAAGAGGAAATCGAACATGAGCATGGAGCGCGACGAGGAGCTCTCGACGCTCGGCCGCCGTCGTTTCGTATTGAGCGCAGTGGGTGCAGGTGGCGGCGCGCTGCTGAGCGCGGTGGCGGGTTGCCGGGAATCGACACCGGCGGCGCCCGGATCGCAGCCGGGCGAGGCGCCTTCTTTGGAGCCCGAGCAACCGGCGCTTCCCGATGGCAAAGACCTCGCCAACTTCATCAAGCACGGCGACAATCCGCTGACGCTCGAGACGCGCCGCGAAAAGCTCGGCACGAGCGTGCTCACGGCGACCAGCGTCTTGTTCGTGCGGCAAAACTTGCCGCTTCCGCCCCCCGATTTCGTCGCCGACCGAGAGGGATGGACCGCGCACGTCGAGGGAGTGAAGCGGCCAGGGGAGGTTCGCGTGAGCGAGCTCAAGCGGCTCGGGCTCGTAACGATGGCAACGGTGCTTCAATGCTCCGGGAACGGGCGCAGGTACTACAAACACGGACCAAGCGGGTCTCCGTGGGGTGTCGGCGCCGCGGGCTGCGTGATGTGGAGCGGCGTTCCTCTGCGTGCCGTGGTCGAGCACCTCGGCGGCGTCGAGAAAGGCACGCGGTACCTGACCGCGACCGGGGGCGAGCCGCTTCCGGAGGGGATCGACCGCAACAGCGTGGTGGTCGAGCGCTCGATCCCGATTGAAAAGGCGCTCGACGACTGTCTGCTCGCCTGGGAGATGAACGGCGAGCCGATTCCGCGTTCGCACGGGGGGCCGCTTCGGCTGATCGTCCCTGGCTACTTTGGCTGTAACCAAATCAAGTTCGTGAAGCGGCTGGCGTTCACGCGTGACCAGGGTCCGGCCAAGATTCAGCAGACGGGCTATCGCATGCGGCCGATCGGCGTGCAGGGGTCTCCCGATCAGCCGGCGATGTGGGAAATGCCGGTGAAGTCTTTCGTCACGCTTCCCACCGACCGGACGCCGGTCGTGGCCGGTACGTTTCGCGTGGCCGGGGTCGCGTTTGGCGGCGCAAAAGCGGTTGCCAAGGTCGAGGTGTCCACGGACGGAAAGCGTTGGCAGGAAGCGCGCTTCGTCGGGCCCGACCTCGGCCCCTACGCGTGGCGGGTTTTCGAGGCCGAGCTCGAACGGGAGTCTGGCCCCGTGAAGCTCTACAGCAGGGCGACCGATGTCGACGGCGAGGTCCAGCCGGAGCTCCGCTTTGAAAACGAGCGCGGCTACGGGAACAACGGCTGGCGAGACATGGGCGTGACGGTGCAGGTGTGCGACGCTGCCGACGAGATTTGTCTCACGCCTCCGCCCGAGGAAGGTGCGGCGAAGCCCCGAGGACCGCGAAAGCCCGTGGAGCTCTCCGAGGCCGGAAAGCGCGGGCGGAAGATCTTCAAAGAGACCTCCGCGCCTCCCTGCGCCACCTGTCACACGCTGGCGGATGCGGAAGCGATGGGTGCGGTCGGCCCAAACCTCGACGACCTCGGCCGAAGCCCGCAGCAGGTGAAAGCAGCCGTGCAGAACGGCGTCGGCGCCATGCCGTCGTTCGGTGAGACGCTCACGCCGGAGCAAATCGAAGACGTCGCGCGCTACGTGTTCGAAGCGACGCGCCGAGACTGACGAGTAAGGAGGCCGCCATTCAGACCATACCGCCGTTTCATCTCGTGGCGGCCGCCATTCCGGCGCTGCTCGTGCTGTTCGTCCTGTGGAGGTGGCGTGCCGACCCGACGCTGGGCTTCATCGCGCTCGCCCGCATGGTCGCTCAGCTCCTCCTCGTCGGGTACGTGCTCGTCTACATCTTCGAGGCGGATACGCCTTGGGTGGTGCTCGCCGTCCTCGGCGTCATGGTCGTCGCCGCGAGTTGGATTGCGCTTCGGACGGTCCCTGAGCTCCGCGGCACGCTCTACCGCGATGCGTTCGTTTCGATTCTCGTCGGAGGCGGGTCGACGTTCGCGCTCATCACGCAGGGCGTGCTGGCTCTCGAGCCCTGGTACGAGCCGAGCTTCACCGTGCCGCTTGCGGGAATGATCTTCGCGGCCTCGATGAACTCGGTGAGCATCTCGGCCGAGCGGGTGTTTGCCGAGCTCCGCCGAGGGGTGTCGTACGGCGACGCACGGCGCATCGCGATTCAGGCCGGGCTGATCCCCATCGTCAATAGCCTGCTGGCGGTGGGGCTGGTATCGCTGCCGGGGTTCATGACGGGGCAGATCCTGTCGGGCGTTTCGCCGCTGATTGCCGTCCGGTACCAGGTGATGGTCATGTGCATGATCTTCGGGGCGTCCGGGCTGTCGGCAGCGGTGTTCCTGAGCCTGGCGGGGCGGCGCGCGGTGGCGCGGTCCGTGAGCGGCGCGTGAGCGGCGTGACTAGCACCGCTGAAGAACCCACGCGGATCGTCGGCATCGACGTGGCGACGCAGCCGAAGAGCGTCGGGCTTGCGCTTTGCGCATGGGCGAACGGGACGCTTCGGGTCGAAGAGGTCTGCGCCGAGACCACCTGGGAGGCCATCGACCGGAGAATCGGCGAATGGCTCGCGGAGACGACACTGCTGGCGGTCGACGCACCCCTCGGTTGGCCTTTGCCTCTGGCCGAGACGCTTCACGGACACCGCGCCGGCGAGCCGCTCGCAGGTTTGGCGAACGCGTTGTTTCGGCGGAAGACCGACGACGTCGTGGCGGCGGCGCTCGGCAAGCGGCCGCTCGACGTCGGCGCAGATCGAATTGCAAGGACCGCGCACGCCGCGCTTGCGCTGCTCGTGCGGCTTCGCGAGGCGCATCGGCTGACGCTCCCGCTCGCGTGGACGCCGGGGGGCATGGAGGAGACCTCCGCGATCGAGGTTTATCCCGCGGGGACGCTGGCAAGCCGCGGGCTTCCGAGCTCCGGATACAAAGGGAGCGGGGAGCAAGCGGTCGCGGTCCGCCGGCGGATTCTCGAAGGTCTGCGCGGCTTCGAGGCCGGGGCCGATGCGACCGCGGCGATGACGTCGAGCGACCACCTGCTCGACGCCGCGCTATGCGGGTTGGCGGGGGCGGATTTCCTGGAGCAGCGCGTGATCGAGCCCGACGATCTCGAGCGGGCTCAACGCGAGGGCTGGATTTGGGTATCCTCGCCAGGCGATGGCTGATACGGGACAGGTCACATCAGCTGCAAACGCTCTTTGCCGAGGCCGGGGTCGGCAGCGTGGAAGTCCGGCGTGAGCGCGGCACGGCCCGCTTCCCCTCGATCCGCGGCTGGATGGAGTGTGACGTGCGCGGCTGGACGTTGGCCGACGAGCTCGATGACGATCAGTTCGAGCAGCTGGTCTCGAAAGCGGAGCGGGAGCTACGGCGTTTCGTCACCGTCGACGGAACGGTCGAGTTTTCGCATCCGGCGCTCATTGCGATCGCCGATAAGCCGGCTTAGCTGAAAGCGGAAGTCGCCACGGCCGCTTGAGGAGCTCGTACTCGCTGAGGGGGAGGGCGACGAGCACGGCGGCATCGCCGTCGAGCCAGGCTGCGAGCTCCTCGAGCGCGTCGCGCGACATGGCCGTGCACCCGCTCATGCCCTTGTCCGGGCCCTCCCAAAGATGGAGAAAGATGCAGCTCCCGGCCGCCCGCCGCGTCGTTTTCGTGTTGTGCTCGACGACGAGCGCCAAGGCGTAGAGGTCGTCGTCGCGCCGCATGTGCTCGGCGCTCTTCCAATCGATTTCGGTGTCCGCGGTCGAGACGATGCGGTTGTAGTGGTCCGAGTGCGGGTCGTCGACGCATCGGAGGTCGGCGGTAGCTTGCACGTAGGGGACCGATAGATCCCGTCGCGCCGAGGCGTATCCATAGGCCGTGCCGATCTCGAAGACACCGGCCGGCGACCGGCCGTCGCCTTCGCGCTTGAGGGGGCCGGGGCGTCCGTCGGGCCGGCCGTTTCCATGGAGCCCTCGACCCCAGCCGTAGCCTTCGCGTCCAAGCACCACATCGACGGGCGCTCCGACCTGCCGCCACTTCTCGCCGGGTTCGCGTTCGTAGCGGCGGAGCGTCGCGCGAAAATCGGTCCAGTGGTTGGAGACGACGGTGACGAGCTGAGCTCGGTCGTCGGGGATCGGCGAAGGGTGCTGCGCGGCCCGCTTGGGCTCCGCTGCGGTCGTTTCTTGGCCGTGACGGCTGCACGCCGCCAGGCAGAATGCCGCGAAAAGAAGGCCGGCGATGCGCGTGGCTGCCTGCATTTGGGTAGAACATAGCTGGATTCGTGACAGAAATTGGCTGTGAAGCGGATTTCATTGGCCGTCGTGCTGCTCGCTCTCGGATGGGCGGCAGGCCCTTTGCGGGCGGCTGCG
>JAHELW010000169.1 GCA_024643985.1 Myxococcales bacterium | reverse complement strand
CGTAGGCACGAATCTTGTTGCCGAGGCCGATGCCGCGCCCTTCCTGCCGGAGGTAGAGCACTGCTCCGCTTCCGGCACGCTGGATACGCTCGAGCGCGAGGTCGAGCTGATCTCTGCAGTCGCACTTGAGCGAGTGCAGCACTTCGCCGGTCAGGCACTCGCTGTGAACCCGAACCAGCAGGTCTTCAGCGCCCTCGACCTCGCCGGCGATCACGGCGAGGTGCTCCTTGTCGGCGCCGAGCTCGCGGTACACGACGACACGAAAGAGGCCGAAGCGCGTCGGCAGCTGTGCTTCCGCGTACCGCTCGATGGTGAGGTCGTGACTGCTCGATGCACTCATTCGAACCATCTCGGTACCACACGCCACCAAGCCTCACCATCCGAACCAGCACGGATCCGAGTGGCGGGCTGCAGATGTGCGGGCGCGAGCATCACGAAGGGGCGTGTGCCTCGGAGAGCTGAGCCAACAGCGACGCCGTCGCTTGCGTCACGAGGGCGATGCGCTTGCTGATGTCGATGGTTTCGAGAACCCGCTGGCGTTCCTCCGGGCTCACGACGAGCTGGTCTGCGATGACATCGGCCGCGCGTGCTGGTGGAAGGTCGGTAGAAACTTGAAGCGCGAAATCCGGCTGTCGCTCGCGGACTTTGGCCGCGACGCGCGTAGCGCACGCCATCATTGCCATGATGTCCGAAGCCGTCGCGCTGCCGGAATCTCGCAAAGGCTCGGCGCGCGCCGTCCGGTAGGGCCTGCCTTCGCTCGGAAGCTCGTGAAGGCGCACTCGGTTCAGTCCATGCAGAATCAGGTCATGAGTGCCGTCGGCGCGCTCCTGATGAGCGACGATCCGGCCCGCGCCCGCGATCTCGTAGATGTCCGGATTGCCCTCGTAGTTGTCCTCCCAGCCGGGGGCCAAGAGCGCTACGGCCATCGCCGTGCAGCCCCGGTCCAGGCACTCCTCCACCATGCGCGTGTACCGCGGCTCGAACAGGTGCAGCGGCAGCGCCGTACCCGGAAAGAAGACCACCCTCGGCAGCGGAAAGACCGGGAGATTGGCCAGCTCATCGGCCGACAGCGGCGTGCTGGGTTGCCACTCCATGGGCTCGCCTACTTGCACTCGTGCCAGAGCACCTGCAGCGCTCTCGGTAGACTCGGGCTTCCGAGCACGTCGCAGCTCTCACATGCAATGGGGAAGTTCCTCTCCTCGCACGATTGGCATTCGGTCAACACGGACACCATGGCAGTCAGCTCCTCTCGCAGCTTCCGGAGCTTCGCGATCTTTTGCTGCATGGTGTCGATCTGCTCTGTCAACACGTGAGACATCCGGTTGCTGGCTTCTTCAGGACAAGCGCAGTCGGACTTGAGGCAGAATAGGTCTTTGATATCCTGCAGAGATAGCCCGGCTTCGCGGAGGTCTAGGGCCAACTGGAGTTTCATCAACTCGCGACCGGTAAACAGCCGGTGACCGCATGCGCTCCGGCGGGCGGGCTCGATCAAGCCCTCCTGCTCGTAGAAGCGCACCGTGCGAAGCGTGCTCTCACTGAGCCTCGCCATATCTCCGGTCGTCAACAGGTCGTCACAACCGGGCTCGTCGACTGGTGCTGTCTCTGAAGTCACGTTCAATACTGAAAACGCTAGTGTTTCCAGGAGCTTGGGCAAATATGGAGGCCGCGTGACGCATGTCAACCCTTTGGGTTCATGCCCCCGGGATCATTCAGCAAAGCCCGGTACGCCTGCTCGATGGCTTCGTAGCGGACCGAGAAGGAGTAGAAGTCGGTGTCGCGAACGTCCCCGAACACCTCGAGCGAGGCTTTGGCGCGTACCGCGTCCGCCCGCGCCGTCTGGAGATGAGCCCCCCAATCCTGCGTCTCCTGTCCGAGCAGGACCTCGAGAGCCACGCCCAACGGGTTGAACGCCAGCGAGCAGCGCTCGAAGGTGAGCCGCCATCGCGCGTAGTCGTCCGGGTCGACCTCCCAGGCGCCATCGCCGAGCTCCCTGCGAACGAGCTCCCCAAAGTAGGCGCCACACATGGGGGCCAACAGCGACGCGACCTCGTCTCGCGGCGAGTCAGCGAGCTTCGCGTAGTGGTCCAAAACGGGGAGGGTGTCCTGCGTCAGATCCAACTCGAGCCCGGTCGCGTTCTTCACGGAGGTCACGCACGCCACCGTGAGGTCCATCACCGCGTTCTCCGTCTGCATCGTCCGCACGATAGCGTGCTTCCCCAAACTGGCCATACGCGGGGCGATCGGGTACTCACGAGGTGGGCACCGCGTTGATTCAATCATCGGATAAGGGGTCTGACCGGCCCTACACCGGGTCCTCGGGCCGTACCCGAACCGAGCGTGTCCGCGTGTTTCGTCCCGGCAGGACACCGGTCGAGGCCGAGGTCTTTCGAGTGGTCAACGTAGCCGAGCAGCCCGAGCTCCGAGAGCCAGCGCTGAATGGCACGCTCCATCGGCTCGACGACGGCGAGCTCGTCGAAGTTCCCTTCGTCTTTCACGACCCCTCCGCGCGGCAGTTCGTGCTCGTCGTCCCGCAAGACGCGAGGGCCCGCGAGCTTTCGGAGCGAGCCAAGTTGCTCGAGCGCTTCGCAATGGAAGACGAAGCGACCGTTCCACCCTACGTCCGTCATCACGAGGTCGTGTACGGGAGTGAGGGCCTAGCTCGCCACCTCGAGGACGCGCAGCGCATGGAGGTCGACGTGCACGAGCTCGAGCCCGTCGGGCGGTCCGAGCCGGCCACGATCTACGACCCGGGGCTCGCGGGTCGCCTTCCCCACGCAGGGTTCTGGCAGCGGCCCGACGGGGAGATGGCCGTGCTTCTCGAGGACGGCGCGCTTTGGATGTTCGTTCGGCTCGCGACCGATGAGAGAGCGGCCTTCGCGGAGTCCAGCAGCGACTTGCGCGTTCAGTTGAAGACGGTCGACCACGTTCCCGTTTGTATCCTGGCGCTGGTCGACCCGCGTGCGGGGGCGACTCGCCGCGCCTTCTTGAACCCCGCGCCTTCGGCGGATCGGTCGATCCTCCAGCTTTTACGCCGTGAGTTTCGAGCCTCGGTCGTGGTCCTGGACGATCGACGAAATCTCGAGCGGGCGTTCCGCGTCGAAGCGCCACGCGCCGCGAATGCAGGGATGATCCTACAGCGGACCGAGCGCGCGCCGCTTGGCTCCGACGCCGCTTGGCGGCTCGCCGTCGATGCATGCCGGCTCGCTCCTCTCCCGATCGGCCGCGTCCAACATCCTTTCGTCGTGCGAGACGATGCGACGACCGCGCTGGCAGCGCTCGAGAGGCTCAGTGCGCTCGAAGCCTGGATGACGCCCGAGCGGATCGACCAAGCGCTTCTCGTCGAGAGCATCCCCCGGCACGTTTTCGAGGTTGCACGACAGCAGATCCTTCGGGACGGCGTGCGGTTCGGACTGGCGATGTCGGATACGCTGCTCTCACAGGCCGTACGCTCCGGCTTGGCGCCGGATTCCAGATCGCTCGTCGAATCGCTCGGCCGGCGGTTTGCCGAAACCGTGCCCGGCACGTCTGAACACGGGCTCGGCGAGGAGCAGGTCGAGGCGAACTGGGCAGCGCTCGGCCGCCTCTCTAGGCTGCACGGGTCTTCGACCGAGCCCAGCCTATCGTGTACCATGGAGCATTCGGGTTAGGTAGCGAATCAATCATGCGGCTCGGCATATTCAGCGACGTTCACGCCAATCTCGAGGCCATGTCTGCCGTGATGGACGCCTACTCGACGGAGGACATCGACGTCTATTACTGCCTCGGCGACGTGGTGGGATACGGGGGCAGCCCGAACGAATGCGCCGACATCATCCGCGACGTGGCCGAGGTCACGATCCTCGGCAACCACGACGCCGCGGTCGCGGGGCGAATGGACTACTCCTACTACTACGAGGCAGCCCGCGAGGCGCTGGATCTTCACGCGCGGGAGCTGACGCCGGAGAACATGGCCTGGCTGAAAGAGCTGCCCTATAAGCACGTGCTCGACGAGGTCAGAGTCGACCTGTGTCACGGCTCGCCCGTCCGGCTCGAGGAGTTCGAGTACATCTTTGCTCCGGACCAAGCCGCAGAGTGCCTACCGATCTGGGACGACCTCGGCCACATCACGCTGATCGGCCACTCCCATCTCTGCAAGGTATTCGCCCTTCGCCCAGGAGAGGTGGAGGAGCTGCCTCCGGAGGACTTCGTCCTCGAGGACGGTACCAAATACATCGTCAGCGTGGGGTCGGTCGGTCAGCCGCGCGACTACGACAATCGCGCGAGCTACACGGTGTACGACAGCGATACTCGTACGTTCGAGTTCAAGCGGATCGAGTACGACATCGAGAGCGCGGCTTCGAAGATCTTCGATGCGAAGCTCGAGCGCAACTTCGGTCAGCGCTTGTTCATCGGCGTCTAGCGGACGAGCCCATGCCAGACGGGTTTCCCGTCCGCGGGCGCGTCGAACGCGGGTGTCTGCATCGAGCCGAGCGGGCATGCGTATGCGCTCGAGACACGGCTTCTTCGAAGGCGCCCTTCCAGATCTTCGAGTGACTCGGCAACCGCGCCCACGCATTTGAGGCTCGCACCGAGCGGCTCGACCGAGGCAACCGCGTTCTTGGCTCCCGCCACCGGTACGAGTGAGATGTTTCGGTACCCGGGGCTCCACCGAATCGGGTCGGCAGCGCTGCGGATCGCAATCGAGAATCCGTCGCCAGCGATCAAATTGCCTTCGATTTCGGCCAGCCCGCGCCACTGGGCCTGAGCTGCACCGACGTCGATCGGCAGCGGACCGCGGGGCAGCCGACGGCCCATCGGCTCGAGACCATTCGTCGCTAAGCGCTCCGCGAATGTGTCCACTGGGCAGTGAGGAGCCTCTTCGACGTAGACGATCTGCGGCGACAGACATCCGCGCTGGTCATAGGCGCAGATGTCGAGTGCCAACGCACGCACGGTGTCATCGAGGCGTTCGTTCGTGAGGGCGTCGGCACTACAGTACGCGGCGCTCACGCCGTGTCCGTGCGCGATGATCGGCACCTCGGGATGCCGTCTTCGGATTTCATCGACGGTTTCGTCCGCGCCGTAGACCGCTATCGCACCGGCCGATTCGAGCAGCGCCGCCTCCGGCTCCACTTCACCTCCGCGGTAGACGACGAGCTGCATCGACTCGCCGAGCTTCGGATCGGCGCGCTCGAGCGCTCGCTCGACCATCGAAGCAAACGCGGTCTCTCGGGAAGCCGATTTGGCCAGCACGGGCACGCCTAGAAGCAGCGGGACGAACACGGCGCGAATCGAAGCCGTGAACAGATTGCCGGCGAGGACGACGGCCAGCAGGGACAGCGGGCCGCCGTTCGAGCGTCCCGCGGCGTCGGCCACTCGCCGAAGCGTGTCCGGTTGGATGGAGTCGAGCGTCGTACGCGCACCCCACTCGACCATGGGGGCGCTCAGCCCAGTCTCCTCGGCCAGATGCGCGCGCGCCCCCTCGACCTCTTTCGCCAAGGCCTCTGCGGTGGCTACGAGCCACGCGATCCTTTCGTCCAGGGACGCCTCGCGGAGCGCCGAGGCGGCCCTCGCCGCGAGTCGGCTTCGATCGCGAATGGTCCGCGCGTCGTCGTTCACGACGACCCCAGTGCGAGATCCATCGCCAGCGAGCATCCGCGCGGCGTGGACCCCTGCGCTCGGCCCAGCACCACGATGCCGTCTTCTTCGCGACGCGCGAGATCGGCGGTTTGAATGCAGCAGACCGAGTCGAGATTCGCGCAATCGTCGATGCGAAGAAGGCCCACCGCGTCGCCCTCCACGGGTTGGAGCGACTCCGGATCGACGGGCGTTGCCCGAACCCATGGCGGAACCCACAAGCGCCGCGTACCCGGGCCTCCGTAGATCGACTCGCGCAGGGTCGTTTCGTACATCTGCGAGCTGAGCTCGGTCGCTCCAAACTCGTTGATGATGTACGGCTCGGGGATGCCGTAGCGCTCCGCGAGAGACGCGAGTAGCTCGGCGCGGTCCACTTGCCGCGACCGGCCCTTGTAGCCACCCGTCTGCATGATTCGGCTACCCTCGGCGAGCTCGAAAGCCTGCCCACGGAGCCCGTCTTCCGCGTGCACGAAGGCAAAGGAGGTCCCGAGCAAAGCGACCGGCGTCTGGGTCGATTCGGCCTCGCGAAGGGCGGCGACGAGACCCTCGAGGTCGAGCGCGCCTTTCGTCCAGACCCATGCTGCGGTCGTCGCGAACCACTCGGAGAATCGTGCGAGCATGTATTCGAGCGATGCGTTCGGCGCCTCGTGCTCGTTTGGCGCGAGGATGACGAGCGCCATCTGCTCCCGGTCTGGAAACAGCATGTGTCGCGCGGCCGTGCGCGCCGCGAGGTCGTAGAGGGACAGATCGCGGTATACGTGCACGCTCCGTTCCGACGAGGTCGTTCCCGAGCTCCGAAAGACGCGGACGTCCTCGTCCTCTGGGTGCGCGGCGATTCTTCGAAAGCGGAAGACGTCGGTCGGAAGTGCCGGCGGCCAGCTTCCCGTACGTGAAAGCCGGCCGTACGCCGTGATTCGAGCAGACTGCCAGCTCGCGAGCTCCTCGATGAGAGTGTCTCGCGCGGCCTCCGAGACCGTCTCTCCGGTTTCGAGCGCCGAGATCATCGCCCGAATGCGCCGGGCAAACGCGTCGCGCGTGCTCATGGCTTCTCCAACGCGCCTCGAAGGGCGGCGACGAAACCCTCGAGCTGCGCGTCGGTGATCGTGATGGCGGGGGCGAGCTGGATCACGTCCGCTTTCGCGCCTGCGGGAAGCACGAGATAGCCCGCTTCGAGCAAGTCGCGCACGACTCCCAGCGCTCGAAGCTCGCCCTCGAGCTGCAGCCCCAGCATCCAACCCGCCTCTCGGACTTCGATCAAGCCTGAAAGCCCTTCCGCTCGGAGTGCCGTCGCAAGCTTCTTCCCGCGCTCGGCGGCCAGCGAAACCCAGCCCTCTCGCTCGATCAACTCGAGCGTCGTGATGGCTGCAGCAGCGCCGAGCGGGTCTCCGTAGAACGTACCGGTGTGAATCGCCTCGCGCTCGGGCGTCCCCCACGCTTGCATCACCTCGAGCCTGCCGATGCACGCGCTGATGGGGAGGCCGCCGCCAAGCGCCTTTCCTAGGCAGATCAGGTCCGGGTTGCCGCCGTCGTCGATCGAGCGCCACCAGG
>JAHELW010000168.1 GCA_024643985.1 Myxococcales bacterium | reverse complement strand
CGGGTTGACCGAGGCGGTCGTACGCGCCCCCTTCGGCGGGACGGTGGTCGAGCGAGCCGTGGAGGTGGGGGAATACCTCGCGCCCGGAAGCCCCCTGCTCACGCTTGCCGATACGACGCTCCTCAAGGCGCGTGTGCTCTTGGACCCTCGGGAAGCGCTCGACGTGGCAGTCGGATCCAAAGCAGAGATCTCGGTATATGCGCGCCCGGGTGAATCGTTCGCCGGCCGTGTCGTGCGGGTCGGCGAGGTCATCGACCCGCGAACGCGTCGGCTGCCGGTCGAGATCGAGCTCGACGATCATGGAGGCCGGCTCAGGCCCGGGCTCGTGGCGAGGTTTTCCGTTCAAACCGGCGAGCCGCGGAAAGCCCTTCAAGTGCCGCTCGACGGGGTCTTCGAGCGGTTTGGCAGCCAACACATATACGTCGTGGAGGACGGGGTCGCTGTGCGACGAGCGATCGTGCTGGGTTCGGTTCGAGGCGGCCGCGCCGAGGTCGTCCGTGGCCTTCAGGCCGGCGAGACCGTGGTCAGCAAAGGCGTGACGAGAGTCGTCGACGGCTCGAAGGTACGCGTCGTTCCGGAAGACAGGGCCACGGCGGCCAACGAAGAGAGCTCACCGGAAGACGCGCCATGAGCATCCCCGCGTTTGCCGTGCGCCAGCCCGTGCTCGTCAATCTGGTTGCGATCTCCATGGTGATCGTCGGGAGCCTCGTCATGAGCGCGATGCACCGCGAATCGCTGCCGACGATGCCAACCGGCTGGGGCTCGGTGACGACGGTGTACGTGGGCGCTTCGCCCGAAGAAATCGAGCAGCTCGTCACGATTCCCGTCGAGAACGCCGTCGGCGACGTCGACAAGATCGACGAGATCTGGAGCTCGTCGAAGGAGGGCGTGTCCTACGTCAGCTTCAAGTTCGACTCCGACGTGGAGGACATGACGAGCGCGATCATGGAGGTCTCGAACGAGGTCAATCGCATCGATGATCTCCCGGTCGACGCCGAACGCCCCATGGTTCGCGAGTTCAAGGTCGACTTCCCGACGATTGCAGTCGCGGTGCGGGGTGAAGTGCCCGAAGTCGTGCTGCGCCAGGTCGGCAAGGACCTCGCCGATCGCGTCGAGCGGTTGCCCGGAGTCTCGGGAACCTGGCGCAACGGCATCCGGGATCGCGAGCTCCGTGTGGACGTCGATCCGGACCGGCTCGCCGCCTATCAGCTTCCCCTGACGGCGGTGACCAACGCCCTTCGCCTGCGCGCCGCCAACGTCCCAGCGGGCACCACCAAGGGCGAGGGTGACGCCCGTCTCGTGCGCGGGATGACCCGCGTCGACGACGCAGCCGAGCTCGGGGACGTGGTCATTCGGCCCGATCCCGGCGGAGGCTCGGTACGCGTTCGCGACGTTGCGGAGGTGCGCGATACCTTCGCTCCGGGCAAGTACAGCGGTCGGGTCAACGCCGAGCCCGCAATCGTCTTGACCGTCCGAAAAGAAGAGCAGGCGGACAGCGTTCGAATCAGCCAGGACGTACGCGCGCTGGTCGACGAGCTTCTGCCGACGCTACCTCCGGGCGTCAGCATCGACCTCTTCGGCGACGCGGCGGCGGAGGTCGAGCATTCGCTCGGCACCCTCTACACCAACGCGGCGGCGGGTCTCGTCTTGGTTCTCTTGATGCTCTGGGTGGCCGTGGGCGCTCGAAACGCGACGATGGCGGCGATCGGGCTCCCCGTGGCGCTCGCGGGCGCAGTCATCGCGATGAACGTGATGGGGATCACCATCAACATGATGTCGCTGCTCGCGCTGATCCTCTGCTTGGGCGTGGTCGTGGACGACGCGATCATCATCATCGAGAACATCTATCGTCACATGGAAGAGGGGATGCCGCGCCGGCGGGCTGCCGTCGTCGGGACGCAGGAAGTCTTCTGGCCCGTGGTCGCGTCCACCTTGACCAGCTGGGCCGCGTTTCTTCCGCTGCTTTTGATGGAGGGCGTGCTCGGCGATTTCTTCGCGATCATCCCCAAGGTGGTCGTCGCAGCGCTCGCTGCGTCGCTGATCGAGGCGATGTTCGTGCTTCCGAGCCACATGGCCGATTTTGGCAAGCTTTCGCATCCACGGGTCGATCCGACGGGCGCATCGACGCCGCCGAAGACTCGCTTGCAGCGGGCAGGTGCGCGCACTCTCGCGATCTACGAGCGCGTGCTGCGCTGGTCGCTCCATCACCGAGGCACCGTGATTTTGGGGGCATACGCGCTCTGTGCGCTCATGATCGGCGTCACCTTGTCGATCAAGGACGTCATTCTTCTAACCGAAGGCGATCCCGACATGTTCGACGTTCGGGTTCGGATGCCAACCGACGCCTCGAAGGAAGAAACCGAGGCGCTGTTGGCAAAGCTCGATGCGCGCATTCAGGCTCTCGACAGTCCGGACGTCGAGGCGACCGTCGCGGTTCGCGGAATGACCCGCACGGACATGGGGATCACCACGGGCGATCACATGGGCATGGTCAGCGTGTTCGTCGTTCCGAAGACCGAGCGCACGAGCCTTCACGCCGGGCGGGACCTGGTCTCGCAGGTGAGCGCGCTCTACGACGACGTCGTCGGACCGGCGCGGCTCGAAATCGTCGAGGTTCGTCCCGGCCCGCCGCGAGGGGCACCGGTAGCCGTTCGCATTCGCGGCAAAGAGCACGAACGCCTCGTAGAGCTCGCGGAGCAGGTTCTCACCGAGGTTCGGAAGACCCCCGGGACCCGCAACGCAAATCACGATCACGAGCTCGGCAAGCAGGAGCTTCAAATCAAAGTCGACGAGCAGCGCGCCGCGCTTCACGGTTTGACGCCCGAGATGGTGACGGGCTGGCTTCGCAGCGCGTTCGGCGCGACGCCAGTCGCTACCCTTCAAGAGGGAGACGACGAGATCGACATCGTGGTGCAGCTTCGAGAGACTGCAATCCGCGACCCGAGCCGGATCGCAGCGCTCCAGCTCATCGCACCAAACGGCGATCGCATCGCCATTCAAGACATCGCCGAGGTGTCGCACGGCCGGGGACCCGGCGTGATCCGGCGCTACCAGCAGAAGCGCGTCGTGAGCGTGCTGTCGAACATCGACGACACGGTGACGAACAGCGGCGAGGTCAACACGCGCCTTCGAAACGAGCTCGCCTCGCTCGAAGCCGCAAATCCCGACATTCGCTTCGAGTACGGGGGGCAGTTCGAGGACACGCAGGAATCGATCGAATCGCTGTTTCGTGCGTTCGTCGTGGCGCTGCTGTTGATCTACACGATTCTCGCGACGCAGTTTCAGAGCTTCTCGCAGCCGACGGTGGTGATGGCGGCGATTCCGCTGTCTCTGATCGGCGTCTGCGGAGGCTTCCTCCTGAGCGCCAAGCCCATCGGCTTGATCTCCCTCGTCGGCGCGGTGGGGCTGACGGGCATCGTCGTCAACGACTCCCTCGTCCTGGTCGACTTCATCAACAAGCGGCGCGGCCGGGGGATGACGCTCGACGAAGCGATCGTGGAGTCTGGGAAACTGCGCCTCCGGCCGATCTTCCTGACGAGTATCACCACGATTGCCGGCCTTTTCCCTCTCTCGCTGGCCGTCGACAGCCTCCCGCACCTGGCGCCGATGGCGCAGGTCATGGTCTACGGCCTCACGTTTTCGACGCTGCTCACGCTATTGGTCGTGCCCTGCCTCTATCGGCTCGACGTCGACCTCGCCGACGCCGCCGGCCGCCGATTCGCGCGCCTCACACGCTGGGCCACCGACCCCGGTGCGGCGACGGAGGAAGCGGTCGATCCGAGCGGCGAGTAGCGCTGTGGCGGCTCGCTTGGTGAGGTGCTAGGCGCGGAAGATGGCGAAACGTTTCGACAACAAGGTCGTGTGGATCACGGGCGGCGGAAGCGGGATCGGCCGCGCGCTCGCCGAGCAGTTTGCCAACGAAGGCGCGACCGTAGCGGTTTCCGGCCGGCGTGAGGAGCGGCTCCTCGAGGTCGTGCAGGAGCTCGAGGCAAAGGGTCACAAAGCCCTCGCGGTGCGCTGCGACGTCACGGACGAGGCCTCGGTGGCCGAGGCCGTGCAGAAGGTCGTCCGCACGCTCGGCGGGCTCGACGTTGCGGTGGCCAATGCCGGTTTTTCGGTGGCCGGCCGCGTCGAAAAGCTCTCGGCCGCGGACTGGCGCCGGCAGCTCGACGTCAACGTCATTGGGCTGGCGATGACGGCGCGCTACGCCATCCCGCACCTCCGCGAGCGCAAGGGCCGGCTGGCGCTGATCGGGAGCGTTGCCTCGATGGTGGTGTCTCCGGGCTTCGGCGCATACTCGGCGTCGAAGTACGCCGTGCGCGCGATCGGCCAAGTGCTCGCTGCGGAGCTACATGGGAGCGGCGTGACCTGCACGACGATCCACCCCGGCTACATCGAAAGCGAGATTGCGCAGGTCGACAACCAAGGGCGCTTCGATCCGCAGCGCGAGGATCGACGGCCGAAGAACTTGATGTGGCCCGCCGACAAGGCGGCGCGCGTGATGGTCGATGCCGTCGCGAAACGAAAGCGCGAATACACGTTCACCGGGCACGGCAAAGTCGGTGCGTTCGCCGGGCGCCACATGCCCGGCCTCGTGCACTTCGGCATGACCCGAAGCGCGAAGTGACCGCTACTGAACGACGTAGCGGAACATGAAGAGCAGGTAGGTCTCTTTGCGACCGCCGATGTCCTGACGAAGCGCAGTCTCGATGGCGAGCTTGTTGCGGTTGAAGCCGATCGCCGCGGTGAGCTGGTTGAGGCTTCGGCCGCGGTCCCGCCGATACCCGAACCGGAGCGGAACCATCTCACCGGCGATGTAGGTGAGCCCCCCACCGGCGATGATCTCGTTTCGGTCGAACGTCGTGAAATCGACGAGGATGTCGCCGCCGATCGTGAACTCCTCGACCGGAGTGAGCGCGACGCTGCCGCCGGCCATTTGCGGAGCAAGAACGGAATACGTTCGAATCAGGTTGTAGCCGAGCCCCGCGATCTTGATCCAAGGGAGCGGTGTGATGGTGATCGATGCGTCGAGGGTGATTCCGTCGAAGGACGGGCCGACGCGCTCGCCGTCGGCCCAGTCGGACCGCAGCCGCCCCCAGCGAAAGCCGAGGCCGATGCCGAGCTGGGGAATCGCCTGCACGCCAATGGCCGTGCGCCAGTCCCAGCCCTGGTAACGCCGGTCCTGTCCGCTGAACACGCCCCGGAAGCTAGTGCCGAGGGCGAGCTTCTGGGCGGTCGTCGAATCGGTGATCGAGCTTCCCACCGTCCAGTAGGTGCCGCCGTTGCTCTTGCTGCCGGGGACGATCTGCGAAAACGCCTCGACGTGATAGGTCGAGGTCGCCGCCATGTTCGAGTTGTTGTAGGCGAGCGCCGACACCGCAGTCGCGCCTGCACGCGCACCGCTTCCCATGCCGAGCCCGTACGTGGTCTCGAGCGTATCCTCGGTCGGGATCCGCGCCGGATCTCCGGAGCCTGAGACGCCAGGGGGCGCCTGCGTCTGCGCAAACGCCCAGGAGACCGGACACAGGACGGTCACCAGACAGACGATTGCCGCCCCAAAAAACGCTCGGTTTGCCCCCATGGGTGATGCCCTGCGCGAAGCTAACAGCGATGGATCACCCCTCCAAATTGTCGACCCCGCGAGTTTGGATCGATCAACGCGCGCCGCGCACGCGTTCTTCCCGGAAGCAGCATTGCCCGGGTCTTTCGGAGCGCTAGAAGGGCCTCATGTTGGATTCGCTACTGGACAAATCCGTTGTCGGTTACACCGCCCTCGGGTATCGGCTGCGGCCGCACCCGCCGATCGAGACCGATTTGAGCGGCCGCGTCGCGGTCGTGACGGGAGCGACGTCCGGCCTCGGCCGCGTCACCGCCAGCGAGCTCGCGCGGCTCGGCGCCACGGTGATCGTCGTCGGGCGCAACCCCGACAAGGCCGCACGCGTCGTTCGAGAAATCACTTCGGAGACCAGCCGCGAGGTGCGCGCCGAGATCGCAGACCTGAGCTCGATGCGGGAGATTCGCGATCTCGTTGCCCGTATCGAGCCGCCTGTTCACCTGCTCGTGAACAACGCAGGCGTTCTGCTCGGCGAACGGACGGAAACCGTCGAGGGCTTCGAAACGACGTTTGCAACCAACCTCTTGGGTCACTTCCTCCTCACCAACCTGATGATCGAAAAGCTCGAGCCGCCCGCCAGGATCATCAACGTGTCGTCGGGTGGCATGTACACACAGCGCATTCGGCTCGACGACCTGCAGATGAGCCGAGGCGGCTACGACGGCGCGATCGCCTACGCGCGGACGAAGCGCGGCCAGGTGATTCTCACCGAGCTCTGGGCGGAACGGCTTCGCGAGCGCGGGATCGTGGCGCACTCGATGCACCCGGGCTGGGCCGACACGCCAGGCGTCTCGAGCTCTTTGCCGCAGTTCTACAAGCTCACGAAGCCGCTGCTGCGCACACCCGAGCAGGGAGCCGATACGATCGTCTGGCTGTGCGCGTCCGAAGAAGCGGGACGGAAGACCGGTTTGTTTTGGCACGATCGCAGGCCTCGTCCGACCCATCGAGGGTTCGGCGCGCCCGAGAGTGAGGATGAACGCAAACGGCTTTGGACCGCGCTCGAAGGCATGCTCGAGGAGTGAAGGTCAAGCCGAAGAAAAAGGGTCGAGCTGGCCGAAGGACGGTCACGATTGCGATCTACGCGCTCGGATGGCTTCTGCTCACCGCGCTCGGTCCGCTCTGGCTCGTCGGTGCGGCGGTGGTCGGGGCCATGCGGCAACGCTCCTTCATTCTTCTTCGTCTGCTCGTGTTTGCCTGGTTCTACTTCGGCCTCGAGCTGATCGCGCTGATCCGGGTCGCTCAAGTCTTTCTCGTGCATCGCGACGTCGAAAAACGAAACGAGGCGCTTTACGCGCTCCAAGCGTGGTGGGCGACCATGAACCTGCGTACGGCACAGCGGCTGCTCGAGCTGCGCATCGAGATCGAGGGCGCAGCCGAAGCGGCTTCAGGTCCTTCCATACTGATGATTCGACATGCGAGCATTCTCGATACACTGCTCCCGTGCACATTCGTGCAGCGCCCGTACGGTCTGCGGGTACGCTACATCCTGAAGCAGGAGCTGCTCTTCGATCCGTGCCTCGACATCGTCGGCAACGCGCTCCCGAACTACTTCGT